>JBHJOC010000047.1:0-15549 GCA_050330095.1 Hyphomicrobiaceae bacterium
CAGTCGGCGATTTCGCGTTTCGGCGCGTGCGGAGCAGCTGCACGCTTCTTGACAGTGCAAGCCCATGGCAGCACATGAGGCCCGTCATCGTTTCGACGCAACCAGCGGCGGTGTGCTCCACACCGTCTTGCGTCGGGTCCAGCTGGAAACAACCGACGCGGCGTTCTTTGGCTGAACCGAGCAGCCACAACGGGGGAGCCGTCAGACCGTGCGAACACTGCTTCTCGCCATTTTGCTGATCGCATTTTGGCTTGGCCTGTCCGGCCAGTTCGATGTTCTGTTGCTGGCGTTTGGCGCGCTGTCGATCGGTTTTGCGCTTTTCTTGTCGAACCGCATGAAGACGGCCGATACCGAAGGCCTGCCGCTGCATTACTTCCCGGGCGTCCTGGTGTATTGGGGTTGGTTGCTGATCGAAATGCTCAAAAGCTGCTGGAAAGTATCGCTCCTCGTGATCGACCCCAGGCAGCCCGTGAGCCCGACGCTCACCGTGATAAAGACACGCCAGAAAACCGAGGTTGGCCGCGCGACCTTTGGCAACTCAATCACGCTGACACCCGGCACGATTACGGTGAAAACCGAAGGCGACAAGCTGCTCGTGCATGCGCTCACGCGCGACAACGCCGACGATGTTGAGAGCGGTGACATGGACCGGCGCGTCGCGCGCGTTGAAGGGGGCGCCTGATGTACCTCGTCGCGATGATTGCCGTGCTTGTCGCGCTCGCCCTCACGGTAGTCCGGGCCATCGCCGGCCCAACCGTGTTCGACCGCATCCTTGCAGCCAACGTAGTCGGCACGCTGGCGGTCCTCTTCGTTGCAGTCCTCGGGTTCCTGACGGGACGGCCTGAATGGCTCGACGTCGCGCTTGTCTACGCGTTCCTCAACCTGATCGCGACGCTCACGGCGCTCAAGTTCTTCCGCCACGGCACGCTCGCTTACGACCCGACGGAGGACCAGAAGTGACGGCGATCGATCTCCTCCTTCATGTCTCGAGCTGGGTGCTCATCCTTATCGGCTCGTTCTTCCTCGTGGCCGGTGGGATTGGTTTGGTGCGCCTGCCGGACGTGTTCACGCGCATGCACGGCGCGAGCGTGATCGATTCGATGGGCTCTGGACTTCTGCTCACCGGGCTGCTTCTGCAGGCACCCTCGTTTGCCGTTGGCCTGAAGCTCGTCCTCATCTTTGCCCTGATCCTGCTGACCACACCGGTTGCCGCCCACGCGCTCGCACAGGCAGCGATCATTTCGGGCATTGAGCCGGAACTCACCGAGGACCGAAGACCCCGCCCCACCGAGGCCGCGACAGCGGGACCTGCTGACCTCGAAAGCGGGGAGTCCTGAGCCATGGATCTGTATATCAACATGGCGCTGCTGACGTTGTTGGCCGCCGTCACGGTCGCCATAGTCGTACAACGCAATATGATCGGCGTCGTCATTCTTGCGGGCGTCTACAGCTTCCTGATGGCGAGTGTGATGATGGTGCTCGATGCCCCGGACGTGGCCATGACCGAGGCCTCCGTCGGCGCAGGCGTTTCCACCGTCTTCCTCCTCGCCACCCTCTACATCACCAAAACGACCGACCTCGGCAAAACCAAGGGTCAAGGGTGGGCACTTGCGATCAGCGCCGTCGTAACGGTGGTGCTCGTCTATGCGACGTTCACCCTACCGGATTATGGACTCGCGACGGCTCCCGTGCACACCCACGTCGGGCCGCACTACATTACACAATCGATCCCGGAAACGACGATCCCGAACGTTGTGGCAAGCGTTCTCGGCGCCTACCGCAGTTTCGATACACTCGGCGAGACGGTCGTTGTGTTCGCCGCGGCGCTGGGTGTCATCCTCCTGCTTCGGAGCAGGCGGCGGTCGGTCGGCAAGCCCACGCGGGGTGGCGACACATGAGGCTCGACACCATCCTGAGGGTCGCGACCAAGATCCTGCTGCCGTTTATCATCGTGTTTGGTCTCTACGTGCATTTCCACGCAGAACTCAGCCCCGGCGGGGGCTTCCAGGCCGGGGTGATTGTCGCAGCCGCCGTCATTCTCTATGGCCTCGTGTTCGGCATGTACGCAGCCCAGCGCGCGTTCCCACCGGCGCTCGCCCACACCCTCGGGCCTCTGGGCGTCCTGGTCTACATGTCCGCGGGTATTCCCGCATTGTTCAGCGGGAGGGAGTTCCTGAATTTCGGCGTGCTCATGGAGAAGGCGGCCAAGGGCCACCATTACGGGGTCATTTGGGTCGAGATCGGCGTTTTATTCGCGGTCACGGGTGCCATGCTTTCGATCTTCTACGCGCTCGTCGAAAGGGGCCGCTGATGGAAACCTTCGATACGATCGCAAAGCACTACAACTACGCCATCATGATCTTTCTCATGGTGTCGGGCCTCTACATCGTCGTTGCGCGTGGAAACATGATCAAAAAACTGATCGGTCTCGCGCTCTTCCAAACCTCGATCTACCTGCTCTACCTCACGGCAGGCAAGATCGACGGCGGCACCGCACCCATTATCGACCCCGCCTTCACCGTCTATGCCAACCCGCTGCCACATGTCCTGATGCTGACGGCAATCGTCGTTGGCATTGGCATCCAGGCGCTCGGACTGGCGCTCGTGATCCGCATCCACGAGGCCTACGGGACGATCGAAGAAGACGAACTGTTCGAGGACGATCGCCCCTCATGACCACCCCGACCCCTGCCGAGGCGCTGGCGCTGCACGATCAGCTCGCCATCCTCACAGTTGCATTACCATTGTTCGGGTCGGGCATCGTCGCCTTACTCCCGCGCGCTTGGATTGCTTGGGCCGTCACGACCGCGATTGCGATTGTCACGGCGGTCCTCGCAATTCTGCTGCTGCTTGAGGTCCGGTCGAATGGTGTCATCTCGTATGCGATCGGTGGCTGGCAACCGCCGATCGGGATCGAATATCGCATCGACGTGTTGAACGCGTTTGTGCTGGCTCTCGTCGGCGTGATGTCGGCGATCGGCATGCCGTTTGCCTTGCGCAGCGTGCCGGCAGACGTCGATGCCGAGATGCAGCCCTGGTTCTATGCCATGTATCTGCTGTGCGTCTCTGGCCTGTTGGGCATGGCTGCGAGCGGCGACGCGTTCAATATCTTCGTTTTCATGGAGATCTCGTCGATCGCCACTTACGTGCTCATTGCAATGGGACGGGATCGCCGGGCGCTGTTGGCTGCCTACCAATACCTGATCATGGGGACCATTGGCGCGACCTTCTACGTGATCGGCGTCGGCCTCATCTATATCGTCACGGGTTCGCTCAACCTCGCCGACATCTCAACGCGTCTCGGCGACGTCTACGCGGTGAACCCCAACCCGGTGATCGCCGCCCTCGCCTTCATCGTCGTCGGCATCTCGCTGAAGCTTGCTCTGTTCCCGCTGCACGTCTGGTTGCCGAATGCCTACGCGTTCGCCCCGCCATTCGTCACCGTCTTCCTTGCCGCGACGGCAACCAAGGTGGCCGTCTACATCCTCGTGCGGATGTATTTCACGGTGTTCGGAACGGCGATCTCGATCTCAGAATTGCCGATCACCCAAGCGATCCTGGTCTTGTCCCTGATTGCCATGTTCGCAGCCTCGCTTCTGGCGTTCTATGAGGACCGCGTCGAACGCATCCTCGCATATTCCTCCGTAGCCCAGGTCGGCTACATCATGCTCGGCATCAGCCTGGCCAACGTCGAGGGGCTGACTGGCGGCATCGTCCACATCTTCAATCACGCGGTGACCAAGGCTCTGCTGTTCCTTGCGATCGGAACGGTCGTCTTCCGCATCGGGCACGGCAAGATCGACCAGCTGTCCGGGATCGGACGGCGCATGCCGCTGACGATGGGGGCGTTCGTTCTTGGTGGACTCAGCCTGATCGGCGTTCCCGGCACGGCGGGGTTCATCTCCAAGTGGCATCTCGGCGCTGGCGCTGTCGCGGATGGCGCCTACCTGATCGTCTTCCTGATCGTCGCGAGTTCCATCCTCGCCGTCCTCTATGTCGGCAGGATCATCGAAGTTGCCTACTTCAGACCGCCGAGCCCGGAGTGCGCCGAGGCGACGGACCCGGGCGTCTCAATGCGCCTGCCGATCGCTCTGATGTGTGCCGCAGTCGTGTATTTCGGCATCGAAACCACCTATTCGGCCGGTGTTGCGCGTGAAGCAGCCGAAGCACTGCTCGGGGCCCTGAAACGATGATCGCAGCCGCACCCGAAACCCTGCTGGTCGCAGCGATCGTCATCCCCCTTCTGGCCGCGGTCGGTATAGCCGCCTTGGGCCGTTACCCGGATGTCCGGGAGGGCGTGACGCTCGGGGCCGCGGCAGCGCTGTTCGTCGTCGTCGCCTCGCTGGTGCCGCACGTTCTTGCAGGCGCTCGCCCGGAGATCGACGGCTGGCGCCTCGCTGACGGCGTAGGGTTTGGCTTCAAGGTCGAGCCGCTCGGAATGCTTTTCGCGATGGTCGCGGGCACGCTCTGGTTCGTCAATTCCGTCTATTCGATCGGCTACATGCGGGGCGGTGAAGAACCGCGGCAGACCCAATTCTACGTCTGCTTCGCGATTGCGATCTCGGCGACGATGGCGCTTGCGTTCTCGAAGAACCTGCTCACGCTGTTCGTCTTCTACGAAGTCCTGACGCTTTCGACCTACCCACTCGTGACCCACAAGGCAGACGGCAAGGCGAAGGCCGGCGGCCGGACCTACATGTTGCTGCTACTTGGCACATCGATGGGACTGCTGCTGCCGGCGATCATCATCACCTATGGCGTGGCTGGCACCCTCGACTTCACGCCTGGCGGTCTATTCGCGGACGACACGCCGGTTGAGACCATCGGGCTGTTGCTCGCCCTGTTCATATTTGGCATCGGCAAGGCGGCCGTCATGCCGTTCCACTTCTGGCTGCCCGCCGCGATGGTCGCACCGACACCGGTGAGCGCCCTCCTACACGCCGTTGCCGTCGTCAAGGCCGGTGTCTTCACCGTGCTGAAGGTGATCGTCTACGTCTTCGGGATCGAACGCCTGACGGCCACGGGCCTCAATGAGCCGCTGATCTACTTCGTCTCGTTCTGCCTCCTCGCGGCCTCTGTCGTCGCGCTCACAAAGGACAACCTGAAAGCCCGCCTCGCCTACTCCACCGTGAGCCAGCTCGCCTACATCGTACTCGCTGCTCTGCTGGCAACATCGACAAGTGTGGTTGGGGGCGGATTGCATATCGTGATGCACGCAGCAGGCAAGATCACGCTGTTCTTCTGCGCCGGTGCAATCTACGTCGCCGCACATAAAACGGAGGTCAGTCAGCTCGACGGACTGGGCCGCGTGATGCCGATCACCATGACGGCGTTTCTGATCGGCGCGCTGTCGATCATCGGCCTGCCGCCTTTTGGAGGCACGTGGTCAAAGTGGTTCATCGGCATGGGGGCGCTGGACGCTGGCTATTCGTTCGCGGTCGCAGTTCTGATGATCTCATCGCTCCTTAATGTTGCATATCTGCTGCCGATCGTTGGCCGTGCGTTCTTTCGGCCGCTGGCAGGTCACGATCCGGCGCAACCCGTGAAGATCGCAGAGGCACCGATTGCCTGCCTCATCCCGTTGAGCCTGACGGCAATCGCCTGCTTCGTCTTGTTCTTTACGGCGGAACCGATCGCAGACCTGATCGAGCTCGCCGTCACAACGCCAGGCGACGCTCTGACGGCACCCGCGCCGTCGCTCCAAGACCCAACACCATCGCCGTCGGCCACGGAAGCCGCGCCGGCTGGTGCGCCAGCGCCGGAGCCACCCAATGCCCAATGAACCTCAACGCCCAGTCTCACAGGCGGCGGCCACCCCTGGCGTTTCGCGCTCCACTCCGGCCGAGCACGCTGCGTCGCCGTCCGGAACGCGCCCAGGTCAGGGCATCCCAGCGAGCAGCATCGTGACCGGGTTGGCGATCGCAACCGTGCTCAGTGCAGCCGCGGGCCTGATGCTCGACAAAGACAGTCCGTTCGCGCTCGAGCGATTCTTTGCGTTCTACGCTGCAACCGGCTTGATCGCGGGTCTTGCTTTCATCGCAATCGCGCGCCTCGTCCGACCGATCCTGTCGCAGGCGGAGGACTATTATGATCGCTGAGGTGAACCCCGGCCTCATCCTCATTGTCGGCGCAGGATTGCTGCCGCTGCTGCCGCATATCGTGCGCGGCCCCGCCGCTCTTTTGCTCGGGGTCGCGACGCTCATGCACATGCTGAGCCTCAATCTCGGCGACGCAGGTGTCTTCACGCTGTTCGGCTACGAACTCGTCACGCTGCGGGTCGACAAGCTGTCGTTGATCTTCGGTCTCATCTTCGCAATCGCCGGACTCGCCGCGACGCTTTACACCTTGCACGTGCGCGGCTGGCTCGAGCTCACGGCTGCACTGATGTACGCGGGCAGCGCGATCGGCGCCATTTTCGCTGGCGACCTGATCACGCTGTTCGTGTTCTGGGAAATCACGGCGATCACATCGGTGTTTCTGATCTGGGGGCGGGGCACCGAGCGCGCATTCGACACCGGCATGCGATACCTGATCGTCCAGGTGGGGTCGGGGGTGATCCTGCTCGCTGGCGTCCTGCTGCTGGTCCACGAAACGGGTTCGAGCCGCTTCGGTGTCATCGCAGACATCGACGTCGCGGCACTGGCATCGACGCCGCTCTATGCCTGGTTGATCCTCATCGGCTTTGGCATCAAGGCCGCGTTCCCCTTGCTCAACAACTGGCTTCAGGACAGCTACCCGGAAGCAACGCCGACCGGAACGGTCTGGCTTTCGATCTTCACCACCAAGCTTGCAATCTATGCGCTCGCGCGCGGGTTCCCGGGTAGCGACCTTCTGATCGTGATCGGCTCCATCATGGCCATCGTCCCGATCGTGTTCGCGGTGATCGAGGATGATCTGCGCCGCGTGCTCGCCTATGCTCTGAACAACCAACTCGGCTTCATGGTTGTCGGTGTCGGGATCGGCTCGGAACTCGCGCTCAATGGCGTCGCTGCCCACGCGGTCTGCCACATTCTCTACAAGGCGCTCTTGTTCATGAGCATGGGCGCTGTCCTGACCAAGACCGGGACGGCGCGCGCCTCCGAGCTCGGCGGCTTGTCGCGCGCGATGCCGGTCACGGCAACGTTCTGCATCGTTGGGGCGTTGGCAATGTCGACGCCCTTGTTTGCGGGGTTCGTGTCGAAGGCATTCCTCGTCTCATCAGCCGTCAAGGATGGCGCCTTTGTCGCGTGGCTCGCGCTCATGGCCGGCAGCGCTGGCGTCTTTCTCGTTGCAGGACTGAAGGTGACGTATGACGCCTTCTACGCGCCGCCGAGTGACGCCCGAAGGCTTGCGGCGGCCGACGATGACCAAGGACCGGAAGCGCCCTGGAACATGATCGCTGCAATGGGCCTTGTTGCGGCGCTTGCCGTGTTTATCGGTGTTGCGCCTTCGATCTCACTCTATCCCCGGCTGCCTTTCATCGTAACATACGAACCCTACACCATTGGCCACGTCGTCACGCAGGTGCAACTGCTGCTCGCGACGGCCCTCGTGTTTGCCACTGCCGTGACTTGGCGGTTTTGGCCGGCGCGTCGCACCGATACCGTTCTCGATACCGACTGGCTCTATCGCCGCGTCGGCTATCCGCTGACAGCGAGCCTTCTCATTCTGGCACGCGACGCTTGGCAGGCAATCATCGCCCTCAGCTCGCGAGCTGCCGAAGTAGCAGAACGCAACATCTCTCGCGCACACAATCCCAACGGCGTGCTTGGTCGCACATGGCCGACGGGCTTGATGGCATTCTGGGCGATCGCCATGCTGGCTGGGTTCCTCGTTCTGCTTTATGCAGCGTGAGGGTGGTGCAGTTGCTTCTGATCGAGAAGCGGCACGAGAATCATTATGTTGCACGCACCCCTTGCTTTCCGTACTTCGTCTCGGCGTGTGACGAGGGTGACAGACGAACGACGGAAAGTGGGTGCTGGGGTGCCGTCGAAGCCGCGGTGGCCCGGGAACTGGTGACACGCGCCCGCTGTTGCAGGTTCGTCAGTCGCCCGCGGCAACTCGCCCGCGAACCTGCGCAGGCCAATCCGGCGATCAAAGCATTGTTTCTCTCGCTTGTTTTGATCATTCGCCGCCTTGGGACGCGTGCGGGACCAACTGCATCGGCCACTGGACGTTGTGCTCGTGATGCGTCGCGCCTGCGCCCGGCCGGGCGTGACAGGAAGGATACTGCCAATGAAACCACCCCGCGCAGAGCAGCGCCCGACGGTGCAGACTTGGCATGGTCACGAACTCGTCGATCCCTTTGGGTGGTTGCGGGCTGACAACTGGCAAGACGTGATGAAGGACCCGACGCTCTTGCCGGAGCCGATCCGCACGCACCTTGAGGTTGAAAATCGCTACAGCGAGGGATGGTTCGCCAAAACCAGTGATTTGAGGGACAGCCTGACCGCCGAGATGCGCGCGCGCATCAAAGAGGATGACAGCAGCGTCCCAGCGCCGGACGGCCCATGGGCTTATAGCACGCGCTACGATACGGGTCACGAGTACCCACTGTTCTGCCGGCGTCCGCGATCACTGGAAGGCCCGGAAACGATCCTGCTGGACGGCAATGCAGAGGCTGCGGGCAAAGCCTTTTGGCGCATCGGCGGTTTCGAGCACAGCCCGGACCACGCGCGCTTTTTGTTCGCAACCGATGAGGCAGGCTCGGAACTCTACACCCTCCGCGTGCGCGAAATCGACGGATCAGTGGTTTGGCCCGATTTCATTGAGCGCGTCGGCGGTGCCGAGTGGGCTCCGGACAGTCAGACGATCTATTATGTCAGGGTTGATGAAAACCACCGACCGCGCAGCGTTTGGCGTCATGTCCTTGGCACGAGCGCTGACGCCGATATCTGCGTCTTCGAGGAACCAGACCCCGGTTATTTCGTTTCGATCTCGAAGACGAGATCGGGCGATTTTCTGCTGATCGAGGTCAGCCGGAGCGAAACGGGCGAGATCCATCTCATCGACCTGCGCGTCGCCGACAGCCCGCAACGCCTCGTCGCGGCGCGCCGTGACCAGCACGAGTACGCCATCGAGCACCACAAAGAACGGCTGTTCATCCTCACGAACTCGAATGGCGCAGAAGACTTCCGGATCTGCGAGACACCGGTCTCAGAGCCAGAAGAAGCCCATTGGCGCGAGGTCGTCCCGCACCGCCCGGGCTGCCTGATCCTCGGCATCGACGTCCGCGACGGCTATCTGATCCGGCTCGAGCGCGAGGATGGCCTACCGAGGATCGTCGTGCGCGAGCTTCTGACCGGCGACGAGCATGCGATCGCGTTCGATGAGAGTTGCTATTCGCTGAGCCTTGGCGGCGGCTATGAATTCGCGACGACCACGCTCAGGTACAGTTATTCCTCTATGCGGACTCCGGCGCAGGTGTTTGACTACGACATTGCGACCCGCCAACGGGTTCTGCGCAAGACGCAAGTGGTGCCGAGCGGGCATGACCCATCCCATTACGTAACCGAGCGCCTGCTCGCGACGGCCCGTGACGGTGAGAGCGTGCCTGTGAGCCTGCTCTACCACCGCGACACGCCACTCGATGGGACGGCGCCGCTTTTTCTTTATGGCTATGGGAGTTATGGCATCTCGATCCCGGCGGGGTTTTCGACCAATCGCCTGTCGCTTGTCGATCGCGGCTTTATTTTCGCAATCGCCCACGTGCGCGGCGGCAAAGAAAAGGGCCATCGCTGGTATCTCGACGGCAAGCGTGAAAAGAAGGTCAATACCTTCACTGACTTCATCGACGTGGCCGAGGACCTCATCGGGCGCGGGTTCACGCAGAAAGGCCGGATCGTTGGCCAGGGTGGTTCAGCCGGTGGTCTGCTGATGGGTGCCGTCGCGAATATGGCACCCGATCTCTTCCTCGCCCTGATCGCAAATGTGCCCTTCGTCGACGTGCTCAACACAATGCTCGACGCAAGCCTCCCGCTGACACCTCCGGAGTGGGCGGAGTGGGGCAATCCGGTCGAGAGCTTGGCCGCGTTCGAAACGATCCGCAGCTATTGCCCCTATGATCAGGTGCGCGCTCAAGCTTACCCGAACATCCTCGCGGTTGCGGGCCTGACCGACCCACGCGTGACCTACTGGGAACCTGCGAAATGGGTCGCGAAACTGCGCGAAGCAAACACAGGCCCGGCGACGATCCTACTGCACACCAACATGGAAGCTGGTCATGCGGGAGCATCCGGCCGCTTCGAGTCACTCGGGGAGGCAGCCCGCGATTATGCGTTCGCCATCGAGCTCGCGCGGAAGCAAACCAAAATCACGTCATGATCGTTGCAGGGTCCGGAAACGCGATTGCCCCCTTGCGAATGTCATCAAGTGGCGCGTTCGTCAGCGCTTGCGTAGCTGCACGGTAATATCGGGCGAGTTGCTCGGATCGCATTTCGGCCGCTTCGATCCCTGCCAAAACGGTCTCGGTGAAGGCGAGGTCCAGCCCGCCTTCCGTCTCGCCGGCTGCAGCATCGCGATAGAAAAGCGTGCGGTCGAAAAGGGCACCTGCTGCTTTTTTCACGAGTTGGGGAACTTTTGTGTCGCTCAACCCCATTTCGCGATAACTGTCATGGATATCATCGACGAAACAAGCCGTCACTGATTCGGCCAGCGGATCCTGCTGGCCGGCTTCTCCCGTCCGAAGGCGCTCAATCAGCAGGCTGAGATGCAGGACCAAGAGTTCGAACCGACCCTCCTTCGTGTCAGGAACACCGAGATGGAGGTAGAAGTACGGGTGTCGCGCTTGTGCCACAACCGAGCCATAAAGCTCTGTTGCAGCAAGGCGGTGGGGATCGCGACGTCTGAAAAGTCCGAACATCTGTCCTCCGGTTGGTGGCACTGCAGCCGACTCGCAGCTAGCGATCGAGGCCCCAGGTGTCGCGTGGGGCACTATCGGCGTGACTGCGGTTTTGGGGATTGACGACATGGGACATGTGGCTGTCGACAACCGACCTCAACGTGCTGGTACGTGCGTTACGACGCATAACCTCGTTCGGACCCCTATGCGCATGCTTGCTGCAGCCATCCTTGCCGCTTCATTAGCCGCAGGATGCGGGGCAACCATCACCAAACACGGCAACCATCTCCGCGAAACCGACGTGCAGCAAGTACAGCCGGGGATGGGCGAAGACCAAGTGCGAATGGCACTTGGCAGCCCCGCAACGACCTCCCAGACTCAAAACGGGACAGCCTACTACTACATCTCATCGACGACAAAGCAGCAGGCGTTCTTCGCGCCGACCGAAGTCGATCGAACGGTGCTCGCCGTCTACTTCTCGCCGCTTGGCACAGTGGAGCGGGTTGGCAACTATGGTCTGCGCGACGGCAAAGTGTTCGACTACCTGTCCAAGACCACACCTGCGGCCCACGAACGCGACGAGACGATCTTTGCTATGCTGTTCCGGAATATCGGGCGTCGCGGTCTGTCTGGTGGGGATGGGGGCAGCTGAGGCACGATGCCTGCGCGACGACAGGTTTGCAGGCTAGGTCCACCGTTCGTCAGAAACGTGCTCGTGACAGCAGTGCCCGGACGATCAAGGCTTTCAGCGCGAGGATCATGCCTTGGCGAACGAAACGGTTCAACAAATGCCGTTGCGTTCGGTGGCCCGCCCCGGCCTCACCACGCAGTGGAACGGGCAACGGTCGCCACTCATGAGGTGAGCGTTCGTCGGGATCTCTCGCGGGTCGGCTTCTAACACTGGGGTCGTGTCCCATGGTCTTGCTCTCGACACGAACAGCGACACGTGGGCCGCTCTCCTGATATTGAGCGCCAAGAACCAGCCGGCAAGCCGCCAGGGCCTGCACGCACGAACGCTTCTGCGTGAACGCATCCCTCATACCACCGATCAGACGTCGCTGCACAATCCGCGAGACGTGCTCACCAGGGACTTCTGATCGAAAGGCGGTACGAGATCCAATAGGTTGCTCGCACCCGTTGCCTTCCTGAGTTCGTGATCAATGGCTGAGTGTGGCGTCGCGGATCAAAACGGCCCGAGAAAGATCACGGCTGCGCCAGCTGCAATCAATGTGAACCCAATCAAGTGGTTCAAGGTGAGGGCTTGGCCGAGGTAGAGCACCGAGAACGCTGAGAAGACGATCAGCGTGATCACCTCCTGCATCGTCTTCAGTTCCGCTGGCGAATAGACCTGCGATCCGT
Source organism: Hyphomicrobiaceae bacterium (assembly GCA_050330095.1). Lineage (GTDB taxonomy): Bacteria > Pseudomonadota > Alphaproteobacteria > Rhizobiales > Hyphomicrobiaceae > JBCBWG01. The sequence continues at coordinate 12,179 of JBHJOC010000047.1, forward strand.
AACGGTTTGCCGGAACCGCGAGGCAATACTCGAAAAATGCAATGCCCCAACTCACGATGATCACAAGCAAGAGAGGCTTGTCCGTGAACTTGAGGTGGCCATACCAGGCGAAGGTCATGAAGACGTTGGAGGCGAGCAGCAGCGCGACGGGGGCAAGGTAGGCACCCGAACTCGCGATGGTCATCGATGCACCTTCCCAATGAGGGCCTTCACGCGTGCCGATCAGGTGGAACGAACAGGGCCCGACGTCCTGCGAGCCGGGCCCTGAGTTTGCCTCACGATTGCAGCGCCGACGCGTTGCATCTTGCCTTAATGGGCGAGCACGGCGAGCAGCAGCAACGCAACGATGTTCGTGATCTTGATCAACGGGTTAACGGCTGGTCCCGCTGTATCTTTGTAGGGGTCGCCGACGGTATCGCCGGTGACAGACGCCTTGTGGGCCTCAGAGCCCTTGTAGTGCTTCACCCCGTCCTTATCGACGAAGCCATCCTCGAAGCTCTTCTTGGCGTTGTCCCAAGCACCGCCCCCTGACGTCATTGAGATCGCAACGAACAGCCCAGTCACGATCACACCGAGCAGCATCGCACCCACGGCCGAGAAGCCGGCGTTTTTGCCTTCGATCCCGCCGCCGGCGACGAAATACATGACGGTAAACAGAACGATGGGCGACAGGACGGGCAGCAGCGACGGCACGATCATCTCGCGGATCGCCGCCTTCGTCAGAAGGTCGACCGCGGCGGCATAGTCGGGCTTTTCACGGCCCTCCATGATGCCTGGGCGCTCGCGGAACTGCCGGCGAACCTCCTCGACGATCGCGCCAGCTGCGCGCCCGACCGCTGTCATGGCGATGCCACCGAACAAATACGGGATGAGGCCACCGATCAGGAGACCAACCACGACATAGGGATTGGCGAGCTCGAAGTTCGGCTGCAGCCCTTTGAAGAACTGGTACTCGGTCGAGCCAACTTTGTTCGCCTCGGCGATGAAGAACTGCAGGTCGTAGGTGTAGGCTGCGAACAGAACCAGCGCACCGAGGCCTGCGGAGCCGATCGCATAGCCCTTGGTGACGGCCTTCGTGGTGTTGCCGACCGCGTCCAGCGCATCTGTTGAGCGACGGACTTCTGCAGGAAGGCCGGCCATCTCCGCGATACCACCCGCATTATCCGTGACGGGCCCGAAGGCGTCGAGCGCAACCACCATGCCCGCAAGACCGAGCATCGTCGTTGTCGCGATCGCAACTCCAAACAGGCCTGCGAGGTTGAACGTGACAAGGATACCGCCAACGATAACGATCGTCGGCAAGGCGCATGCTTCGAGGGATACGGCGAGCCCCTGGATCACGTTGGTGCCATGACCTGACACCGAAGCTTGGCTGATCGAACGGACCGGCCGGAAGCCGATGCCGGTATAGTATTCCGTGATCCAGATGATCAGGCCCGTCACGCCGAGGCCAGCCAACCCGCAAAGGAAAAGGTTGAGGCCCGTGATCGTCTGGCCAGCGGCCATGCCGACGGCATCCCAGCTGCCGAGAACGTATTGCACAGCGACGTAGAGCCCGCCGATCGACAACACGGCCGAGGCAATGAAGCCGCGATACAGTGCCCCCATGATCGAGTTGTTCGAGCCGAGGCGCACGAAGAAGGTGCCGATAATCGAGGTGATGAGGCACACCGCGCCGACAGCGAGTGGGAAGATCATCATCGCGGTCAGCACCGGCTGGCCAGCGAACAGAATCGCAGCCAGCACCATGGTCGCAACGACGGTCACCGCGTAGGTCTCGAAGAGATCTGCAGCCATGCCAGCACAGTCACCGACGTTGTCGCCAACGTTGTCAGCGATCGTCGCCGGGTTGCGCGGATCATCCTCCGGGATACCAGCCTCGACCTTGCCGACGAGGTCGCCGCCAACATCCGCCCCCTTGGTAAAGATGCCACCGCCGAGCCGGGCGAAGATCGAGATCAATGATGCCCCAAACCCGAGCGCTACGAGGGCGTCGACGACCTTGCGACTGGAGGGCTCGTGTCCAAGCCCAATGGTGAGGATCGTGAAGTAGACCGAGACCCCGAGCAGAGCGAGACCGGCGACCAGCATGCCCGTGACAGCGCCCGACTTGAAGGCGATGTCGAGGCCATCGGCGAGTGAGGTCGCAGCAGCCTGGGCGGTGCGCACGTTGGCGCGAACCGACACGTGCATGCCGATATAACCGGCAGCCCCCGAAAGGATTGCGCCGATCAAGAACCCAACGGAGACTTCCCAGCCGAGATACAAGGCTGCAACCGCAATCACAGCACCGACGATCCCAATCGTCGTGTACTGCCGGTTCAGGTAGGCTTGCGCGCCCTCGCGGATGGCTGCAGCGATCTCCTGCATCCGTGGAGTGCCGGGGTCGGCACGCATCACCTGCTGGATCGTGAACAGCGCGTAGGCAAGCGAGATCACGCCGCAGGCAATAATGGCCCAAAGCAACTCTTGCATCGTTCCAGTCCCCTGTGTCGCAAGGCATCGGCCCCGCAGTGCGCGCGAGTATCGCGGGCGATGGTGGGAAGTGATAGGCAGCCGCGACTGAAGCAGGCGTGTCGCGGCTGACGGACGTCGGGATTTGGTTTGCCCGACGCCGCACGCCGGTTAAATGCCCAAAAAGCCTGAGAGTTGCAACACGACCACAACACTGAGGCGGGTTTGCCAACTTAGACTTGTGGATGGCGGACGATCTCAGCCGAAATGATCGAAGCCCAAGCGGGTGAGATGAACCGCCCGCCCGCCCCCACTTTGCCAGGTGACGCCCGCACCCTCTGTCCACCGTCCAATCGCGCTGACCGGGACGCCGCCCGCGGCGGCAAGGGCTGCGAATGGGGTCGCATCGGCGGGATCGACACTTGCGATGACCTCGTAGTCATCGCCATGGGCGAGGGCGTAGCGCATCTGCGTATCAAAATCCGATGTGGCCAGCCGCACGGCGGGATCGATGGGCACGGCATCGACGTCGATCACAGCGCGGCAGCCCGAGGCCGACGCCATGCGCCCGAGATCCTTGGCGAGACCGTCGGACACATCCATCGAGGCGCGCGCATAACGGCGCAGGGCGGCTTTCAGGCCGAGCCGTGGCTGCGGCCGCAAATACCGCGCGAGCGCTGTCTCCAGGGCGGCACCGTCAGCGCGCGCAACCTCCGTGGCCGCAAGCCCATGCCGCCGGCGCAGATCAAGTCCAACTGCGGCCGCACCAAGCGTTCCTGAAACAAAAATGACATCGCCCGGTCGGGCGCCTGCGCGTGGAACCATGCGTCCGGCCGGGACCTCGCCAATCACCGTGACGCCAAGTGAAACAGGACCGTCGGCGAGGTCGGTATCGCCGCCCACAAGACTGATCCCGA
>JBHJOC010000048.1:0-9403 GCA_050330095.1 Hyphomicrobiaceae bacterium
CCCACCCGGAGCCGTGGGATGCCAAAACAGCGATCCGGTTCGCGCGCGCCATCGAGGACTATGACATCGCGTGGCTCGAAGAGCCCTGTGCGGGCGACGATTACCGTGGCTATGCCGCAGTCCGCGCGGCAACGCCCATTCCGGTAAGCGGTGGCGAGACATCCTATGGACTTGGTGAGTTTCGTCACTTCTTCGACGCAGGATCGCTCGACATTGTCCAGCCTGATGCCTGTACGTCGGGCGGTATGGTCGAATGCAAGCGCATCGCAGCCGCAGCCCACATGAATGGCATGCGGGTCGCACCGCACGCCTGGGGATCGGCGGCGACCGTCACCGCAAACCTTCACTGGGCCTTCACGGAGCCAGCCGTGTTCGTGCAGGAGTACCCGGCCTGGGGCTATCCGCTGCGCGATGCGTTGCTCGCCGAGCCTTTGCCGATTACGGACGGGTATCTGCGCCCGCCCAACACACCGGGCCTCGGCTTGCGGCTCACCGATGAGATCCGGACGCGCTTTGCCTTCAAGGAAGGTGGCGGCGCGACCATGCGCAAAGGATAAGACACTCCATGACAGCGCACGCAGCGCCGACGATCGCCGTTTTTCCCGGCGACGGGATCGGGCAGGAAGTGATGGCATCGGCGATCACCGTGCTCGATGCCCTCGAACGACGCTTCAACTTCCACCTCGCGAAAACTGAGTACAAGGGCGGAGCCGCCTACTATCGCGAGCACGGTGTCGATCTGGAGCCCGGCGCCTTCGAGGCTGCACGGGACGCCGATGCCATTCTGCTCGGCGCCATGGGCTTGCCGGAGGTGCGCCTGCCGGACGGGACGGAGATTGCCCCGCACCTGCGAATGCGTGACGCTTTCGGGCTTTTCGCCGGTGTCCGGCCGGTCAAGAGCTACCCGAATACGCCCGCGGTGCTCGCCGATCCGCGTGGTCGCGCAATTGATCTCATCATTCTGCGTGAATCGACCGAAGGTCTGTTTGTTTCACGCGGGCGCGGCACCGTCACCGACGATCGTATTGCCCGCGACTTCCTCGAAATCACGCGCGAGACATCGGAGAAGTTGTTCGATGTCGCATTCTCGCTTGCGCGCCGCAGGCTCGCGAAGGGCACGGGCAAGGGCCGCGTGACCTGCGTCGACAAGGCGAATGTCTTCGTCTCGATGGCGTTCTTCCGGAAAATCTTCGACGAACGCGCAGCACGTCACGGCGACATCAGTGCAGACCACGCCTACGTCGATGCGGCAGCGTTGAACCTCGTGCGAAAGCCCTGGGAGTTCGACGTGCTGGTGATGGAAAACATGTTCGGCGACATTCTCTCAGACCTCGGCGGCGGTCTCGTTGGTGGCATGGGGCTCGCACCCTGTGCCGAGATCGGCACGCACCACGCGCTGTTCCAGCCAGCCCATGGCTCGGCACCCGACATTGCCGGCAAAGACATGGCCAACCCGACCGCGACATTGGTCTCGACGGCCATGATGCTCGATTGGCTCGGTGAACGCCGGGGCGACGAAGCAATGCTTCGAGCCGGGAGCGCGCTCGATGCCGCTGTGACGCGCGCCTATGCGGACGGCGCCGTCAGTCCTTGCGAGTTCGGCGGGACAACTGGAACGCGTCAATTCACCAATGCCGTGCTCGAGCGCCTCGCATGAACGGCCTCGTGCCAGTTCTGCAAGCCTACGATGTGTTGGGCGAGGTGCCGATATGGTGCCAACGGCGCCGGCGGCTCATCTGGAGCGACGTGCGCACCTGTCAGCTGCGCACGTTTGATCCGGAAACCGGTCAGCTCGAGAGCGCCTTGATGCCCGACTGGATCGGATCGTTGGCGCTCACCGCTGACGACCGGCTGCTGCTCGCATCGCGCAAGAGCCTGCTTGTCTATGACCCGTCACGCGCCAGCTTTGAGACGCGAGCGGTGTTCGAGGCTGATCAGCCGGTCAATCGGAGCAACGACGGGCGCGCTGATCGCACTGGCCGGTTCTGGTTCGGCACCCTCAACAATGCCGATCGCATTCCAACTGGACACCTTTATTGTTTCGAAGGTGGCGTCGTGCGCCACGAAGAGAGTGGCATCATCGTCCCGAACGCGCTCGCCTGGAGCCCGGATGGCCGCACGATGTATTTCGCGGATTCCTGGGTCGGTGAGTTATGGGCCTATGACTATGACCCGGACACGGGTGCGCGGTCGAACCGCCGGGTTCTGTTGGGCAAGGAGACGCTGCCTGGGATCCCGGACGGGGCGACGGTCGATTGTGAAGGCGGTATCTGGCACGCGCGGTACGGCGCCGGGCTCGTGGTCCGGGTGACGCCGGATGGCAGGGTCGATCAGGTGCTTGAAACCGGCGTGAAGCAGGTAACGGCCTGCGCGCTGGGCGGTGCTGACCTGCGCGACCTCTACGTGACGTCGGCGCGCCAGCGCATGAGCGCGGCCGAACTCGAAGCTCTGCCGGACACGGGCGCGTTGTTTCATGCCCGTGTCAGCGTTCCGGGCTTGCCTGAACCCCTGGCTAAGATTTGAGTTTTCTGCGCAGACGGCCAACTTGGCCGCTCGACGTCAGGCTGGCAGGCCCGGTTTGAGCGATCGAACGCCCTCCGTCGTACGTCGGTCTGGGATTACAACCTCGAAGCACGCGCCGCGCTCGATCTCGATCAGCGCAATGGTGCCACCGTGCGCGCGCACCAGTTCTGCTGCGATGGCGAGACCAAGGCCAGTGCCGCCCGGCCGCACTCCGCCCTCAAACGCTTTGAACATCTTGCGTCGGGCCTTTTCTGGGACGCCCGGGCCGTCGTCCCGAACAACGAGCCGCGTTGCAAGACCAACCCGTTCAGCTTCGACCGTGATCGTGCCGCCGTCCGGCAGGCCGGACAGGGCATCGACGGCATTGCGGCAAATGTTGTTCAGGACCCTGTAAAGATGCTCGCGATCCGCATCGATCGTCAGATGGTCCGGGACTCGGGTGGTCCAGCCGATCGTGTCGCGCGGCAAGGCAAGGCTGTCTGCAACGTCGTCGAGCAACGATTCCAGCCGGAAGACCTCGCGGCGCGGCGGAGCTTCCTGTGCGCGTCCGTACGTCAGCGTGCCGTTGCAGAATTCGATTGCTCGATCGAGTGCTGCAATCAGCTTCGGTGCGAACCTTTGGACGGTCGGATCGGGGATTGCAACGAGTCGATCCGACATCATCTGGGCGCTCGCGAGCATGTTGCGCAGATCATGATTGATCTTCGAGACGGCAAGCCCCAGTTGGGCAAGCCGGCTCTTCTGGTGCAGCAATTGGACGAGTTGTTGCTGCATGCTGGCAAGTTCGCGCTCAGCGACGCCGATTTCGTCGGTTCGGCCGGATGGCACGATGATCCGTGAACTGTCTTCCGGCATTCTCGAGAAATGCACCATGTTCTCCGACAGGCGCATCATCGGGCTCACCAGCAGGCGGTTGAGCGCAAAGTAGACGAGTGCGGCGGTAATGATGGAGATGACGATCGACAAGATGAGAATGTTGACAGCATACGCCATCATTGCAGTCCGCAAAGCACTCTCATCGAGCACGATCTCAACGACAAGCCCGTCGAACTTGGGCATGCTTGGCGGGCCATAGACGCGAATGACGCGATCACGCGGCGCGACAAAGACGAAGAGCGCATCGCGCAGCAGCATCAAGCGCATCTGCGCGCTCTCCGACCAGGTCTCGTTTTGCATCTGGCCGAGATCAAAACTCGCATCAATGACGAGCGGCCCATCGGCAGGCAGAATGATGGTCCGCCGGTTCGTGGCCTTGACCGCGATCGCCCTGACACGGGCGTACATCAAAAGGTCGTCCCGTAGCCGCTGTGGCACCTCGCTGTCTGCGGTCGCCTCAGACGCCAAGCCTGCGAGATGGCCTGCGGTCAGGCGATCCATCAGCCAGTTCACGCGAAAATTTGCGATCGACGGAAGGAAAATCAGAACCTCGGCAAGCATGACGAAAGCGACCGTCAGCAGCAGCAGCTTGCTCGGCAGCCCAAGACGGAAAGCGGAGCGCAGGCGCGCAACCAGTCGGGAACGCGGCGGAGTCCCTGGCGGCTGAACCGCACCGGCGGCCGCCTGGGCTGGGGGCGGCGGCATTGCTTGAGGGTGGTCCTGCAAGTCTCGGCAACTCCTGCAGCGGTTGCGCGCCTCAAGACAACAGCGGCCTCCTTGATGGCAGCACGCAGGTCGATCCAGACGGCGTCAGCGGACGGGTTTATGTAACCGATCCGCTGACGGGCGACGTGGTGGCACGATAAAGACGGTGCGCCGTCAAAGCACGTTACCGTGCATTAAACGCTGCGCGGACCTCTGGTTGTCGCCGCGCTATCAGCCGAATACGCGCAGCCAACCTATGACCTTGCGCACCATAGGGTTGCTAGCTGCCGTAGCATAGAACCGATAGGCCGCCCGCTTGTTGATCTCTGCCAGTGTCGGATAGGGCGAAATCCAGTCGGTCATCGCCTTGATCTTCATCTTCTGGGAAATCGCAAGCGACCACATCTGAATAAGTTCGCCAGCATGAAGCCCGACGATCGACGCGCCGACGATGCGGCCCTTCTTGTCGGTTATGACCTTCACGAACCCTTCGGTCTCGCGCTCGGCGATCGCGCGGTCATTCTCGTGATAGGGCCAGCGCAACACCCGAATCTCGCCGAACCGCTCCTTCGCCCGCGCCTCCGTCAGCCCGACCTGGGCGAGTTCCGGTTCGGTGTAGGTCACCCAGGGAACGATATCGGTGTTTGCCTTGACGGGCATCCGGAAGAGTGCCTGGCGGATCACCAGTCCCGCATGGTAGTTGGCAACGTGGGTGAATTGCAGCCCGCCAATGCAGTCGCCGATCGCGAACACGCGCTTGTTGGTCGTCACGAGCGAGGCGGTCACGGTGATGCCGCGTGCGTCGTAGGCGATGCCAGCCTTTTCGAGATCTAGCCCAGAGACGTTGGGCCTGCGCCCGGCTGCAATCAACAGGTGCGTCCCCGTTACCGTCTCAGGTCCGGCTTCGGTCTTGACGGTGACCGTGATGGCTCCCGCCTCACCGTCGATCCGCTCGACGAGCGTGCCTTCGCGCAGATCGACACCATCGCGGCGCAGCGCCTCGACGACGACACGACTGAGCTCCGGATCGTCCTTCGCCATCGCGCGGCCACCCTCGAGAACCGTGACACGCGCGCCAAGGCGACGATGGGCTTGGGCCATCTCCATCCCGATCGGTCCGCCGCCGACGATGATCAGGTGCCCGATCGTTTCTCTGTTGTCGAACAAGGTCTCGTTTGTGAAATAGGGAACGCCCGTAAGGCCGGGGATCGGGGGAACGAACGCCGTGGAGCCCGTTGCAATCACGAACCTGCGCGCCTTCACGCGCGTTGATCCTGCGATCACGGTCGACCGATCCGCGAAGCGACCGGCGGCCTCGATCACCTTGACGCCGAGCCCTGTAAACCGCTCGACCGAATCGTTGGGCTCGATGGTCGCAATGACATCGCGGACGTGATCATTGACCCGAGCCCAGTCGACGGTCGGCTCGACCGGCGTGATTCCGAACGGAGTTGCGGTGCGCATGGCGTGGGCCCGTTTGCCAGCCGCGATCATCGCCTTGGACGGCACGCAGCCGAAGTTGAGGCAGTCGCCACCCATTTTGTGCTTCTCGATCAGCACCACGCTGACCCCGAAAGCCGCTGCGGCCGCAGCGACCGACAGCCCACCTGATCCCGCACCAATGACGCACAAGTCAGCAGTGATCGTCTCCGTTGGCTTCCCGAGGTCGCTCGGTGGGTCACCGGCCATGCCGGACGACTTATGCAGCTGCATGGCTCTTGCTCCGCTTTTTGAACCGGCTGTAAACGACGGGGATCAGCGCGACGATACCGAGCGCGATGCCGGCAAATATCAACTCGCGGCTGACGAGTTGGGACAGGTCGATGGAATAGGCGCAGCCCGCAATCCCATTCGCTGCAACGCATGCGGCGTGGCGGGCGTTTTCAGCCTCAAGCGGCGCACCGAGGCTCGCACCAACAAGTGCGTAGGCCGACGTTCCAGGAACAATGCCGATCAACGTGCCAATGACATAAGTCGACAGGCGAACGCCGAGCAGCGCCGGGGCAAGGTTCACGACGACGAAGGGAAATGCCGGGACGAGCCGCAAGAACAGCATGTAGCTCAGCGCGTTTTCCTGGAAACCCGCACGCAACTTCCCGACCCAAGGACCGGCACGCGCGGCGAGCGTCTCGCCAAGCGACGTCTTGGCGATCAGAAACACGATCGTCGCGCCAGCCGTCGCAGCGATCACGATCGCAGGAATTGCAACGAGTGGGCCGAACAACAGGCCGCCTGCCAGCGTCATGAACAGCCCGCCAGGCAGTGAGAGGGCGACGACGGCCACGTAGGAGGCCATGTAGGCAAGCAGCGCGAGGACGAAGTTCGCGTCGATCATGGCGCGCAGGGCGCCATAGTTTTCGCCGATCGCCTGCAGCGATAGATAGCGGTGTAGCCCGAGCGCGTAGGCAACGACCATCAGGCCGGCGATCACTGCGACCGGCAGCCAACGCGTGAGCGGTGAGCCGGCTTTCGCCGTCGCCGGCTCAGGCGGGTTTCCAGGTTTCGTCATGAAGCTCTCCTGAGCCAGCGGACTGACCGTCCGGCAGGGCGGTCAATGGGGCTCGTTGATGGGGTCAGACGTCGTTCAACGCCCAGTCGTAATCGAAGCGCGCAATTGCTGTTTTGCCCGCGAGTTTTGCTGCAAGCGCCGGCTCGGCATACTGGCGGACATGGTCGAGCACCCCGACTTCAGAGCCGCCGAAATCGACCTGGAACCAGGAATAGATCGATGATGCGAGGACCGATCCATTGGTGCCGATGTCGATTCCCCGCGGATGATTGATGAAAGCGCGGGCGCCGGCATCGAGTTGCGCTTCGAGGTCGCGCCCCGTGAACGCGCGATCGGCAAGGTTCGGACAGCCGATCGAGGCGCAGTTGACCGAATAGTGGATGCGCGGATCCTTGAAGACTTTGCGCATGATCTCGTGTTCGACGTCATCGAGGCTGAGTTCGACCCCGCCGACCTTCATGATCTTTGCCTTCCAGGGTCCACCGAGTCCGGTGGATTTCTTGAGAAAGCCAAAGAAGCCCTCGTTGATCGTGATCTCCCGGATCGAGCCGACCGGATAGGCATCGAGCACGACGTCGATGGTCTTTGCATTGTAAAGGTTTGCCCAGAAGGCGAATTGCTCGGACCGGTCGAGCTTGCTCGGGTCCACCGCCTCCAGGGTCTCGACGTAGCGCTTGATCTCTGCATGAGAGTCGCGTTTCGCGGCCGCATAGTCGAACAAATTGAGCCCATCTTCGCGCGGCACAATGTGCGCCTTCAGCGCTGCGTCCCATAAGGCATTATCGACCACGTCGGTGCTGCCGGCGGCATGCGAACCGAAGCGCGTTGCAAGGTCTGCCGAAGCCCGCGCCGGGCCTGCGCCGAACGGCGCCGTGCTGATCCCGACGCCCGCGACAAGGGCGCCCGTCAAAGCCAGAACCTGTCGGCGATCGACGTCGGTCCTTGCTTGCATCATCTCATTGGTTGCTAGTGTCGGTGCCATCGCCAGCGCTCCCGTTGCAATCAGCCTCATCACGTCAAAACCGGCCACGAGCGGCGGCCGATTGGATTTCGGCCGGTTCGTTCGATGCGCATATGCGCTTGCTCGCAGCGGGTGAGAAAGGGGGGCTCACCGGGCTGTGAAGGTTCGGATCAAATGGTGATCACGCGTGATCTGAAGGTGGGCTTCTTGCCGTTCTAACCTGGGCATAAGCGGGCGCGCCCAATGATGGTTGCGCCGGGACTGAACGCGGCGCAGCCGTCCAGACTGTCGAACCTTGAAGCGGCGGGCCAGGCGAACGGACGATTGTGACGATGATGCGCTCGCAACGCACTGGAGTGGACGACGATGCAGCAGCGAGTTGAGTCCGATGCGGCAACGGCTCGCACGGAGCAACAGGGCCGCAGCGATGCGGACCGCAAGATTCGCTTCTATTCGAAGGCCTTCCTGGCCCTCGCGTTGGCGTTCTTCCTGTTTAAGGCTTATGCGCTTTTGGCGCCCATTTACCTTCGATGATCAGCCCTGTCCCCCGGGCTTCGCGCGGCCAGAACGGGACACAGAGGACGAACTCGCCGACGTGCTCGATGGCAACGTGAACGAACCGCCCCGAGATTGCCGGAGGCTCCAACTCTTGAAAGAGTGGAGCCATGACGAACCAACCCGAATTCCCGAAGTTTTCGCCCAAGGTGCGTGAGCGCGCCGTCCGGATGGTGCTCGACCGCCGTGACGATCACCCCTTGCAGCGGGCTGCCATCGCCTCGATCGCGGGTCAGATCGGCATTACGCCGCAGACGCTTTCGAACCCGGTGAAGCAAGCCGAACGCAAGGTCGGCGAGCAGCGCCAGCCTGACAGACGGCCAAGCCGAAGGCCGAAGCGAGCCGTGAACCAACGCATGTGATTGGTTCCGCAGAGCGCGGATTTGATCTAATGTTCGGTCCCCGCACCGTCAATCCAACAAAAGCGAAGTCCAAGCGGGACTTGCTGCACCGCGCGGCCTCCGCACTCACCCCCGATTGAGCACGACGTGGAAACCCTTTCCTTAGACGCTCTCCTCGGCCTTGCCGCCGCGCTCGCCGTCGGTGGCCTTGTCACTGGCTTTCTGGCAGGGCTCTTCGGCATTGGCGGTGGCGGCATCCTCGTGCCGATCCTGTTCGAGGTCTTCAGGTTCGCAGGGGTCGACGAGGCCATCCGCATGCACATGGCCGTCGGAACGGCATTGGCCACGATGATCCCGACCACGATCAGTTCGTTTCTCTCGCATCGCCGCCGGGGCAACGTCGACATTGAGATCATCAAGCGGCTGGCAATCCCTGTGGTGATCGGTGTCGTGATCGGCAGCCTGATTGCCAAGGCCAGCCATTCGATCGTCTTGACGCTCGTGTGGATCGTGTTTGCCGGACTCATGGCCTCGAAGCAGTTCGCCGGCAGCGCGCATTGGCGCTTGGGTTCGGACATTCCGCGCTCGCGGCTGCTTGAGGTCTATGGGGCGGCAGTCGGCATCGTCTCAACGCTGATGAGCATCGGCGGCGGCGCATTCATCACCACGATGATGACGCTCTACGGACGAACGATCCAGCAGGCCGTGGGGACCTCATCGGGCTTTGGACCTGTGATCGCACTGCCGGGCATGATCGGTTTCATGTGGGCGGGCTGGGGTGTCGAAGGCACGCCATTCGGATCGTTCGGTTATGTCAGCCTGATTGGTGCCGCGGCCATGATCCCGCTCGGCGTTCTGGCTGCGCCGATCGGCGTCCGGGTGGCAAGTGGCATTTCGCGGCGGGCGCTCGAGATCGCGTTTGGAATTTTTCTG
>JBHJOC010000049.1:0-16000 GCA_050330095.1 Hyphomicrobiaceae bacterium
CATGGACTTGGATCGCTGACTGCGCTTCCCGTGATCGAGACCCAGGCCAACGACGTGTCGGCCTACATTCCAACGAACGTGATCTCGATCACCGACGGCCAGATCTTCCTCGAAACCGATCTTTTCTATCAGGGCATTCGGCCAGCCGTTAACGTCGGCCTCTCCGTGTCGCGCGTCGGATCTTCAGCGCAGGTCAAGGCGATGAAGCAGGTCGCCGGCAAGATCAAAGGCGAACTGGCCCAATACCGAGAAATGGCAGCGTTCGCGCAGTTCGGCTCGGACCTCGATGCTGCAACCCAGAAGCTGCTTGCTCGTGGTGCGCGCCTGACCGAGCTTCTGAAGCAGCCGCAGTTTTCGCCGCTCAAGACCGAGGAGCAGGTGGTTGTCATTTTTGCCGGAACGCGCGGGTACCTTGACAAAATGCCAGTGTCTGCTGTGGGGCGGTTCGAGGCCGAATTCCTGCGCCACATGCGGGCTTCGGGCGCGCCGATCCTCGAATCGATCCGCACTCAAAAAGCCATCTCTGATGAAACCGAGAAGAAGTTGATCGAAACGCTCGACGCGTTCTCGCGGGGCTTCACCGCCTGAGGACGCCGCGCACAGAAACCCGCGCAGTTCTTCCCTCCACGGAGAGATGCGCGGGCCCCGAGACGTGCTGCTGAAGCCTTGAGCGCGAGGGTCTTGGACCGATGCCGAGTTTGAAGGACTTGAGAAACCGCATTGCCTCTGTGAAGGCGACGCGGAAAATCACAAAAGCGATGCAGATGGTCGCGGCAGCGAAATTGCGACGCGCCCAGGACGCAGCCATCGCTGCTCGCCCGTACACGGAGCGCATGAACGCGATCCTTGCAAATCTCAATCAGGCCATGGTCACCAAGGAAGGCGCGTCGCCGCTGCTTGTCGGGACGGGCCGCGACCAGGTTCATCTGCTTGTCGTCATGACGGCCGAGCGCGGGCTGTGCGGCGGCTTCAACACAAATATCGCCCGCCGGGCCCGCCAGGACATTGGTCGTTTGGTGGCCGCCGGCAAAACCGTCAAAATCGTAACGGTCGGGCGTAAGGGCTACGATCAGCTGCGCCGCGATTATGCGAGCCTCGTCATCGAACGCATCGAGTTCCGGGATGTGAAGGCGATTGGTTTCGCGCAGGCAGAGCAAGTTGCGAACCGCGTGCTCGAGATGTTCGAGGAAAACGCGTTTGACGTCTGCACGATCTATTATTCAGAATTCAAGTCGGTGATCGCCCAGCTACCGATGGGTTTGCAAATCATCCCCGCCACCCTTCCGGCGGGCGGCGACGAGGCAGGATCGAAGCCGAAGTCCGCGGCGCTTTATGAATACGAGCCTGACGAGACCGAGCTGCTTTCGTACGTGTTGCGGCGAAATATCGCGACACAGATCTTCCGGGGCCTCCTGGAAAATGCTGCCTCTGAACAGGGCGCGCGCATGTCGGCCATGGACAATGCAACGCGCAATGCCGGGGATATGATTGAACGCCTGACGATCAGCTACAACCGCCAGCGTCAGGCGCAGATCACCAAGGAACTGATCGAGATCATCTCGGGCGCCGAGGCCGTGTAATGAGCGCACGCGTGTACGGTGATGTTCGTGACTTCGATGTCGGTCTGAGAGCCGGTGCGATTGCATCAGCGATCCAAACGGTCGACGTGGCATTCGTGCTGCGCGCGTCCTCTCCCGACGGACACCCCCTTCAGATCGCGCGACCGGATAAAAGGTGCGTCGGATCAAAGCAGAGAATGAGCGAGCAATAGCCCTTACCGGGTAACGGCCAGATGGCATTTCGTGAAAGGTGATCAGAAGACCATGTCCACTCAAACATCCGGTCGTATTCGGCAGGTCACAGGCGCTGTCGTCGACGTTCAGTTCGACGGACATTTGCCGGCAATCCTCAACGCGCTCGAAACGGACAACGAGGGCAATCGCCTCGTGCTCGAGGTTGCACAGCACCTCGGCGAGAACACCGTACGGACGATCGCCATGGACTCGACGGAGGGTCTCGTGCGCGGCCAGGAAGTCCGTGACACGGGCCGCGCAATTGCTGTTCCGGTCGGCGAGGGGACGCTCGGCCGTATCATGAACGTGGTGGGTGAGCCTGTCGATGAAGCCGGACCGATCCAGGCCACTGAGTTCCGGCCGATCCACGCGCCGGCACCGGAATTCGTCGACCAGTCGACGGACGCAGAAATTCTTCCCACGGGCATCAAGGTCATCGATCTGCTCGCGCCTTATGCGAAGGGGGGTAAGATCGGGCTGTTCGGTGGCGCTGGTGTCGGCAAGACCGTTCTGATCATGGAGCTGATCAACAACATCGCCAAGGCCCACGGCGGCTATTCCGTGTTTGCCGGGGTTGGCGAGCGCACGCGCGAGGGGAACGATCTCTATCACGAGATGATCGATTCGAACGTAAACGTTGACCCGACCAAGAACAACGGGTCTGCAAGCGGCTCAAAGGCAGCGCTGGTGTATGGTCAGATGAACGAGCCGCCAGGCGCCCGCGCCCGCGTTGCCCTGACGGGTCTGACGGTTGCGGAGTACTTCCGCGATCAGGGCCAGGACGTTCTATTTTTCGTCGACAACATCTTCCGGTTCACCCAGGCAGGGTCGGAAGTGTCGGCGCTGCTCGGCCGTATTCCCTCAGCGGTCGGCTACCAGCCGACGCTCGCGACTGACATGGGCGGGATGCAGGAACGCATCACGACGACCCAGAAGGGCTCGATCACGTCCGTGCAGGCCGTGCACGTGCCGGCCGACGACCTTACCGACCCTGCGCCGGCGTCAACGTTCGCCCACCTCGATGCAACGACCGTCTTGTCGCGTTCGATCGCCGAGAAGGGCATCTATCCCGCCGTCGATCCGCTCGATTCGACATCTCGGATGCTCGATCCAAGGATCATCGGCGATGAGCACTACGACGTGGCGCGCCGGGTTCAGCAGACGCTTCAGCGGTACAAGGCCCTGCAAGACATCATCGCCATCCTGGGCATGGACGAACTGTCCGAGGAGGACAAGTTGACGGTGGCGCGCGCGCGCAAGATCGAGCGGTTCCTGTCACAGCCATTCTTCGCGGCCGAAGTTTTCACCGGCTCGCCCGGCAAGCTTGTCGACATCGCCGACACCATCAAAGGCTTCAAGGGCTTGGTCGAGGGGGCCTACGACCACTTGCCAGAACAGGCATTCTACATGGTTGGCACCATCGAAGAGGCGATGGACAAGGCCGAAAAGCTCGCAGAAGCGGCCTAGTACCGCCGACCAGAAATCCCTGCACCATCCGCAACACGCGTCTGCCAGGGACTTCTGATCGAAAAGCGGTACGAGTACCCGCGGTGTCAATCGGCACCTGCGAAAGTTGTCGATTGACGGCGCGTGCCGGCGCGGTCACGTGAAAGGCCTGCTCGACACAGGAGTGCGACGTTCGCGTATTCGGTCCGGATCCTGGATCGACACTTTGGAACGATAGGCGAAAGGAACTGTGTGATGGCCGACACAACGCCGACTGCGAAGTTCGGAGGCTGCTGCGAGGAACTGCGTGATGCGATTGCCGCGGAGGACTTTGAACCGTTGATCACCGAGAGCGATGACGGTCTGCTGTTCATGGCGGTCGGCCTGATTGATCTCGACGACGACGAGCCTGGGATGGTGGATCATCCCGTCTTTTTCTGCCCGTTCTGTGGGACGAAATTGCAAGATCGTGATACCGTGCTTGAGAAGATCGGGCATGGCTCGGACGATGGGGACGACTGAGCATGGCCGGAATGTTCAAGTTCGAGCTGGTCACGCCGGAGCGCGTGATGCTTTCGGCCGATGCTGTGCAGGTGGTGCTCTCTGGCACTGAAGGGGATTTCACGGTCCTTCCTGGGCATGCTCCAGTGCTTGCCGCGCTGATGCCGAGTGTCATCCACGTGACGTTGAGCGACTCGAGAAAAGCCATCTATATCAAGGGCGGATTCGCTGAAGTCACACCGGACTCGCTGTCAGTCCTGGTTGAACACGCGCTTGTGGCCGACGAGGCCGATCCGCGTGCGGTCGAGGCTGAGTTGAGCGCGACGGAGCAGGCCCTCGCCAAAGCTGATGACGACGATGCCCGTCTCCATCTTGATCGTGCGCTGCAGGCCTTGAAGGCGATCCAGCGGCGCTGACCGCTGGAGCACCGACCGATATGTGCGGGGCCGGATCTTTTCCGGCGCGAGATCGTGCGTGTCAGCTGAAGCCTTATGCCTCGCTCTTGCCGGTCTCGCAGGTTCGGGCGCGAGGCTGAAATCGGTTCGGGCTGGTTACGCTCGCAACCCCGAAGCGTGGGCACGCCCCACAGCCACTGGACAAACGGGCGCCGGTCGCTTAGAGCCCGGCACTCAATTCCTAGACGGCTTTAGCTCCGTTGCACGAGCCTTGTGATCGTCGACCGGTCACAGTGGCTCCTCTGCTGTTTGTATCGCCCCACACAACGAGGGTCACTCAATGAACATCATCGAACAACTCGAGCAACGGCAGATGAGCCGGATCGCCGAGAAGCGCGCGATCCCAGAATTCGAGCCCGGTGACACGGTTCGCGTTCTTGTCCGCGTCGTCGAGGGCAAGACGGTGCGCAATCAGGCTTACGAGGGCGTTGTGATCGCGCGCTCTGGCTCGGGCCTCAACGAGAGCTTCACGGTTCGTAAGATCTCTTACGGCGAGGGCGTGGAGCGGGTCTTCCCGGTATATTCGCCGTTCATCACCGACATCGAAGTTGTTCGCCGTGGTCGGGTCCGTCGCGCGAAACTTTACTACCTTCGCGGGCGCCGTGGCCGCTCTGCGCGCATTCCGGAGCGGACGGATTCGCGCGCAAAGCGCCTGAATGCCGTCGTGAAAGGCTTCCGCAAGCCGAAGGGCACAAGCGATGAGCTGACGCGGATCTCTGGCATTTCGGGCGAACTTCAGACGGCACTCTACAAGCTCAATCTCATAAAGTATGAGCAAATCGCCGGTCTGACCGATGATGAAATCGCGATGCTCGACGAGGCACTGAAGCTGAACGGTCAGATCGAGCGCGACGATTGGATCAGTGCAGCGCAGCGTTTGATGGCTGAAGCGACGGTGGACGAGGTGCCGGAGATTGCCGCAGAGGGCGCCGAAGGTCAGTCGTGAGGCCGTGGGTCGAAGCCCTGCCACGTGCCGTCGGCCAGGGTGTGTTCGACGCTTTGCTGGACGGGCATCTCTGTCCGTCAGGACAGATCAAGCGAACTGGTCGCCAGCTCGACGTGTCGGCAACGCTGCTGGCGAACCAACGGCCGTGTTGAGTGCTTCCACTGTTGACGGAAGCGCTCTAAGTTCATCTGCTGTGAGCTTGACGGCGCGATGTTGCGCGATGCGGCGATGAAGGTCGGTTACAAGCGACATGAATCTGGTGACGGTGAAATCCCAAGCCACTGATGGCGATGTCGAACTGCACGGGCCCGAGGCGTTTGCCGCTATGCGCAAGGCGGGCCGCCTGGCCGCGGAAGCGCTTGACATGGTCGGTCCGATGGTCAAGCCGGGTGTACCAGCGCGCGAACTCGACGAGGCGCTGTTCGCCTTTGCGATGGACCACGGTGCTATTCCCGCAACGCTGTTCTATCGCGGCTACCGCCATGCATCCTGCATCTCAATTAACCACGTGGTCTGCCACGGCATCCCGAGCGCGAAGCAGCTTCGTGATGGTGACATCCTCAACATCGACGTGACACTGATCGTCGATGGCTGGCATGGCGATTCAAGCCGCATGTATGTCGCGGGCCTCCCATCTCGCAAAGCCGAACGGCTGATCCGCATCACACACGAGGCCCTCGTCCGGGGGATCGCGGCGGTCAAGCCTGGTCACACGACGGGCGACATCGGGGAGGCGATCCAGCGCTACGCAGAGGCCGAACGGTGCAGCGTTGTTCGCGACTTCTGCGGTCATGGTCTCGGTCGCAGCTTCCACGCCCGCCCGAACATCCTCCACTACGGCAAATCTGGCGAAGGCACCGTCTTGAAGCCGGGCATGCTGTTCACCATCGAGCCAATGATCAATATTGGTAAGCCGACCGTCAAAATATTGTCGGACGGCTGGACTGCCGTCACGAGAGACCGAGAGCTCTCCGCCCAGTTCGAACATACGGTTGGCGTGACCGAAAGCGGCTGTGAAGTGTTCACCTACTCGCCCGCCGGACTGGATCATCCGTTTGCTGTTTCTGATCGTGCGCAGGGGCTTGAGGTTCGGCGCGTGCCGGGCACCGCTTGAATTGCCGATGGCGCACCGGGCCATCGACAGATCGAAGGCCGGCGGGGGTGGCCGATCGCGCCCAGTAACCCGTGTGACGTTCTGGCTGGGCGCAGTTGCACTGCAGTCGCCATCGTGAGGCGTGGGGTTCAACAAGTGGTTAGTCGCGATCCCGACGAACCTGCCATCACTCAATCCTCTTTCGCTTTCCAGGGGGTCGCCTTCACTGGGATTGATCGGAACGTTGCTGCTGGCGTCGACAAGGCCGAGGGGACGGCGTCATCGAACCGAAATTGCGCCGACGACGTTGTGCCCGCGCGCCGGACACGAAGAGCCGCTGCGAATGGCGGCAGTGCCAACACGGACCCGGGCGCCGTGGCGGGACCTGCGGGCCACCGGGAGCGCGTACGCGAACGGGTGCTCGCTGGCGCGAGCACAACGATGCACGACTACGAGCTTCTCGAGTTTCTGCTGTTCGGCGTCGTGCGTCAGGGCGACACCAAGGGCGTCGCGAAGCTGCTCCTGGCGCGCTTTGGAACGCTTGCAGACGTCTTGGCCGCCGAGCCTGAACGGCTGCGGGAAGTTAAGGGTGTTGGCGATGCGACCGTTGCCCTGTTCGCCGTCGTTCGTGAAACGTCGTTGCGCCAACTTCGCGCAGAGGTCCGCGGCCAGCCGATCCTTGGATCGTGGCAGAAGGTTCTCGACTACTGCCATGTCGCCATGGGCCGGGGGGCGCGCGAACAATTCCGGATCCTCTTCCTCGACAAGAAGAACCGTTTGATCGCCGACGAAGTGCAGCAGGAGGGGACTGTCGACCACACTCCGGTCTATGTCCGCGAGGTTTGCAAAAGAGCGCTCGAGCTCTCGGCAACGGCCGTTATCCTCGTCCACAATCACCCTTCGGGTGATCCGACGCCGTCACAACCGGACGTCGACATGACGAACCAGATCATCGCCGCCCTGCGTCCGCTTGGGATCACCATTCACGATCACATCATCGTCGCCCGCGAGGGCCACGTGAGCTTCCGCAGCCGCGGTCTCATCCGCTGACAGTTCGGACAGGACGCGCACCAGATGGCTTTGAAAGTTCGCATCATCCCATGCCTCGATGTCAAAGATGGACGGGTCGTCAAAGGCGTAAACTTTGTTGATCTGATTGATGCTGGGGATCCGGTCGAGGCCGCGGCCGCCTACGACGCAGCGGGTGCTGACGAACTTTGCTTTCTTGACATCACGGCAAGCAGCGACGACCGAGGCATTCTGCTCGATATCGTCACGCGGACAGCCGAGCGCTGCTTCATGCCGTTGACGGTCGGCGGCGGCGTTCGGACCGTCAGCGATATCAAGGCCTTGCTCGATGCGGGCGCCGACAAGGTCTCGATCAATACCGCAGCCGTCTCAAACCGTGATTTCGTCGATGAAGCCGCGGAGAAGTTTGGCGCCCAGTGCGTCGTCGTTGCGATCGATGCCAAAAGCGTCCGCACGGGATCGGGTGAGGCGCGCTGGGAGATTTTTACACACGGTGGTCGCAAATCCACCGGGCTCGACGCTGTCGACTACGCGTGCGACGTCGTCGGCCGTGGCGCTGGAGAACTATTGGTGACCTCCATGGATCGCGATGGCACCAAAAGCGGCTTTGACCTTGAGCTTACACACGCCATTTCATCGGCCGTGACTGTTCCGGTCATCGCATCGGGCGGCGTTGGCACATTGGACCACTTGGTCGAGGGCGTGACGCGGGGCGGAGCCTCCGCGGTGCTCGCGGCATCTATTTTTCACTTCGGCACGTTCACGATCGCGGAGGCCAAGAGCCACATGGCGAACCGGGGGCTTGCCATGAGGCTCGATGGGATCGTGTCGTGAGGCCGCGCCGTCGGTGACACGGCCAGCAGACGTGTTTGGAGTGCGAGCCCCTTCGCTCGGCACTCTGCCGTCGTGGGTCGACTTACTGGTTCTGCCCTTGAGTTGGCGGCTCTGGGCTCTCATCTGCGAAATAGAGCTGCCCGTCCTCAATCTGGATGACGTCCTCGATCTCGAGCTCGTAAGGTTCAGGATCGCCCTCGAGCGTGACCTGACATGGCTCCTGGCAGAGGTCATCAACCTCCGCGCCCGGGCCGATCTCAACCTCGCTTGTGCGGTCACCCTGAATGATCTGCAGACGGTAGCTGCGGTCATCCTTGTTGATGATCGTCAGCGCGCTCGCAGCCGGAGCAGAGAGGCCGACGATCAACGCGCCGACCAGTACTGTAATGACCTTCATGTCCGATACGCCTTTCTCAGCGCACGATAAGCACGCTTGCCGCGTGCCGTGGGTTCAAACGCTGCTGTCCGGCAGCGGCCCATTCCACTCCGGCCAATCCATGATCAATCGATAGGATCAATCCGTGCGATCGATCGTTCAGAGCCGGGCGCGCTGCCGAAGCGCGCGACTGATGCTCGCGCGCGCGGCCTCGTGCAACTCAAATTTAAGGCGCAAGGCATCCCTCTCCCGCATTGCGAAATTTGCAAAACGTTCCCTTGACGTCGCGGCTTGAGCGCTCCACCTATGTGAATGTGAAGCACATTCACATTTGTCCGGTAGCCTGAGGTCAGCAGGGATGATTGGCAGTTTGCGTGCCGTGCGCCGGACAGCGGGCCACGCAGAACGCTGCAACAACGGGCGGAAGGAGTAGGCCCATGACTGATATCGTCGCGCGCCTCGACACTTGGGGGCAGCCGGCCTGGATCGCGCTGATGGTCGTCGCGTTCGTCGTCTTCTGGCCAATCGGCCTAGCAATCTTGTTTTATCTGATCTGGAGTGGACGCATGGGATGTGGTCGAAATGGGAGCCGGGCTCGCTGGCAGCAACGGATGTCTGGGGCATTCGAAGACAAGATGAACCGTTGGCGCAGACAGGCGGAAGCCTTCGAGCCGACCGGGAATGCAGCCTTCGATGAGTATCGCGATGAGACGCTGCGGCGGCTCGAGGATGAGGCGCGCGAATTCACCTCGTTCTTGGAACGGTTGCGTATGGCCAAGGACCGTCAGGAGTTCGAGCAGTTCATGGCCGAGCGCCGCGCGAGGCCGCAAACCCCGCCCTCGGAAGCGGGCAATCCACAGGGCGGAACGCCCGGACCTGCCCCGTCGGGAATGGCGTTTTAGACGCCCCGGTCATTGGCGGACGCACGCCCTTATTGCTCAAGAACCAGGGATCGTGCTGCGCCCACTGTGCGGCGCGGTCCCTGAATTGCGTCTGGCGCGCTTCTTGGATGGTCTGTTAAGAGCATCTTAAGGAGTGTTGCCATGGCCGATCGTATCTCGCGTCTCACGTCGTTCACCCCCGTTTGGCGTCAAGGTGCCGATGAAGCGACGGTCGATGCCTTTCGCCTCGAGAGCTGGGCATTGGCTGAGCGTGCGTCCGTCGATCGAGATGCTGAAGCCAGCGAAGGCGACCGTCGTGTCCGCTGGATCGTGCGCCGTGCCCTTGCTGTGATCGGTGCGCTGGGAATCCTTGCTGGCGCTGTTGCCGTCGTGGCCCTGGCCTACGTGGTGAAAAGCAGCCTTGGCATCAATTTTTTCGACGAGCCGTCTTTCCTGCACGACTGGCTGTATGTGCCCCGCGTCTGATCGTCAGCCGCAAACCTTGCTGAGACTGGCCACGAGTGAGGTGTCGCACCTGAATTGGCGGGTCCACGCATCGAGGTCGGTGTCAGCGAATGCGCGAGAATCGCCTCGGTCGGTCATCGCACTGGACAGCTGAATGGCGCCCGTCGGTCGATCGAGGCCAAGCCTTGACCCAAGCCTTGACCCAAGCCTTGACGATGACCCACATGGACCGGACTCCCATGACGAAGCCCAGCCTGTATCTCGGTGGTGAACTCGCGGTTGCGCGCGATGGCCACATCATGATCGTCGAAATCCGCAGGCCGCCGCACAACTTCTTCGATCGTGCGCTGATCGAAGCGATCGCCGACGCCTTCGAGGATGCGGACCGCGACGATTCGTGCCGCGCGATCGTACTGTGCGCGGAGGGGACGGCCTTCTGTGCCGGGGCAAGTTTCGGTGACCCGGATGCCTTCGATGCTGACGGCAATGCACCCGGCGCGCCGGATGCAGGCGAGCTTCGCGGCCTCTACGATGCAGCAACGCGCCTGTTCGCCTGCGGCGTCCCGTGCATCGCAGCGGTACAAGGGCCCGCGATTGGCGGTGGCTTCGGCCTTGCGATGATGGCTGATTTCCGCGTCACCTGCGACGAGGCAAGGTTTTCTGCCAACTTCACACGTCTTGGAATCCATCCTGGCTTCGGGTTGAGCGTCACGCTTCCACGGATTGTTGGGCAGCAGAGGGCTGCACTGGTGTTTGCGACCGCGCGCCGCATGACGGGCGGCGAAGCCGTGGAACTCGGTCTTGCCGACGTCCTGGTGCCGCACGCTGAAGTTCGGCGTGCCGCGATGACGTTGGCCCGGGAAATTGCTGCGAATGCGCCGCTCGCCGTGCGCTCGACCCGGGCAACGCTGCGCCGCGGACTGACCGAGGCGGTGCAGGCTGCAACCGAGATCGAGCTTGCAGAACAGGTCTGGTTGCGGCGCACCGCGGATTTCCGCGAAGGTATTCGCGCCTCACATCAGCGCCGTAAGCCCGACTTTTCGGCGACTTAGGATGACGCCTCGGCGCTCTCAACACGAGCGGTCTCAATGCGTCAGGGCCTGCCGCAGATCATGAACCAGCTCGGGCCTTGAACCGGGTCGTGCCAGACGCTCTGCCAAGCAAATCCGGCTCTCTCGTAGGCCCTGATCGCGCGCTCGTTCTCAACTGAGGCAAAGATGCAGACTGCAGGCGCGAGCGTCGTTGCAAAGACCTCGTCCCGGATCATTCTGAGAGCCTGCGATCCAACTCCGCGCCCGCGTATGCCCTGGTCTGCGACGAACAGATCAATATCCCATGTTCCTGGCGGTAGCTCGGATGGGAGCTGCTCGCCCCAAAGGGTCGCATCGACGGCTTGGATGTAACCGACGTCACAGCCGTCGACCTCGATAATCCGTGCGAGGGCGTGTTCTGACTTCAGCGCTGCAAGGACGCCGCCTTCTGTTCGGGTGGCAGGCCCCCACCAGTCCTGGATTTCCTGCAGATTGAGCCAGGATCGGATCAGGTCCCAGTCACCAAGCGTCGCGGGTCGAAGGCGGATCTGCGGTGTTTCGCTCAAAGCCTTGGCCACGGTTCAAACTCCTGCCGTTGAGAGCCAGCACCGCGGGGCGGGCTCATACCGGCTTTCCGTCGTTCGTTGCGTCGTCTGACGAGGGTGACAGACGAACGCTTGGATCTGGTGCCGCTTTTCGATCAGAAGTCCCTGGCAGGCACGTGTTGCGGATGGTGCAGGGACTTCTGAACAGCGGTACTTGCGCGCAGCAGACCCGCCTCTCAATGGCGGAAGTGACGCACACCGGTGAAGACCATGGCAAGCCCCCGTTCATCGGCGGCGGCGATGACGTCCTCGTCTCGGATGGATCCGCCGGGCTGAATGACTGCTGTCGCGCCGGCTTCGGCAGCTGCAATGAGCCCGTCTGGGAACGGAAAGAATGCGTCAGAGGCGAGCACGGACCCGACGACGAGCGGTGCTTTGAGCCCGGCTGCGCGTGCTGCGTCCTCTGATTTCCGGGCTGCAATGCGGGTCGAATCGATCCGGCTCATTTGCCCGGCGCCGATCCCGACGGTTGCCTGGCCCTTGGCGAACACGATCGCGTTCGACTTGACGTGCTTGGCCACCTTGAAGGCGAATTTCAGATCGGCGAGTTCAGCGGCCGTGGGGGTGCGCTTCGTGACAATCGTCAAGTCCAGGTCCTCGACGAGGCGGTTGTCTCGCGACTGAACGAGAAGCCCACCAGCGAGTGTGCGCGCGGTCATGCCGATTGCACGGGGGTCCGGCAACCCGCCCGTCGTGAGCAACCGCAGGTTCTTCTTTTGCGCGAAAACATCAACCGCTTCGGCAGTCGCATCGGGGGCGATGACGACTTCGGTGAAGATCGATGAGATTAATTCTGCAGTCTCCCGGTCGATCGTTCGGTTGAGCGCGATGATGCCGCCGAACGCGCTGACAGGGTCACAGCTGAGCGCTCGCCTATAGGCCTCGCTGAGCGTCGTGCCCTGGGCAACCCCGCATGGGTTTGCGTGCTTGATGATCGCAACCGCAGCACTCACGGCGGGATCGAATTCGGCAACGAGCTCGAAGGCTGCATCGGTGTCGTTGAGATTGTTGTAGGACAGGGCCTTGCCCTGATACTGGCGCGCTGTTGCGACGCCTGCGCGCTGTTCGGCTGTGCGATAGAAGGCGGCCCACTGGTGGGGATTTTCGCCGTATCTCAGCTGTTCGGCGAGGGTTCCACCAAGGACCCTGTAGGCCGGCGCTGTCTCGCCAATCGTCGCTGCGAACCACGCGCTGATCGCAGCATCGTAAGCCGCCGTCCGTGCATATGCTTTCGCTGCAAGTCTCCGTCGTAACTCGAACGACACACCGCCGGCTTCGATCTCGGCGAGCAGGGCCGCGTAATCACCAGGATCGACGACGACGGCAACGCCATCGTGGTTCTTGGCCGCCGCACGGATCATGGCCGGCCCGCCGATGTCGATGTTCTCGATGCAGTCCTCGAAGGGTGCGCCCTTCACGACCGTCTGCTCGAACGGATAAAGATTGACGACGAGAAGGTCGATCGCACCGATGCCATGGGCCGCGGCATCGCGCTGGTGGCTTGCGTCGTTGCGACGGGCGAGCAGGCCGCCGTGAACCTTCGGATGCAGTGTCTTCAAGCGCCCATCCATCATCTCAGGAAAGCCGGTGACGTCGCCGACGTCGCGGACTGGTACACCGGCCGCCTTCAGCGCTGCTGCAGTCCCGCCGGTCGAGATCACGTTGACGCCGCGGTCCGTGAGACGGCGGGCGAGATGTTCCAGTCCCGACTTGTCCGAGACCGATATCAGAGCTGTCTTGACGACAAGTGGTGCAGTCATGTCGGAACTCCCTGCCGCGGGCGGTGTGCGGCCGTCATCGATGGCAGAGGCAGTCGCAGCGACGACGAAGGTCGCGTGCCTGCCGGCCTGCCGTGGCATGGTCCGGCGCGGGCGACGGTGGCCCGGTCGCAGGTGTAGCCATGGCTGCCCACGATGCAACTGTTCTTCGAGGTCAAATTCTGGGCCGAGGTTGAGCCCACCGCATCATCGAGGTGCTTGGCGCTAGCGCGGCCCCGAGGTCAAGGCCCGGTCCGCTTCTCAAACAGCCACCGGACGTCGGCTTCGCCAGGGCAGAGCCCTCTGACGACGATTTGGAACGCCCTGGAGCGCGCTCCGCGTGCCGCCGGCCGACGCGAGTCCTCCACATAAACTTGCCCCACATCGCACAAGAAGGCCCACGTCTGTCGCCCGTCTGCAAGGTGGATCAGAACTTCGTTGCGCGTATCGGTCGTCTCGATCTCGCACGACGGGGCAAGGTGAAAATGGATGGCGTAGGCAATGTCGGTCGAAAGGCGCAGCGGTCCGTGTGCTCCGTACAGCCGGTCGCGACCCCAGAGCTGCGTGCCATCCGTTGAAAGTTGGAGTTCGCGCCCGTGTCGGGCTCCAAACCGTCCGACGTACCCGTCGTGGGTCAAGGAAAGCCGGTGGGCATTGCGACCGTCGTGGTCTCCGGTTTGGAGCGTCGTGTTTGCCTGCCGCACATTGCCTGGACAGCACTCGACCTTCAGCCCGGGCGGCCGCGTTGCGCGTGGCCGGGGCGATGATGTTCTGATCGTCCTCACCCGATCACCGTTGTCCTCCTCGCAAGCCATCAGAGACTGGCCATTCAACACCAGCGTACTGTGTGCCGAGGTGGCCCGGTACCAACCATCAGCCGGGGCTGGGTTTGGGGTCGTCGGTTCCTCGGCGCCGCAGTTGCAAATGATCTGACAGCCACCAGAACTGAACTCGAAGGAACCGAAACCCGCGAATACGGCGTGTGATGAGACCGACGTTGGAGCGCTCCCCGCATCGGCAATCAAAACCGTCGCGTCAGCGTGCAGGCGCGCGTAGCCTGAAGCCATCAGGCCCTGGACCGCTTGCGCGTCTGGATCGAGCTTTGAGGCGAGTGCCAAGAATTCCCGCGTCTCGAGCCCGACGCCGTTGAACCGTGCCAGCGTGAGTTCGCCCGTCCGCATCGAGCGCAGCCCAGATTGCAGGCGTCGGCGCGCAGAGGCGATCTCAACGGGTGGTTCGAGGTCGCGATAGGCATAGACGCGCAGCAGTGGGACGAGGTCGAGGATCACCTCGAGGGTATCGGCTGCGTTGCGGCTGACGTGGATCCCGTCGGCATGGAACTGGTGCGACAGTTCACGTGCGAGGATGGTCTCGATGTCTTGGCGCACGTGTTCCTCGACGGCGAGGCAGACCGCACCCGTGCACGTCGCGATCAGCA
Organism: Hyphomicrobiaceae bacterium; assembly: GCA_050330095.1. Classification (GTDB taxonomy): domain Bacteria; phylum Pseudomonadota; class Alphaproteobacteria; order Rhizobiales; family Hyphomicrobiaceae; genus JBCBWG01. Next base: position 14,651 of record JBHJOC010000049.1, read on the forward strand.
CCGACAGGCGATCGCGATCGCTTTTAAGAGTATGCCACTGCGCACGCAGGCCATGGAGGTCATCTGCAATCGCGCGCAAGCGTCGCCCGTGCTCCTGCCCGTCGATGTCTCCAAGCACGAGATCGGCCTCGGTCAGCAGTGCAAGCAGTCGGCGGCCACGCCGTTCGGGGGGCAAGCTCGGCAGGCGGCGCGGATGGGCCTTGAAACACTGTGCAAGCCAGTCGACCGCCAACGCGTCGAGGCCTGCAGCCCGCAGCGCCGGAAGCCAGGCGAGTTCATCGCGGCAGGCAACGAGCGATGAATCGGTAAGTGTGATGTCGAAAGGTGTCTCGCCTTCTGCGAGCGGGACCCATTGGACGCCAACGCCGAACCGGCCGAGGGCTCCGTGGCTCGCAATCGAGCAGTCCGGTGGACGGATCCGTCCGGGAACCGCGATGAGCTGCTCACTCTCGTCGCCAAGGTAGCGCGACACATGAGACAGAGCTGACCGAGCGGAAGCAATGATATTGCCAACAACTTGCGGAAGGTCATCGGTTGCTCTGCCGTCAGCGCTGAAAGCGTTTCGGGCGAATGAGACAACAGGATCACGATGGGCCAATGGATGCTCCGTTTGCTGCACGGGGGGGACGCGGCTGGGCGGCCCCGGAACCGTCGGGCATCAGGTGCAATGAGGAGCGGCCTCGAGTGTCGAGCGCCGGTCATTACGGTCGGGCTAAGCCCGTCACGCAACACCTGAGCAACAGCGCGCGACTCGCAACAAACGTGCGCATCACTGCGTAGGCGCGTCCGGTCAGGAGGGCAAGGCGCTGTGGGGGGCTGTTGGCGAAGTGTGCAAAGGTGCTGGCGCAGCACCCAATCTGGCAATCGCGAAGCAATGCCGTCAGTTCGGATGTTGCTCCAAATTCCGGTATCATAGTGCACGGAATTGTTTGTTTTTCAGAGGAGTAGCGCATTTTTTATCCGACCACTCGACCGCGATTGCGGCCACGTGTGGTCGGATAATACTGCAGTACCCGCTTTCCGAAGTTCGCTTGTCAGTCTTGTCAGACGCCGAGACGAATTTCGGAAAACAAAGGGTACGAGCAACACAATGACCCTCGTACCGCGTCTCGATCAGAAGTCCCTAGTGTGATGACCGAGAAGTCCGCTGCATACCTTTCGGCTAGGCTGGGAGGCGGACTTCTCGGTCTCAATCACACGAGGATTTTGATAGTGATCGTGTCGTTCAGACCTCGAAATTCGTTCCGAGCGTGCGGCAGAATGAGACGAATTTCGCGGTCACGACACGAGCAGGCGCGTGTTGCGGATGGTGCAGGGACGTCTTATCGGCGGCACGCGTGTTGCACCACT
>JBHJOC010000050.1:0-17696 GCA_050330095.1 Hyphomicrobiaceae bacterium
CGAAATCGCCGACTGTCGCGCGTGATTTGGAGATGCGCGTCGTTGAAAGCGGCCAAGTGCGTGCGATCGACGGGCCCGGACGGCCCAGCGCGACGGCTGGCGGCTTGTGATGGAGTTGGTCAAGACCCAAGCCGGCACGTTGAGCAGGATCTGAACTGAAGTCGACTGAGCCATGGTCGGATACCTTGAAGCGCTCACGCGCTCGTACCGGCTTTCGGGAGTCCGTCTGTCACCCTCGACAGGCGCCGAAACGAACGTCGGCGAGCAAAGGGTACGAGCAACAGATTGGATCGCGACATCCATGGCTGCGTGTGGCGTTGATCGCGCCTTGATTGACCGATGCGTGCGGCCCCCGCTGGTGGTCAATTAATGCGCGACGCCACACTCGTGTCGTGACCGCGAAATTCGTCTCATTCTGCCGCACGCCCGGAACGAATTTCGAGGTCTGAACGACACGAGCACTATCAAAATCCTAGTGTGATTGAGACCGAGCAGTCCGCCTCTGAGCCTAGCCCAAAGGTATGCAGCGGACGTCTCGGTCATCACACTAGGGCATGCCGGTGTCCATGCGAGCTGGTGGTGCGGCTTCGTATTTGTCGCAGAATGCATCAGGCGCAAGCGCCCTGAAATCAGCGAGCGCCCCCCTGAGTTTCTCGTGGGACCAGTCCCACCACGCGAGGGCGGAAATCCGTTCCGCGAGGGTCTCTGGAAAGCGCTGTCGGACGATGCGGGCCGGTTGCCCGACGACAATCGCATAATCTGGGACGTCCTTCGTCACGATCGCTCCGGCGCCAACGACGGCTCCGGTCCCGATCGAGCGGCCAGGCATGATGATGGCCCCGTGACCAATCCAGACGTCATTGCCGATGGTAACCCTATGGGCTCGGCGCCAATCAAAGAAGTCAGCATCGTCATCGGCGTCGGCGAAATAGGCGGCTGAACGGTACGTGAAGTGGCTCTGCGACACGCGCCCCATGGGATGATTGCCAGGGTTGATGCGGACCATCGCCGCGATCGAACAGAACTTGCCGATGGTCGTATAGATCACGTCACAATCATTGACGATGTAGCTGTAGTCACCGAGCACGCTCTCGATCACGCTTGTGCGCGCGCCGACCTCTGTGAAGCGACCGAGTTCGCTCTCGCTCACGCTGGCGGTCCTGTGGACGAGCGGCGTTTCAGAGAGCTGCTTCGACATCGGTTTTGCCTCCGGGCTCGGGTCAGGTCATGCAGGGCAATAGGGTGCAGTGCTGGCGGTGTCGTACGTAAGGCATCGGCTGGCGGGACGAAGAGCCATCCCCCCAGCGCCCGCCGCGGCACCTCATGCGGCAGGCGTTGCAGAGGGCGCCTGCTGCGCGCGGTGCAGCGACTTCTGAACGGCGTTGTCAGGGTTTCTGGAGCCGTGTCTTGCCTGTCTGTCGCAAAACGTTCACGTGCTTCATCTAAGGGCAGCCTCCGTTCGAGCTGGATATGCCGCGTGACACAAACTGCCCCACAAGCGCAACTCGGCCTCGCCCCAAACGCGATCGAGCCCTCGGCCCGACCGGGCCACGCCCTCCGTTCGCTCGTCATGCGATGGGCCGCAAAGGCCAGCGAGTGCGAGCTTTCATCGGCCGTTGAGGCGGCCGGACTGGTCGCGGACGACGTCGCTGACTTGCGGCCCCCCGAACTCGGCATGGTCATGATGCGCGGCCGGATCGGGAGCACGGGGTGCGCGTTCAATGTTGGCGAGGTGACCGTTACTCGGTCCGTCGTGAGCTTGGCGACCGGGGAAGTCGGCTACAGTTATCTTCTTGGATACTGCCCAGCCAAGGCCCGGGCTGCAGCCATTCTGGATGGGCTGGCGCAGCGGGCTGCATCAGACGCACGGCTGGCGGAGACCCTGACCCGCGCCTTCATCGAACCGGTGCAAGCTCGCTACCTGGCAGAGCGCGAACGGCTCGACGCCGAGACAGCAAAGACGCGCGTGAACTTCTTCACGGTCGTGCGTGGCGAGGATTAAACCATGGTGGTTGGTGCCCTTCGAGCGGGCTTCGGTGATCCTGTCCGCGATGCACACCGCGTTTTTCGCAGCTGCCTTGACGCTTTAGCCCGCCCCGGATTGCAGGTTCCGTTCGAGGCGGCGCTCGACGCCCCATCACCCCTGACCGCGAATTCCGCTGCCGTGCTGCTTGCCCTCGCCGACTATGAGACCAGGGTGTTCTTGGACCCCGCGCTTGCCAAGGCCCCGGGGGTGCGCGCCTACGTCAGCTTTCACACTGGCGCGCGGATAACGGAGCACCCTGCGGAAGCCGATTTCGCTGTATGTGCCGAGCCGATGCGGCTCCCGCCGCTGTCCGCGTTCAAGCTCGGTGAGGCTGACTACCCCGATCGCTCAACGACGCTGATCGTCCAGGTCGACGAGCTTCTGACGGGCGAAGGCGCGCCAGTGTGGTCGGGGCCGGGCATTGCGGGCGAGGTGCGGTTCGATGCGAGGCCGATGCCCGAGCAATGGCTTTCTGAGCGCAATTCGCTGCGCGCGTCTTTTCCACTCGGTGTTGATCTGATTTTCGTCTCGCACCGCGCGCTGGTTGGCCTCCCGCGGAGCAGCCGCTTGGCTGCATGCGTCGCGAGCGCGCTACCGGTCGATCGCGAAGAGGAGCGCTGATGTACGTCGCTGTGAAAGGTGGTGAGGCGGCGATCGAGGCGGCGCACGACCTGCTGGCGCGCGCAAGGCGCGGCGATCCGGGTGTGCCTGAGCTGTCGGTCGCGCAGATCCGTGCGCAACTCTCGATCGCCGTCGACCGCGTCATGTGCGAGGGCTCCCTCTACGACCGCGACCTGGCGGCGCTGGCGATCAAGCAGGCGCGCGGTGATATGATCGAGGCGAGCTTTCTGCTGCGCGCTTACCGTACCACTTTGCCGCGGTTTGGCTCATCGCTGCCGATCGAGACCCGCAACCTGCAGGCGCGCCGGCGCATCTCAGCGACCTTCAAAGACCTGCCTGGCGGGCAAGTCCTCGGTCCGACATTCGACTACACCCACAGGCTGCTTGATCCGTCTCTCCTTTCACCAAGTCGCCAGGATGCGCCGACTGAGGGTTGCGGTGATGGGGGCGGATCGGTTGCGCTATCCACCGGGACGCCAGGGGCCGATGGCCTGTCCACACAGGCTGCCGACCGGCCGGCGGCAAACGGTGAACAGCCCGAGGTGCGCGACACTCCGCGCGTGCTTGCGATACTCGAAGCCCAGGGTCTCGTGGAAAGGCCGCCGATGGATGGTCCGCTTGATGAACGGGATCGGGCGACACCCGACTTGACGCGAGAGCCGTTGGAGTTTCCAGCCGATCGAGCACTCAGGCTTCAAAACCTCGCGCGTGCTGATGAGGGGTTGTTGCTTGCCCTCGGCTACTCGACCCAGCGCGGCTACGGACGCACCCACCCGTTCGCCGGCGAGATTCGCATGGGCGAGGTCGAGGTCTTCTTCGTTCCGGAGGAGCTTGGCTTCGAGGTACCACTTGGCGAGCTGACCATCACAGAGTGCGAGATGGTCAACCAATTCAAGGGGTCGGCCGATGCCCCGCCGCAGTTCACGCGTGGCTACGGCCTCGTGTTCGGCCACAGCGAGCGCAAGGCGATGGCGATGGCACTTGTGGACAGGTCGCTGCGGGCGACGGAGCTCGGTGAAGAGATCATCGCGCCCGCTCAGGACCAGGAGTTCGTTCTGTCCCATTCGGACAATGTCCAGGCGACCGGCTTCGTCGAACACCTGAAGCTGCCGCACTACGTCGACTTCCAGGCCGAGTTGACGCTCGTGCGCCAGCTGCAAGCCGAGTGGCGGGCCGAGCGGCAATCGCTGGCCGGTTCGGCAAGCACGCACGTGGCCGCCGAGGACCCCGCGCTGGAGGGTGATGATGCGCGCTGAGTACAACTTCGCCTATCTCGATGAGCAGACGAAGCGCATGATTCGCCGGGCACTGCTCAAGGCCGTCGCGATTCCCGGCTATCAGGTTCCGTTCGCGAGCCGCGAGATGCCGATGCCTTACGGATGGGGCACCGGTGGTGTTCAGGTGACGGCTGCAGTCATCGGGCCTGACGATACGTTGAAGGTCATCGACCAGGGCGCCGACGACACCACGAACGCGGTCTCGATCCGCAAGTTCTTCGAAAAGACAACCGGGGTCGCCACCACGACCCACACGATGGATGCGACCATCATTCAGACGAGGCACCGCATCCCGGAACAGCCGCTGCGGGAAGACCAGATCCTGGTCTATCAGGTGCCGATCCCTGAGCCTTTGAGGTTTCTCGAGCCGCGCGAGACCGAGACGCGGCGCATGCATGGCCTCAGCGATTACGGCCTGATGCACGTCAAGCTCTACGAGGACATCGCGCGGCATGGCCATATCGCGACGACCTACGCCTACCCGGTCCAGGTCGATGGCCGCTACGTGATGGACCCCTCGCCGACGCCCAAGTTCGATAACCCGAAGCTCGATCTCTGTCCGGCCTTGCAGCTCTACGGGGCAGGGCGCGAGAAGCGGATCTACGCCTTGCCGCCCTATACGCGGGTCAAGAGCCTCGACTTCGACGATCATCCGTTCGAGCGGACACGGTTCACCGAGCCTTGCGCCATCTGTGCTTCGGTCGGCGTTTATCTCGACGAGGTCATCACGGATGATCAGGGCGGTCGCATGTTCGTGTGTTCAGATACGGACCACTGTGAGCGGACGGCTGCGACGGCATCGCAAAACCGTCACCGCGCGCCGGAGGGGGCACCATGAGCCGCGGTTCGAGTGCGCCGTTGGCTTGGACGGACAAGGCTGAGCACACAGCGTCTCGGCCGCAGCTGGATCGTGGACGAGACCTGGCAGACCTGCCGCTGCTCTCGGCTGAGGGTCTGACCAAGCTCTACGGCACACGGGTTGGCTGCCGGGATGTGACGCTCGACATCTTCGAGGGTGAGGTGATCGCCGTGGTGGGCGAGTCGGGGAGCGGCAAGTCGACGCTGCTGTCGTTGCTCTCGACGCAGATGCAACCGACGACCGGACAAATCCGATATCGCTTCCGCGATGGGGTGACGCGCGACTTGTCGGCACTGGCGGAGGGGGAGCGGCGCCGGCTTCTGCGGACCGATTGGGGCTTCGTGTTTCAGGACGCACGGGTCGGCTTGCGCATGGGAGTATCAGCGGGCGGCAATGTCGGCGAGCGGCTGATGGCGGTTGGCTGGCGCAACTACGGTGAGATCCGGGGTGAGGCGCTGACCTGGCTTGATCGGGTCGAGATCGCTCAGGACCGCATTGATGACATGCCGGCTGATTTCTCAGGCGGCATGCGCCAGCGCCTGCAAATCGCGAAAAACATGGTCACACGCCCACGGCTCGTTTTCATGGACGAGCCGACGGGTGGTCTTGACGTCTCAGTTCAGGCACGGCTGCTGGATCTTATCCGACAGTTCGTGGCGACGTATGGACTCGCCGTTCTGATCGTGACCCACGATCTCGCGGTGGCAAGGCTGCTGTCGCATCGCACGATTGTGATGCGGCACGGCCGTGTCATTGAGACAGGCCTGACCGACCAGGTTCTCGATGACCCTCAGGAGCCTTACACCCAGCTTCTCGTTTCATCGATCCTGCAAACCTGATCACGCATGCGCGATTGGCGAGCGCAGGATGTGGCGGCGCCTGCGAGCCTGAGCATGAAATGACGCCGCTGAGCAACGACCACAGCCAAGGCGCCACGAATGGAACAACCTGCGATGCTGGCGCTCGATCACGTCTCGAAGACCTTCACCATGCACTTGCGAGGCGGCCTGACGCTCCCGGTTCTGTCTGATGTCACGTTCCGGGTCGCAGCCGGCAACTGCGTCGTGCTAGGCGGGCCGTCCGGGATTGGTAAGTCTTCCGTGCTCAAAATGATCTTTGGAAATTACCGGGCTGACCGCGGGACGATCGTCATTCGCCATCGTGGCTCGGACGTCGACATTGCCTCGGCTGATCCGCGTCGGGTCCTTGACGTTCGCCGCCACACACTCGGGTATGTCAGCCAGTTCCTCCGCTGCATCCCTCGGATCTCCGCGATCGACATCGTCAAGGCTGCGGCGCTGGAGACCAGGCAAAACGAGGCTGAGGCGGACGAGCGGGCGCGCCATCTGCTGCAGCGATTGAATTTGCCAGAGCGGCTCTGGGCTCTGCCGCCTGCGACGTTCTCCGGCGGCGAACAGCAGCGCGTGAACATCGCAACGGGCTTCGCGGCCCGCCGCCCGGTGCTGCTGCTCGACGAGCCGACCGCGTCGCTCGACGCCGAGAACCGCGCAGTCGTCATCGATCTGATCCGGGAGGAGAAGCGCCGTGGCGTCGCGCTCGTTGGCATCTTCCACGATCGCGAGGTGCGTGAGGCCGTCGCGGACACCATCGTCGACGTCGCTCGGTTCACTGTGGCGGAACCGCTGGCGCATTGATTGGCAGCGCGGGAGCGGCACACACGGACCCGAACGCGGCATTGTGGTTCGTGTGTCAGCTGCCAGCGCCAAGTCGGCCAAATGGGCCAAGTGGCTGGCCGGTGGATCCAGCAGCCGGATGCAAGGGAATTGCATCACGCCGCTCGGCGGCGTCGACGAGGCGATCGGTGACACCCGCTGCGAGCCAGATTGCAAACAGTGTAATCCACGCCGTGATGGCAAAGACACTCGCACCCGTGACGCCTGCTCCGACCGCGCAGCCACCTGCAAGCATCCCACCAAACCCCATCATCGCGGCACCGGTGAGATAGCGTGGCATGCCAGCGCCCCCCTCGAACCCTTGCAGCTTGAGCTCGCCTGAGAGCCAAGCCGCAAGAAATGAGCCGAGAAACACACCGGGCACGAGGCCGACATCGAAGCCGAGGATCGTTCCAGGTGGTGAAAGAAATAGCATCAGCGTGTCGGCCGATGGGCCAGTGAACGTAAGCGCCGTCATTGTGACGGGGTCGAAGGCAACGCGCCCAACGGCAGTGGTGAAGCCCCAGGCAAGTGGGATCGTCGTACCGACCGCTAAGGCTGCAAGGAGAACCCACGCACCGACACGGTTGACCCTACGCGCGAGGACGATCGCCAGAACCGCAGCCAGACCCGACAGCACCAAAGCCAGTGTTGGCGTCAGCGCGACGATGTTCAACAGATCGTTGCCACCGATCGAGAGCGTCGTGACTTGGTCCGAGATTGCCTCGCGGGCGGGTGAGAGGAACCCCTTCAAGCTCGCCTGGGCGAACACAGCAAAGACAAGGCCGGAGAGCAGCGCACGTAAATTGCCCGTTGCTGACAACACCAGAAGCCGGCTCGCACAGCCGCGGGCGAGAACCATGCCAACGCCGAACATCAGCCCACCGATCGCAGCCCCCGATACGGTCTGAGGAGAAGCGATCTGGCGAGCTTCGTTCGTTGCGATGGCACCGATCGCTTCGAGCAGTTGGGTCCCGAATACGGCGACTGTAAAGACGAGCAACCAGACCGAGGTCTTGGCGCCGATCGACCCGCGTGCGAACTCGACTGCTGCTGCCCTGAGGCAGAAGCGGCTCTGTTGTGCAAACGCGCCGAATATGCTGCCGATGATCAGCCCGCCAGCCGCGAGCGTCCAGCCTTCGCCAAGCCATTCGATGAGTGCAATGAGGTCCATGCGTACAGCAAGTGACCTGTTCACTGGATCCGCATTGACCTCGGTCAACTTGACAGAGCAATAATAGAGAAAAACGAATATGAAGGGAACGGGCGATGTCGGGTCAAGACGGGGTTACCCAAGACGGGATTACAAGGCGCAGATTTGGCAGGGCCCTCGCGGGTGCCGCCCTCCTGCCGCTTTCCGCGGCTGGTGTGGCACCGCTCGTATCGAGCCCAGCGGCGGCTTTCCAATCGACAAGGATTGGCGCTGCGGATGTGCTTGTGATCTCAGACGGACATCTGCAGCTGCCTGTTCGTTTTGCGTTTCCTGATGTTGCCGAGATCGAACTGGCCGCAGCGCTCGGAGAGGGCCCGCTCGATGGTGTGGTGCTGCGGCCTGACTGCAATGTCACGCTCGCACGAGTCGGATCGCGAACAATCTTGTTCGATGTGGGCGCTGGCAGCAATTTCATGCCGACGGCGGGTGAACTTGGGCGCAACCTCGAGGCAGCTGGTGTCGATCCGAAAGAGGTTACGGATGTGCTGTTCACGCACGCCCACCCGGATCATCTTTGGGGATTGCTCGATGATTTTGATGAGGTGGTTTTTGAGAATGCAAGCTATCGGATCAACGCGCTCGAGTGGGACTACTGGCGTGCTTCCGACACGCTCGCGAAGACACCCGATGATCGCAAGATGATGGTCGTCGGCGCACAGAGCCGGCTCGAGGTGCTCGCGGATCGCATCGAATTCTTTGCTTACGGTGAGGAGGTCGTGCCGGGTGTGGAAGCTGTCGACACGTCGGGTCATACGCCCGGCCATGCGTCGTTCATCCTCCACTCCGAAGGCGATAGCGTGATGATCGTCGGTGACGCGCTGACGAACGTCGCGATCTCGTTCGGGCACCCCGACTGGCCGAGTGGCGCGGACCAGGATTCCGCCAAGGGCATCGCGACCCGTCAAAAGCTCCTCGACAGGCTGGCGACCGACGCCCTGCGCATGGTTGGCTTTCACATGCCCCATCCGGGGCTTGGTGCCGTCGAGCGGGCTGGCTCGGGTTACCGGTTCGTTGCCACTGCATAAATCGCCCGTCGCCCAGGATGGCCTGCCATTTGCCGCGAGGCCATCACTGGCCTAACGCTTACTTATCACTGGCCCGTTACTGACCAGTCACTGGCCCGGCGCGCGGTGCGGGTGGGTTGCGTCGTCGGCATGGTGGGCAAGGAAAGCAAACGGCGAGCCTTCGATCAGGTATGAAAGTCCGAGCCGCGCGCCGATCACAATCGCGACGATTGTCACTGGCGCTGATACGGCCAGCATGGACACCGCCGAGACACCTTGCCCGATGGTGCAACCGAGGGCGAAGACCCCGCCCGTGCCCATCAGGAAGGCACCCAGCAGATGCCTGCCAAGCTCGCGAGCGTCGTCGCAGGCTTCCCATCGCATATCGTCATTCGTCCAGGCCGCGATTGCCGCCCCGAAGAACACGCCGACCATAAGTCCGACACCGTAGTCCGGCAGCTGCCCCGTAACCAGGATGATTTGCAACATCGTGTCACCGAGCGGTGCAACGAACGAGCCCGCCTCGACATCGAAGCCCTCGAACCCGGTCGTCGCTGCGTGCCCTGTCACGAACCAGCCCGCGGCAATGCAACAGCCGATGATGATCGCAGCCGCGACCCGCGCTCGCGCGGCACGGAACGCTTTGCTGGACAAGCACCATGCGACCGCGATGGTCGCAATCAAGCCGCCGAGAAGTGCGCCAAAGCCGAAGCCGGGCGTGACCGCAAGTGGCGTCCCCGGCATCGCGGCGCCGAACGCCGTCAGGTCGATCGACAGCGGGTCGAGTGCTGCTACGCGGAAATGTGCCGTCACACCGCGTTCCGCGGCGATGGCGGCAAGCGCCATGCCCGTGAGCACAACGAGGGCGCGCATGTTGCCGCCCCCGAGGCGTACCAGGGCGCCAAAGCCACAGGTCCCAACCAGCGCCATTCCGATACCAAACATCAGCCCGCCAACGATGGCGCCGGCAAGTCGGACAGGTTCGGTAAGATAGAAGCTTGCCGACACGTCGACTGCGCCGCTCGCCTGCAACAGCACGGTGGCCGCGAGGGCGACCGCTGCAACGAGCACCCAGCCGCGCAGGCCGCTGTCGTCGCCGGCGTACCAATGTCGCTCAAGCGCAGAAAGGGTGCAGAAATGCGTAACACGTGCGGTGTAGCCGAGCATGCTTCCGACAAGCACGCCGGCCGCTGCGACCGCGTAGGGCCATGCGAACACGTCCACGGCGTTTCCTTCCCCTGTCATTTGTTTAGACGGAGGCTCGGCGACGGAACCCATCGAGGCAAGGCTCAGTCCGTCATACTTTTGGCTTGAAATGCATTGTGCTGAGTGCCGCGGCGAATGCAAAGCAGGTCGTAAAGCAGGGCAATGGCGGCAAAGACGTCGTCGCCGGCGAGGCTGTAATAAATCGAGCGGCCCTCGCGCCGCGTGACGACCAACCCATCCATCCGCAGGCGGGCGAGTTGCTGGGAAACGGTCGCCTGCGGCATGTTGAGCGTGTCTTCGAGTTCTGAGACAGACTTCTCCCCGCTCGACAGAAGGCATAAAATGAGCAGCCGCGTTTCGTGAGAGAGCGCCTTCAAGAGTTCAGCCGCTTGACGCGCATCGATCGCGCGCGCAGTTGCCGCGCTGGCCCGGTCACTGCCGATCGGGCGGCTTTGGGCGAATGCGATGATGTCCATTGCGCTCATAGACATGCTCATTCCGAAGGTGGCGGGGGCAACTTAGCCAACATTTCCGCGAGGAGGTACCAGAAGAACTCGTCACCGGCGTACCCGCGCATGCGTCCGACTTCACGCCCCTCGTGGAACAGGACAAAGGTTGGCGTGAAGCGATCGACTGTCAGCCCGGCCAGGTCTTCGGGAAGGGGCCTGTTGATGTCCACAATGCGCAACGGCGCACGCCTTCCTTCGGCTGTGTTCGGGTAGGCGAGGCCAATCTCTTTGTGCCACCGCAGGCACCATGCACAGCCGCGCTGCTCGAGCATGACAAGCTCGGCCGCCAACGCCGGGAACGCGTGCGCCGAAACCATCACAAAGGCCGCGGTCACGAGCCTTGCAGCGTGCTTGAAAAGCTGTGTCTTCAGGTTTTCCATTAGACCAAGTTAGCAGTGCGGCGGGTGTTGCGGAAGGCGACACATAGTCATATTCCTATGTTTCAGAGTGAAGTCGGAGGCTCGTGGATGGATTTGGAGGTCGGCGTTGGCGCAGCCTTGCTTGCCGGCCTTCTCTCGTTCGTGTCGCCCTGCGTACTGCCGCTCGTGCCGCCGTACATGGCCTATATCGCCGGGGTCTCGTTCAGCGAGCTCCAGACGAGTGCAAAGGTTGATTCCGCGGTCCGGTGGCGAATCGTATTGGCCGCGGTCGCGTTTGTTGCCGGCTTCACGGTCGTGTTCGTGGCGCTCGGTGCAACGGCAAGTGTGATCGGCCAATCGCTGGCGCGACACTATCAGACGCTGTCGATCGTGGCCGGCGGTGTGATCGTTCTGATGGGGCTTCACTTCCTCGGTCTGCTGAGGTTCGACATGCTCTACAAGACGGCGCGCATCGAGGTTCAAAACAAGCCGGCTGGCCTCGTCGGTGCGTTCGTCATGGGGCTTGCGTTCGCCTTTGGCTGGACGCCGTGCGTGGGTCCTGTGCTGGCAGCGATCCTGTTCATGGCGAGTTCGAGCGATTCGATGCTCGCAAGCAGCGGATTGTTGTTCGCCTACTCAATGGGCATCGGGATCCCTTTCGTTCTGGCAGCGGTCTTTGCAAGCCAGTTCATCGATTGGGCGGCAAGGTTCAGGCGCCACATGCCGACGGTCGAAAAGGCCATGGGTGTGCTGCTGATCGGCACGGGGATATTATTCATGACGGGGCAAATGTCGGTGATTGCCCAGTGGCTGCTCGAGATGTTCCCGGGCTTTGCCGACATCGGCTGAGCGGGTTCTGGCGCGGAGGCGTGACAGGTGGCGATGAACACGATCGAACGGATCAAGGTGCTGCATCAGGCGCGCTCAGCTGTGTCGATCTCCCGGTCGCTTCGGTGTGTGGTTATGGCACTGTTCGCCAGCCTCATAGCCATCACGCCGTTGGCGGCAGCGTCGCTCGGCGATGACGGCCTGCACAAGCAGGACTGGTTCTCGATCACCTTCCGAGACATCGCCGATGACATCAGGCAGGCAAGCGAGGAAGGCAAGCGCCTCGTGCTCGTGTTCGAGCAGCGCGGCTGCATCTATTGTTCGCGTATGCACGAAAAGATCCTCAGCGATCCCGAGGTTGCCGGCTACCTGAAAGCAAACTTCAAACTCGTCCAGTATAACATGTTCGGTGACGAAGAGGTCACCGACCTCGATGGTCAGGTTTTGACCGAGAAAACGGCGGCGCAAAAGTGGGGTTTCGTATTCACGCCAACGCTCGTTTTCCTTCCCGAAACTGCACCTGACGGCCAATCAGCGGCACAAGCCGCCGTCGCAACCATGCCCGGTGCCTTCGGCAAACTGACATTCCTGAACATGTTCAAATGGGTTCGCGAAAAGGGCTATGACACCGACGAGCATTTGCAGAAATACCACGCGCGAATTATCAATGACCTCAGGGCTCAAGGAAAGCTTGCGTCAGAATGAGGTGGTCGAGCGTTGCGCCGGTTCCCTGCGCAACAGAGGTGCCGCATATAGAATGTAGAATCAGACAGAACTGGCCACGCAAACAAGATCGGACGATGGCGGGACACAAGGTTGCAATCGGTCCTGAAGCCAGGATCACATGTTAAACGAGCCCCCAGTGGGCCGAAGGTGAGGAGAACCCAGATGCAATTGACCAGACGACAAATGGTGGCAGTGTTTGCAGGTGGTGCTGTTGCATCGCTAACGGGACTGAGCGCCTCGTCAGCGTTTGCTGCTGCTGACGCTGCAACAGCCATCAAAGCATTCGCCGGCGGAGATCCCCAGGTCGGCCGCATCACGTTGACCGCCCCTGAAATCGCAGAGAACGGGAATACCGTACCGATTTCCATCTCGGTCGAAAGCCCCATGACCGAAGACGATTACGTCGAAGCAGTTGCCATCTATGCTGACGGAAATCCCGTGCCGATCGTTGCGACTTTTAAATTCTCGCCCTTGAGCGGGCAGGCGACGGCCACGACGCGCGTTCGCCTCGCGAAATCCCAGAACGTGATCGCGGTTGCAAAAATGAAGGATGGTTCCACCTTCATGGATACCAAGCAGGTAAAAGTCACGATCGGCGGCTGCGGCGGCTGAGCATTTGATCAGAGGCGCTACCATTGCGTCGATGCCATAACGCTTCGATCCTGACCGTGGATCGAAAAATCGATCAGGGATGAGAGACATGTCTCAAGCTAAACCGCGTATTCGCATCCAGAAGACGGCTTCTGCCGGCGAGGTCATCGTTATCAAGACGCTGATTTCCCATCCGATGGAGTCGGGCCAGCGCAAAGATTCTGCGGGCAATACGATCCCGCGCAGAATCATCAATAAGTTTTCGTGCGAATTCAATGGAAAGCCCGTGTTCGCATGCGATATCGAGCCAGCGGTTTCCGCCAATCCATATCTCGAGTTCACGGCGAAGGTGAACGAGGCTGGAACCTTCAAGTTCACTTGGGTCGATGACGACGGAACCGTGACGACGGCGGATCACGAGATCACGCTGCAATAATCAACGCCTGACGAGTCGTACCGGTGAAACGTCGGCACGCCCTGCGGCCGGCGCAAGCCGGAGGTGCGCATACAATTTGCAAGATCCCTCAAGAGTGATCGTGTTGGAAACGTCTTCAGGAGAGTGAAATGGCCAGCATGCGTCAGGGACTTTTGTCCCTTATCGCGGGTGCCGTTGCGATGGTGGGAGGAAGTCTTCCCACTGCCGCTGACGAACTGCAGAAATATAAGGAAATGCTCGCGGATCCGTTCGCGAACCCGGGTTGGCTTTACGCCGACGAGGGTGAGGTGATCTGGAGAACGCCCGCCGGTCCCAAAAACGCGACCCTCGAACAGTGCGATCTCGGCCTTGGCCCAGGCGTCGTTGATGGAGCATACGCCCAGATGCCGCGCTATTTCGCCGATGCAGGACGGGTGATGGACGCAGATACACGCATTGCGTGGTGTCGCCAGGAATTGCAAGGCATCCCCTTCGAAGAGTCGGCGAAAAACGCCTATTCAAGGCGGGGGAGCAAATCGGCCATGGAACAGTTGATTTCGTTTGTTGCAGCGAAGTCGCACGAGATGCCGATTGAGCCGCCGCTATCGCACGAGAAGGAGAAAGAGGCCGTCGCGATTGGTGAGGCGCTGTTCTACCGACGTGGCGCTATGCTCGATTATGCGTGCTCGACCTGTCACAACAACAGCGGCGCGCGCATCCGATTACAGGAATTGTCCAACCTCACGGTGCCAGCCGAGGCAGGCCCCGTCATGGCGTCTTGGCCTACATACCGTGTAAGCCACGAGAGCATCAGGACCATGCAGCACCGGATGTGGGACTGCCATTGGCAGATGCGTATGCCCGATATCGCCTTCGGGTCGGACGCAACGATTGCGCTTATTGCGTACATGACGCAGCAATCGAAGGGCACGCCAATGGCGTCGCCCAGCCTCAAGCGCTGATGGAGGGTGTAATGTTGAAAAAAACCTCTTGGGCAATCGCTGGGGCTGGCTCGTCGCTGGCGCTGGCACTCGTGCTCATGTTGCCTGCTGCAAGTCATGCCGATGACGCCCTTCTTGCGAAAGCCGAGGCCGTGTTCCAGGCCGCCTTCCCGAAAGTGGCCGATGAGTTCAAGTCTCGTATTCAACAGGACGAGACGCTCGCGGCCTGTACGAAGTATCGCGATAATCCTCCGGCGGAGGTTGCCGATGCGATTATTGAGCGAGAAAAAGCCACGATCGTTTATCCGGCGGATGGCCAGCTGATGGGCGATTGGAAAGTGGGCTTGAAGGAATCGAACAACGGTTATGGCTGGCGTATGCGCGACGATCCGAAGCGGGTCATTGGCGGGAACTGCTATGCCTGTCACCAACTGGCGCCGGATGAAGTGGCCTATGGCAACCTCGGTCCCAGCTTGAGCGGCTATGGCAAGGACCGTCCCATCGATGCCGAACTGATCAAGGCCACGTACGACAAAATCTTCAATGCCCAGTCCGTACTGGCATGCTCACAGATGCCGCGGCTCGGGGCCAACGGCTATCTGACGCCGGAGCAGATCCGCGACTATGTTGCGATGTTGCTGCACCCCGACAGCCCGGTGAACAGGTAGGCCAAAGCCTGGGCTCTCGCTCATATGCGGGCCTCGGGAGACTGGGCAAGGCGTCCAGTTTCCCGAGCGTCACAGCAGCGGCGTCCGTGGTCCTCGATGCGCATGCCCCGACGCGGGGTCGCGGCGGATTGCCGGACCACGGGAGAGGCGCGTGCTGAGGCGGCTGCGACGGTGATCGGGCGCGACGTCCCGGTTCCTATGCCGAAGCGCAGATCAAAATCGCAGATCAAGAACCGTGTGCAACTCAGGGACGGACCACCTGTTATGACGACTCGTCGAGACTTTCTCCAGGTATCCCTTGCAGCGGGTGCCGTGTTGGGTTCAGCGGGCTTGCTCGGCAGCCTGCCACGCGCGCTTGCCCAGCAGCGCCTCAGCCAGGACGATCTGCTGCGTTTCGATTCAACGGGGCGGCTGACACTGCTACACGTGACGGACATCCACGGGCAGTTGAACCCTGTGTTCTTCCGCCAGCCCGATACCAACATCGGCGTTGGGGCGTTCGCCGGGATACCGCCACACCTTGTCGGCCGCGAGCTGTTGGCCCACTTCGGGATCGAGCCAGGCAGCCCGGAAGCGTATGCCTTCAGCTTCGAGGACTACGATGCGCTTGCGCGTGCTTATGGACGCCTCGGGGGCCTCGATCGCGTCGCCACGCTCGTCAACGCCATTCGCGCCGAACGCGGTGACGATAATGTCATTCTGCTCGATGGTGGGGACACTTGGCAGGGTTCTTACACCTCGCTCAAGACCAACGGCCAGGACATGGTCGACTGCATGAAGCTGCTCAGGCCCGATGCAATGGTTGGCCATTGGGAGTTCACGTTCGGCGAAGCCCGCGTGAAGGAAATTATCGAGGACCTCGGCTACCCGTTCCTTGCGTCGAACGTGTTCGACAACGAGTGGGATGAGCGCGTGTTCGAGAGCACGACATTCTTGGAGCGAGCCGGGACCAAGGTTGCAGTGATCGGCCAGGCGATGCCGTACACGCCCATCGCCAACCCACGCTGGATGTTCCCGAAATGGTCGTTCGGCATCCGCGCAGACGAGGTCCAGAAGAACGTGGCTGCCGCACGTGATGAGGGCGCCGAGGTCGTGGTCCTGCTGTCGCATAACGGCTTCGACGTCGATCGCAAGCTCGCGTCCCAGGTCAAGGGCATCGACGTCATCCTGACGGGCCACACGCATGATGCGACACCACGAGGCGTTATGCAGGATGGGACACTGATCCTCGCCAGCGGCTGCCACGGCCAGTTCCTCGGTCGCGTCGATCTTGAGGTTTCAGCTGGCAAAGTGACAGCAGTCCAGTCCCGCGTGATCCCTGTGTTTGCCGACGTCATCGCGCCTGACCCTGACATGGCCGCCAAGATTGCAGAAGTTCGCGAGCCCCACGTAGCCGAGTGCACGCGCGTGATCGGGACAACGGAACAAACCCTCTATCGGCGCGGCAACTTCAACGGCACCTGGGACGATCTGATCTGCCAGGGGATCATCGAGGAGCGCGACACCGAGATTGCTCTGTCGCCAGGCTTCCGGTGGGGTACAACCTTGCTCTCGGGCGCTGAAATCACGATCGATGATCTCTATGCGCAAACCTCGATGAGCTATCCGGCCGTCTACCGGCTCGAGTTCACGGGCGCCCAACTGAAAGAGATCCTGGAAGACGTCTGCGATAACCTCTTCAACAAGGATCCATTCTTCCAGCAAGGGGGCGACATGGTCCGTGTCGGCGGCATGTCTTATGCCTGTGCGCCAAATAACGACATGGGCGCTCGCATCTCGGAGATGCGGCTCACCGCAACGGACGAGCCGATCGAGGCGGGCAAGACCTACGTCGTCGGCGGCTGGGCGAGCGTGAACGAGGGGACGCAAGGCCCTGCCGTTTACGATCTCATGCAGACCCACATCGGCCGCCTGGGCACCGTTCGCTTGCCTGAGAAACAGGCTGTGAAGATCGTGATCTAGCAACACGTTTCGATCGGAAGCCCCGGTAAGGCGGGTGTTGCTGATGGTGCACGGACGTCCGATCGGCGGCAATCGTGAGGCGTCGCACCTGAGCTCACCGATCGCTCCAGGTTGGTTGATCTTGCTTCCGGCGCGAGATGCGCCTCACGAACGCATTGAGGTCGCTCGTGGCGCTCATGTCGCGCCAAGATCGAACGGACGTTGCGGCCATGCTGCGGTTTCCATGCCGCGGGCCACTCGCAGCCGCAGGGTCCCACCCGCTGGGTCCCACCATTCGTCGAGGTCGACGCCGACGATCAATTCACAGATAGTGATTTTCATATATGTCTTCCCGGAGGGAGCGCAATGAGAGACAAGAAGACGTCCGAGGTATCCGCGACGTCCGCCTCGCGGCGGAGTTTCCTGAGAGCGTCGCTGGCAAGCGGAGCGGCGTTGGCAACCGCCACCGTTGCGGCGCGCGCGGGTGCCGAAGGTGATCCGAAGATCACTGAGATCCAGGACTTCAACCGCTATAATGGCGCCGGTGTCGACGAGCACGCCTATGGCAAGCCAGTGAGCTTTGAATCTCATGTCGTTCGACGCGACGTGCCGTGGCTGACGTCGGATCCGATCTCATCCGTGAACTTTACGCCGTTGCACGAACTCGACGGGATCATTACGCCGAACGGTCTTTGCTTCGAGCGCCATCATGCCGGCTCGATCGCCATCGCTCCCGCCGATTATCGGCTGATGATCCACGGGCTCGTGGGGCAGGACCTGGTGTTCACTCTGGACGATCTGAAGCGCTTCCCGCGCGAGAACGCCGCCTATTTCCTCGA
>JBHJOC010000051.1:0-7780 GCA_050330095.1 Hyphomicrobiaceae bacterium
GGCCGACCGCCTCCGCCAGTTCGCAACCTTCCGGTACCTCTATTACGAAACCGGCCTTTACCTGCATCTGAGGAGCTGGATCAGTCGGTACTTCTGGGGCGGCGAAGAGGAGTGGCGGCCGGAATTCATCTCGTCAGCCGTTGATATCAGGAAAATCAACGACCACGACAGCAATCGCTTCTTCGCGCGCTATGTGTTCGAGCAGATGGCGGCACTCTCTGAACACCACGGTTTCCGTCTGGTGTTCGTGATGGATGGCGTACGGGAGGCGATCTATGAGGGGCGCGCGCCGATGGACTATGAGGTCGGGCGCTTGAACCGCATTGCGCGCGAAGAGACGGCCCGTCTCGGGCTCTCGTTCATCGATCTTCATGACCGGTTCGCTGCTGATTACGCAAAGCACGGCTTGCGGTTCGAATTCCCGTTCGATTGGCATTGGAACGCGCGCGCGACCGCGATCGTTGCAGAGGCCGTCGTCCCGCTGGTTCTGAAGGGCGCGCGACAATCTCCGTCGCAGGTTACGCCCGGTCAAACGGACGCTATGCCGGGGATCCCAAGTCGCAGACCTCGAGGCCCTCGATCAGGGTGATGCGTGACACCGTTCTCCGAAGGAGCAACTTCAGAGGCGCCGACAGCCACCGCGATCGCGGCTCACCGTTGGAAGCGTCGCATGCCGCGCTGGATCGCCTCCGCGAACGCCGCCCGCCCCAGCGCCGCTGCACTCAACGGCAGCGCTGCGATCGGGTCGAGCACCAGGGTGCGCTGACGGCCAAGGGTTGCAACGGCCGCGCGCGCCGCTCGATCTGGGTCGAGCGCCCCAGGCATCTCGCCACCCTGATACCCGGCAGACACGCCAAACGACGTACGAACCGCACCGGGGCAGAACGCCAGGATGGCGATCGGCCGATCCGCAAGTTCCGCGCTCAGAGCCTCCGTCCAGGACAAAATGAAGGCCTTCGACGCGGCATAGACTGCGAAGTTTGGCACCGGTGCGAATGCAGCGCTGCTTGAAACATTGATGAGGCCGCACGTCTGACCGCAGCGCTCGGCCACCTCGATCATGTGTGGGAGCAGAGCCGACGCGAGAGCCACCGGGGCTATGGCGTTCACCACGATCGTCGTCTCGTGCTCTTGCGACGCGCGTTCGAGAAAAGCGCCATAGTGGCCGAGCCCAGCGTTGTTCACGATCAGGTCGACATCGCAACGCAGCGCGGCCTCGATCACGGCCGTGCGTCCGTCCTGCGATGCAAGGTCGGCAACTACCGTGTCGATGGTTCTCCCTGGCGCGGCGAGGCCCTCAGCGAGGGCCGCAAGGTCAGCGCCGTTGCGGGCCGTGATCAGCAGGTCGGTCTCGATTGGCAGGGCACGCGCCAGTGCGGCGCCGATGCCACGCGAAGCGCCCGTCACAAGCGCGCGGCGAAACTGGTGCTTCGGCTGTCGATCGAGGAGGGCTGTCAGCATTGGATCGGGCCTCGCGTTGGGTCGTGGCCGAGAACGATCTGGGACAGCGTGTGGGTGCCGTCGTCAGGGCGTTCAACCACTGATCAGAAAACCAAAAGTACGATTGCTACAACAAGCGCAACCATCTCGGCGACGTTCACGACCACGGTCCCGCGGTGCCAAAGCGCGAACCGCGCGGCCGCCGTTGCGTCGCCAGCGAGCATCGCGTCGCGGGCAATGTTGACGATCGGGATCGCGTAGACTTTGACAGCGAACATGGCCGCCGCAGAGGCCAACAGGATCAGCGACGGCACGAGGCTCGCTGCGACAATCGCTGCGATCGCGGCCAAGGCTGCGTTGATCTGGAAGTAGTGTGGGAACACAAGCCTCAGGAAGCGGCCAGCTTCGACCTCGGGGTAAACCTTGAACAGGCTCGGTGCGACCACTGCAGAGAAGAACAGCATTGCGCCGAGAGAGGCCGCTGCAATGAGTGCTGCGAGTTCGGGCATCTCGTTCTTGTCTCTTTTCTCTCTGGTCGGCGCGTGCTGCGACCTCGGCGTCTGCCACGTGTCAACGGACGCCGATCTTGACCAAGGCGGCGCCGTCTCGGACTGTGGCGCCCGTCACGCCGCTGACTGCTCCTCTACTTGAACGGCGCGCAGGGGAACTCGGATGCAGCTTGCCGATGCGGCAAGACTGCGCGGGTCATCAGCCCTCCAGGTCTTCCCGCAGAGCCTCGAGTTCGAGCCACTGGTCCTCCGCTTCGGAAAGGCTTGCCTGTGCTTTGGCGAGGCGGTCGCTCAGCGCAGCGAACGAGCCGGCGTCGCGTCGGAGCGGGCCCGCGTCTTCGAACTCGGCGCTGAGCTTCAAGACCAAGGCCTCCAGCTCGGCGATGCGAGCCGGCAGCGTCTCGAGGGCATGCTTTTCTTTGAAGGAAAGCTTACGCTTACGCGGCACGGCAACAGCTGGCGGGGACACACTGCCGCCATTCTGGCCTGCTGGCGCGCTTCGTAGATCGGCCTCGGCCTGGCCCTTGATGTCCTGTCGACGCGCGAGCGCGCGCCCGGTGCGTTGGGCGATCATGTCGGTGTAGCCGCCAGCGTAAACCTGCCAGCTTCCGCCACCCTCGGCCGCGAGAATCCCTGTACTGACGCGATCCAGGAAATCTCGGTCGTGGCTAACGATCAGCAGCGTGCCCTCATACTCCGCCAACAGTTCCTGCAGAAGATCGAGCGTCTCAAGATCGAGATCGTTCGTCGGCTCATCGAGCACCAGCACGTTGGACGGTCGGGCAAGGGCCCTGGCAAGAAGAAGCCGCGCCCTCTCGCCGCCGGACAGCACGCTGACGGGACTGCGCGCCTGCTCGGGCAGGAACAGGAAGTCCTTCATGTAGGCGGCGACGTGTTTCGCGCGGCCATTGACGAACACCGTATCGCCGCGGCCACCGGTCAGCACGTCGGTCACGGTCTGAGCCCCGTCGAGGGCCGCGCGTTGCTGGTCAAGCCAAACGAGATCGATATTCGACCCAAGCCGGATGGCCCCGGCATCGGGCTCGATCTCGCCCATCAGCACTTTGAGCAGTGTCGTCTTGCCAGCACCGTTAGGCCCGACGATGCCGATCCGGTCCCCCCGCATCACCCGGAGGGAGAGGCCATCGACAAGTGGAGACTGACCGGCAAATCGCTTCGAAATGCCCTGAGCTTCGATGACCATCCGGCCGCTGATCCCGGCAGCGCTCGCCTCGAGCTTGACACTGCCGGCTACAGACCGGGCCTCACGACGCTGGCGGCGCAGGTCTTGAAGCTCGGCGACCCGGCGCACGTTGCGCTTGCGGCGGGCCGTGACGCCGCCGTGCATCCAGTCTTGCTCGCGTGCAATCTTACGGTCGAGCTTGTGGGCCGCGAGTTGTTCCTCTTCCAGGATCGCGTCGCGCCACACTTCGAACCCTGAAAAGCCCCGGTCGAGGGTGCGCGTCACACCGCGGTCGAGCCAAACAGTTGTGCGCGAAAGCGTCTGCAGAAACCGCCGGTCGTGACTGATGAGAACGAGCGCCGATGGCAGCCCGGCAAGCTCCTCCTCAAGCCATTCGATCGCCGGCAGATCGAGGTGGTTCGTCGGCTCGTCCAGAAGTAACACATCCGGCTGCTGCGCGAGCACCCGCGCGAGTGCAGCGCGGCGTGCTTCCCCGCCAGACAGAGCACCAACATGTTCAGAACCCGTCAAACCGAGCGCTTCGAGCAGGTGACGGGCCCGGTGCGCGCTTTCGTCTTGTTCAAACCCCGCTGCGACATAATCGAGGGTCGTGGCGTAGCCGACGAGGTCGGGCTCCTGTGCGAGATAGGCAATTCGTGCGCCTGGCTGGCGAAAGATTTCTCCCCCGTCCGGCTCAACGAGGCCGGCTGCAATTTTCAGCAGGGTCGACTTGCCGCTGCCGTTGCGTCCAACGAGACAGAGACGGTCGCGGGCCACGACTTGGAGGTCTGCCCCTGTGAGCAGCGGCGTTCCGCCGAAAGTCAGTGCAATGCCTTTAAGCGCAAGGATCGGTGTCGCCATTGCTCGCCTCTCCCGTTGCAGACACCACGTTATCCGACAGTGCAATGGCCCATCAGCTGCGACCGTTCGGGCCGGTTGTTCGTGGACGCGTCCTCTGCGCCGCTTTCACAGCCAGCGTCCACGCAACGCGGCTGCCCGAGGGCGCCGCGCTGACCGCGTGCATCCCCTTGTTAGGCCAGGCCCGGAGCATACACCGTTGCTCAATCCACGCGCAGCCTTATGCCGACCTGGCGTCACTGCGGCAAGGCGCTGGTGTTGGCACCGCATAGGACGACACAGACGCGCTCGTGTGCTTCCGGCTGATACGCCCCGGAAAGTAGGGCTGCCAAGGCCGCAGCACCACCGGGCTCGGCGACGATGCGGCACTCGGTCCAGAGCTTGACCTGAGCCTCGCGGATCGCCTCGTCGCTGACGAGGATGCTTTCGTCGACATGAGCTGACGCGAGTTCGAACGCGAGTCTTCCGATCCGCCGCGCCCCGAGGCTGTCGGCCGCGATCCCAGAGACCTCGACATCGATAGGCTGCCTGGCGTCCAGGGCGCGGCGTAGTGTTGGCGCGTGCTCGGGTTCCACGGCAACGATCTTGAGCCTGTGACCGAACCAGGCGCACGCCCCAGCGATCAGGCCGCCGCCGCCGACTGCGACGATGATCGTCGTTGTTTCGGGCGCGTCAGCCTCGATCTCGAGCGCCATGGTGCCCTGCCCGATGATCGTCTCGGGCTGATCGTAGGCATGGATCATCCGCGCACCGCTCGCTTTTGCGTGCGCCTCGCATGCCGTGGCCGATTCCGCATAGTTCGCGCCCGAAATGACGAGCTCGGCTCCAAAAGCCCTGATCCGATCGAGTTTTGCAGGGCTGGCGATCTCGGGCACGAATATCGTTGCCGCCATGCCGCAGTGGCGTGCCGCATAGGCAACCGCGGCGCCATGGTTGCCGCCTGATGCAGCCGTTACGCCCGCGGCGGGGATCTCAGCGCTCAGCAAATGCGCAAATGCGCCGCGCGTTTTGAACGACCCTGCATGCTGCAGATACTCGAGTTTGAAAGCCAATCCCGCTGCATCGCAGCAAAATTCGGCTGGATCCAATTGCAGAAGCGGTGTTCGCCGAATGAACGGACGTATTCGCCCATGCGCCGACTTTATGGCTTCGCGATTGAGGTATTGATTGGTCACAGGTCAATCGGCTCCCGACACAAAATCGCTCTCCGCTCAAACACGGCGATTTGACACAGGAGCTCACGGCAGCCCCATTGCATCGGGCCGCATAACTTCGCCGTGCCACGGGGAGCGTTGGGAGGTGCGCGCAAGGTGCTCGGTCGGCCCGTCATTTGCGACTGAAAAAGCAAACGTCAGAAAGAATTGCAACACGGGAATCATCCCGCCGCTCGTCATTCTCTCCGTTTGTGCGTCTGCGCGAGCCCGTTAGCGCGACCGCAGCCGCAGCAACGATTTGCATCACAAGGACTTTTCACCCGCTCCTGGCTCCGATGCGGGCGCATGCCGAACCTTGGGCCTTGCGTGCGCCATGGCAGCATGGAGCGGGATGGCCTGACCAGGATCAGGCGAGACCGGCTGAGATCGAACGGTCGCTCGCGAGATTGCGAGCGGTGAACGACTGCCAGCCCGCCACCTCAACGGTATTAATATCATCGCTCAAGCCCCAGCTCAGGAGCAGGGAAACCTGATCGAAGCAAATATAACGCCCTCGGGATTCTCTTAGGCCTTGCTTGGCCATAAAGTTCCGCGAGTGTGACTTCGCAGCGCTGTTCACTAAATTCGATCTGCGGTATTGCAATTTCCAACCAAGGTTATTAAGCGTTCTCGCCGAAACATGATGGGATCCCGCCGAGCGGGCATTTGTTCCGAACGAGGACGACAACAGGAATGAGCAAGAAAGCCATGAAGACACCGGCAAAAGGCGGCATCGATCTCGACGCGATGAGCCTCAAAGACCTGATCGAGCTCGAGGGTCGTTTGAAGAAGGCGATCACCGTCGTCAAGGAGCGCGAGCGCGCTTCCTTGAAGCAGATGTTCGAGACCGAGGCGCAGCAGCGTGGTTTCACCCTGCAGGAGCTGCTTGCCGGTCGCACGACCAAGGGCAAGACAGTCGCGCCGAAGTATCAGAACCCTGACAATAAAGCCGAGACCTGGACGGGGCGCGGCCGTAAGCCGAAGTGGCTTGCTGCCAAGCTCGAGGACGGCGCGAACATCGACGATTTCGCGATCTGAGCAGCCTGAACTGCACTTGGCTTTTTCGGCACATCGTCGCTCTGATGAGCACGATGTCGCCGAGGCTACGCGTGGGGCTTCAAGTTCGCCTCGCGTGGCGCTATGCGATCAAAAGTCCCTGGCAGGCGCGCGTCGCGGATGGTGCAGGGATGCCTGATCGGGACTACTCATTTTAAACGGGTCCTGATTAGACGGGTCCTGAGACCCATTATTTTCGATTGACCCATTATTTTCGATCCACCAAGTCAGGCCCGTCATTCGGCCCATCCGGTCATGAGACCCGTCATAATTTCCGAAGGCACGCGTTGGTTGTTTGGCGCTCACGGGCCGCACCGGCCTGCGGCCTGGCCCTCCGCGCGGGCGGCGCTCGCGCCGGGCCACCGTCGTGGCCGAACAGCCTTGGCTTTCGCTCACGGGCCACGGTGAGCGGGCATCCAGCAAAACCACCTTTGATTCGTTATTGCACCAAATGCTTTGTCGCCACAAAGCCTTGATTCGTTTGCGCCCGAACCAAAGCCGGTCGGCCTGGCAAATCCAGCGGGAACGAGCAAAAACTCACACAGAGAACAACGGCTTGCTCACGCGCCCGCGACAACCACACCCGCCACGATGCGGCCGCACCCGCCACGATCTCTCCTGTGAGCATCCGCAGCAATGACACATTCTGTGACACGACAACCACACATGCCCCTGTTCTCCACTCCAATGCGTGCTCCGCGATTGCCCCTGGCCTTCACCCTCCGTTAAGAACTGCTGCGAGGCCGGTCGGGGCTAGGAGCCAAGTGGCACTGAAACGGCCCGCCCTCAGTGTTCGCTCCCAGCCCTCTGGGAAAACAGTGGCGTCAGTCACGTGTGAGTTAAGGAGAAGAGTATGTTCGGGGGATTGACCTCTATCAGCCGCGTCGCACTCGTCGCCGCCGCTGTCTCGATGGGCGGCGTCGCCGCTCAAGCCGCTGACCTCGGCGGCAACTGCTGCGCCGATCTCGAAGAGCGCATCGCAGAACTCGAAGCCACCACGGCCCGCAAAGGTAACCGCGTCATGTCGCTGACCGTCTACGGTCAGGTCAACCGCGCGATGGTTTGGCACAACGACGATCTCAGCACTGTGCCTAATGTCTCGTTCCGCGACGCCCAGGGTCGTTCAGGCACGCGTTTCGGCTTCAGGGGCCAGGCTCGGTTCACGTCTGACCTGACGATCGGCTACCGCCTCGAACTCGGCATCAGCGACAACGCCGGGACGAGCCTCTCGGAGTCGTTCGTTCGTGAGTCGGCCGTGTTCGTCCGCTCGGCTTCGCTCGGCACACTGACCTTCGGTCGGACCAGCACGGCAACCGACGGCCTCGCTGAAATCGCGCTCGGTTCCTACTACACGCCATTCGGCGGCGAGGAATCGACAAACGTTTCGCCGATCATTGCCGGCGTGATGGGTCGCTTTGAGGCAATTGACGGCTCTCGACGTGCCGGCGTGCACTACACGTCGCCAACATTGGCCGGTTTCATTTTCTCCGCCTCCTACTATCATCGTGCAGACGCCAACACTGGTGTGGACAATGATGAGG
>JBHJOC010000052.1:0-42520 GCA_050330095.1 Hyphomicrobiaceae bacterium
AGTACATCGGCGGCATCGAGCATGCGATCCTGCATCTCCTCTATTCGCGGTTCTTTTTCCGGGCCATGAGCGACACGGGCCGGCTGCCGCTCGAAACGGGCCTCAGGGAGCCGTTCAACGCCTTGTTCACGCAGGGCATGGTCGTTCACGAGACCTACAAGTCGCGCGATGGCCGATGGCTTCTGCCTTCGGAAGTGCGCCTTGAGGGCGATGGTTCGGCGCGACGGGCGATCGAGATCGCGACCGGTGACCCGGCGACGATCGGTTCGATCGAGAAGATGTCCAAATCCAAGAAGAACCTTGTTGATCCGGACGAGATCATCGCGGGGTATGGCGCGGATTGCGCCCGCTGGTTCATGCTGTCTGACAGCCCACCGGAACGCGACGTGCAGTGGACCGAGGCCGGGGTGCAGGGCGCTGCGCGGTTCGTTCAGCGCGTCTGGCGCCTCGTCAGCGAGATCGCCGATCGCCTGCCGAATCCCAATGGCCCAAGACCAGACGCATTCTCGACGGCTGCCGCCGAACTTCGCAAGTCCGGCCACCGGACCTTGCATCGCACCGGGCAGACCATTGAGAGCCTGAGATTCAACGTTGCCGTTGCTGGGCTTTACGAGTTCGCCAACGCCGTGCAAGCCGCGCTCGCATCAGAGCACGACCAGACCACGCCTGATATGAACTGGGCGCTTCGCGAGTCCGGCGAATTGCTCGCCACCATGGTCGCACCAATGATGCCGCACCTTGGCGAAGAGTGCTGGGCGCGGCTCGGTTACCACACCCTGCTTGCAGAGCAGCCTTGGCCGGAGCCTGAAGCCGGCCTTCTCGTTGACGATACCGTCACCCTGGCAGTACAGGTCAATGGCAAGCGCCGTGATGAGGTCATTGTTGCGCGGCAGGCTTCCACAGCTGACGTGGAAGCCGCCGTTCTGGCTCTCGAATCGGTCAAGCGGGCTCTCGACGGAGGATCACCGAAAAAGGTGATCGTCGTACCGCAAAGGATCGTGAATGTCGTCGTTTAGCAAGACGCGCGACTCTGCAGGGCGTGTCGGCCGGTCTATAGCCGGTGCCGCGATGATCCTTGGCGTGGCGTTGACCCTTTCCGGTTGCACCGGAGGCTTCACGCCGATGCATGCGTCTGTCGGCACCTCTGGAACGCTTCTGAGTGAGCGCCTCCGTGGCATCGAAATCGCAACCATCCCCGGCCGTGTCGGCCAACAACTTCGGAATGAACTGATATTCGGGTTCACCGGCGGCAGTGGATCGAGCGGGCCACAGCTCTATCGCCTCGAGATCGCAATCAGCGAGCGCACGACGAGCGCGCTGGTGTCGCAAACCAACATCGGCGAACAGTCGGCCGTCCAGCGCAACTATAATCTCAGTGCTGAGTTCCAGCTGGTCCGCGCAGGCGACAATGTGGTCTTGTTCCGCGGCAAGAGTCTTGCGCGCGCTGCATTGCAGCGGTTCGATTCGGTCTATGCGAACGTCCGTGCCCTCCGAGATGCCCAAGACCGCGCGGCACGGACCGTCGCGACCGACCTCAAGGTCCGCATCGAAGCATTTCTCGCAGGCACTGGCTCCTGAGGTCGTATCCGTCAGCAGTCAGACCGACACGGAGCGTGCACCGGAGCCTCCTGTGGACACGCGACGCCTTGTTGGGGCATACCCCACAGCTCGCGGACGAATGGGGTGGTCCGGCGACCGGCGCCAACAGCCGCAGAACGTTGTTGGGTCCAGTCGCCTAAGGGAGTTCAGCGAGCCGTGGTATCGGTCAAGGCTCACCTCGCCGAAGCGTTCATCGCCAAGCTCCCGTCTGAAATCCGCCTCCTGCTGATATACGGCACGGACCCAGGCCGTGTTAGCGACTATGCGACAGCGGCAGCTCGCAAGCTTGAGCGCTCGAGTACCGAGCTCGGTGAAATCATCCGGATCGACGATCCTGATCTCGAAACTAACCCTGATCGGCTTCTGGTCGAGTTGCAGACACTCCCGATGTTCGGCGGCGAAAAAATCGTTAGAACGAGCCTCGGACGGCGGATCACCTCTGCTGCCCTCAAGACGGCGCTCGAAAGTGGTCCGCCGGCGGCGCGACTGATCGTCGAGGGTGGAAACCTCAAGCCAACCGACGCCCTGCGCAAGCTTGCAGAGACCGCAGAGTGGGCGGCGGCACTTCCGTGCTACGCTGATTCCGAACGAGATCTGTCGCAGCTCGCGCAAGGCTTACTTCAAAGGGAAGGCCTCAGCATCGACGCTGATGCACTCGACACTCTCATCGCGCGCCTCGGCTCCGATCGCGGTGTCTCGCGCGGCGAGATCGAGAAGCTGATCGTCTACTGCCATGGGCAGACACGCGTGACTTTGGAAGATGTCGAGGCCGTTGTCGGCGATACGTCCGCCGTGTCGATCGACCGCGTGGTGATGGCGACATTTTCTGGTCAAGCGGCTTCTGCGATCGCGGCACTCGATCAGGCGATCGCAGCCGGGCAGGCGGCTCAACAGGCACTCCTTGCCCTGCAGCGCCATCAACTGTTGCTCGCGCGGCTCAGCGCCGCACTCGACGCCGGCAGGCGCCTTGACGACGCGGTCCGCGCGCTGCGCCCACCACTTCACTTCTCACTCAAGGACGCGGTTTCGCAGCAGCTGAAGACCTGGGGAGGAGCGCGCCTGTCGGAGGCCAATATGCGGATCCAGGACGCCGTCATGCGGGTTCGTTCGACCTACGGCGCCGTCGAAGAGCCGCTCGTCCAGCGCCTGATCCTCGACCTCGCGCGGCTCGCACGCAGCCCATCGCGCTGAGGTTCAGCGCGTCCGCCAGACGAATTCCGCCCAACACACATTTCCACCGTGATGAGGAGCCGCGAATGCCCAACCAAGCCTATGACGTCGTTGCCGTCGGGAATGCCATTGTCGATGTGATTGGCCGTTGCGACGATGCATTTCTCACGGCACACGGCGCGCCAAAGGGGCATATGCGCCTCGTTGATGCCGAGCAGGTTGCAGCACTCTACAACGCGATGGGGCCTGCCCGCGAGATTTCAGGAGGGTCGGCCGCGAATACGGTTGCCGGCGTTGCTTCATTCGGCGGGCGACCAGCATACATGGGCAAAGTCGCCGACGATGAATTCGGGCGGATTTTCACCCACGATCTCAATGCAGCAGGGGTCACCTATCGGACCCGACCCAAGTCCGGCGGCGATCCAACCGCGAGGTCGCTTGTCCTTGTGACGCCAGACGGTGAACGCACGATGAGCACGTTTCTCGGCGTCAGCCCGCAATTCGACGCGGCCGATCTCGACGTTGAACTGATCTCGTCAGCCAGCATTTTATATCTGGAGGGATATCTTTTCGATCAGCCTGAAGCCAAGGCGGCATTCTATCGGGCTGCCGATATCGCGCGTGGTGCTGGTGTCAAAGTCGCCCTGACGCTATCCGATGCATTTTGCGTCGAGCGGCACCGGCCTTCCTTCCGCGATCTTCTGCGCACGCGGATTGACATCGTCTTCGCCAACGAAAGCGAACTTCTCGCACTGGCACAGACTTCGACACACGACGAAGCGATCGACATGATTGCCCCAGATGTCGAACTCCTTGCCGCGACGCAAAGTGCCAAGGGTTCCATATTGGTTAGCGGACAAACCCGAATATCGGTCGCACCTGTCCCTGTACCAACCGTTGTCGACACCACAGGGGCTGGCGATCTTTATGCGGCCGGGGTCCTATTCGGTTTATCGAAAGGGCTTCCACTTTCACAGTGCGGTGCGCTTGGCTCCATCGCTGCAGCGGAGATCATTTGCCACCTCGGTGCTCGGCCAGAGCGATCGCTTCAAGACCTGGCCCGCAAAGCAGGTCTGATAACTTAAGGTCCCGAAGCCCAATTGAGGTACTTTAGCGAGATGGCTCGAGATCTCACGGCGCTTCGGTAGCCAAACGCAAAGACGAGCTCTATCAAGAGCTTAGAAAATGTTGCAGAATTGCGTCAGAACCACTGCATCTGCGTTGTCCCTTTAATCTCCATTATTATTTTCCTTTTTTTCCTATTCACCAATCGGTTAACGACCATAAGCAGGCGAATGGTGATGGAGGCGATGGTGCGACAGCGGGGCCGGCCCAAAGGAACGGGAATCGATGATCGCGGGACGCTTCTCGAAATCGCGACATTGATGCGAAAAGACCCAGAACTTAAGCCAACGACAGCCATTCGGCGCCTCGGGATCGAACACGAATCGACGATCCGCCGGCTGCGCGACAAATACACTGCTTTCATCGAACAGCAGTCTCAAGTCCAGCCGACCTCACAGACCGAAACGTGGACCGAGCATTCTCCGGCCAGTGTTGGCTCTCGCAGGTCCAGCGCCACCCACGTGGCTCCGCTCGCCGGGCCAACCGACGCCGTGCGGCGATCGCGCACGCCCAAACAGCAGCCGTCGACCTCGGCCGGCGCTGATACGGCGAGCGTCATGTCCAGCGGTCCGGCAGCCACGAAATCGGCTGACGCGCCAGCGCCGGGGGACGCGAGTGCCTCGAATAGAAGCGCTGGACGTGACGCGGCACATGGCCGAAAGGCTGCGTCGCCGACAATCGCGGTACCAGTGCCGCCGTTCGCCATTCAGGCGTTCGCCCACTCCCTGATGTGGGCAAATCTGTTTGCTGTTCACCAAGCCGTTTTATTCGAAGCTGTCCTGCGAAGCCCGATGCTTCACGCAATGAAGCCATCGCCGAGCAGCTGCTGCCCGAATTGCGGAGCATGACCGTCGCAACCTTGGGCTCGCCATCCTCGCGAGGTGCACCCCCGAAATTAGGACGTACGATCCGCTCTCACCCTTGACGTCTGCGAAATCGCTCGAAGCGGCTAGCAATCCGCGGGTTCGGGAACCGACGTCGTCGTCCAAAATACCTTTACGACCAGAGCAACCGACTTCGCCGCCGATTTTGGCGGCTTTTTTTCTCCGCTGTTCTAACTCCGAAAGCCAATAAGGCAGGATCAAAGGCGCCGCAACGCCACGCTTTCTACCATATGATCGGCGGCCTTCTCGAGGATCAAGTCAGCCCGCTGACGCGTCGGGAGAATATTCTCACGCAGGTTGAGCTCGTTGATCTCGGTCCAGATCTTTGTCGCTTGGACAATTGCCTCCTCCTCGGAAAACTGTGCGTACCGATGGAAATAGGCATTGGGATCCCGGAATGCGGTCTCCCGCAACTTCAAAAACCGGCTGATGTACCAATTCCGAATCGTTGGCGTGTCAGCGTGGATGTAGATTGAGAAATCGAAGAAGTCCGACACGTATGGGATCGCTGTTCCATCCTTGGGGAGCCTTGCTGGCTGCAGAACGTTCAGACCTTCCACGATCAGGACATTCGGACGATCGACGTGGATCTCCTGATCATCCAGCACATCATAGTGAAAGTGGGAGTAGCGCGGCGCAACCACATCCCGCCGCCCCGACTTCACGTCTGCGAGAAAATTCAAAAGCCTCTTAGTATCGAAACTCTCGGGGAAGCCCTTTCGATGCATGAGCCCACGTTCCAGCAGGACGCGATTCGGATACAGAAATCCGTCGGTGGTCACCAGATCGACGCGTGGATGATCGGGCCAACGAGCCAGAAGCTCTCGCAGCACGCGGGCGGTCGTACTCTTGCCAACAGCAACAGAGCCTGCAATGCCAATAATGAATGGCGTCTTTCGATCGTTTTGTCCGAGAAACGTCGACGAAACGGAATGAAGCTCCTGGGCAGCCGCGACATAAAGGTTCAATAGTCGCGAGAGCGGAAGATAAACCTGCTCAACGTCGGACACCGAAATCTGCTCGATGACGCCGGAAAGCCGTTCGAGTTCACGCGGTGAGAGCGTCATCGGCGTATCTGCCCGAAGCCGCGCCCACTCGCTTCGAGAGAATTTCCGATAGGGCGAGAAATCTAGACCCGGGATCGGCACGCGCGCACACCCTTCTTCGCATGGACTGACGCAGCGTCGCCCGCCACGGAACCCAACCCCCTCAGGCGCCCGACTTCGAGATCACCTCTGGCGCACGCGCTGCCTTCTCGGCATGGCCAGACGTCCCGAGGCGCTCCTCGAGACGGGCCATCACCTCGTCGATTGCAATGTCACGCGAGGCAAGCGCCACCATCAGATGGTATAGAACATCTGCAGCCTCATCCAAGACAGCCCCTCGCTCTTCGCCGACAACGGCCAACGCAAACTCTATGCTCTCCTCGCCGAATTTCTTTGCGCAGCGCGCTGGTCCCTTGTCGAGCAGGCTTCGCGTATAGGAAGCCTCGGACGTCGCAGTCCGTCGCGCCTCGATGACTCCAGCAAGTCGATCGATCACATGGGGCGGAATTTCATCTTCGTCGGGCACCCGGCGTCGCGCTCCTATCCTGCAACGAAAATACCGCCCATCTTGCAATGAGCGGTCTCTCAAGCTTCGACGACGACGCCACCGCGTCAAGGGCCCGCGTGCCGCAAGATTATCCGCGGCGACCGAGTGTGTCCCGCGTCCGAACTGAAGACCACACTGTCGCGTGCACTCATCGGCACTTCGGGACCAACCGGACACGAGCAGAGCCAGTAGCTTAGTGTGCTGTTCTGCCTCGCTTTTTCCGACTGGTAGCTTGGCCGCATTGTGAGTCGGCACTTGCCCCTAAGTGCGCACCAGGCGGTCGCGCAGATAATCGAGTTGCTCGAAATTGCTGAACTTTATGACCACGCTGCCGCTCTCGCCGGATCCGCGCCGCACCTCGACCTTGAGGCCGATTGCTTCCAGGAGCATTCTCTCCAGCTCACGGGTGTCGGCGTCTTTTTCCTTTGGCAGCCTGAAAGCCTGGTCCTCAGACGCGTCGTCGAGTTGCTGGACGAGCGTCTCGACTTCGCGAACGTTCAAATCCTGCTCAATGATCCGCAGCGCAAGCGCGTCAGCATCCGACCGACCGACGAGAGCCCGCGCGTGACCTGCGGTAAGCCGCCCCGACTTGACGAAATCCTGGACGCTCTCTGGAAGCTTCAGCAGGCGCAGCGTATTGGCGAGATGGCTCCGGCTCTTGCCGATCACGTCTGACAACCGATCCTGCGTGTAGCCGAACCGATCGATTAAATCCCGGTAGCCAAACGCTTCCTCGATTGGATTGAGATCGGCGCGCTGAACGTTTTCGATGATTGCAAGCTCGAGAACCTCTTGATCGTCGAGCTCGCGGATAATGACCGGCACCATGTGAAGGCCGGCCCTCTGCGACGCTCGCCACCGCCGTTCGCCTGCAACGATCTCGTAGCCTGGCTCTCCGTTCGGCCGGGGACGCACTACGATTGGCTGCACGAGGCCCTTCTGGCGGATGGATTCAGCCAGTTCGTTGAGCTCGTCCTCTTTGAAGTCCTTGCGGGGATTGAGGCCGCTGGAGTGGATTTGGTCGAGCGCAGCCATCCGTTGATGGCCTTCCGATGGCACACGTGGTCTGACGGCCGGCTGCGGGTCCCCAATCAGGGAGGCGAGACCGCGCCCCAAACGGCTTCTCTGCATCGGTGCCGACATCGGTTTCGCGCGTCCCTTCTGTGCGTCTGTCTTCTTAAGCGGCTTTCACGTGAAATATGCCCGGACATGCTCCGTGCAGTCCGGTGACGACCGGGGTCGGCCTCATGCCGCAACCGCCTCGCGTTCTCGGGCAATCATTTCAGTCGCAAGGCGCACATAGGCTTGGCTTCCTTTGCACTCGTAGTCATAGAGCAGGATTGGCTTGCCATAGGATGGTGCTTCAGCAACGCGCACGTTGCGAGGAATCACCGTCTGATAAACCACCGGGCCAAAGAAATTCCGAACCTCCTGCTCGACTTCCCGCGAGAGGTTCGTCGCCGCATCGTGCATCGTCAGAACGACACCCTGGATCTGCAAACGCGGATTGAGCGAACTTCTGATCTGATCAATGGTATTTTTGAGCTGTGATATTCCTTCGAGTGCGAAGAACTCGCACTGCACGGGAACAATGACAGCGTCGGAGGCAACGAGCGCGTTCAACGTCAACAGGTTGAGCGATGGCGGACAATCGATGAGGACATACGAGACGCGCTCGTTTGCATCGATGGCGTTTTGAATGACGGTGAGATCGCTGACGGCATCCCGCAAACGAAACGCGCGATTGCTGTCCGTCATGTGCTCGGATTCGAATCCGACAAGGTCTGCATTTGCCGGGACAATGTAGAGATTGGGTACCGCTGTCGGCTGGGCCGCCTGCAGAAGCTGAGCCGAGCCGGCCAGGACGTCATAGGTCGTCGCAACACGGGCTTCGGGCGCAATACCAAGCCCTGTGCTCGCGTTTCCCTGGCTATCAATGTCGATGACCAGCACCCGTTCGCCAACTGCAGCGAGCGCTGTCCCCAGATTGATTGCGGTGGTGGTTTTGCCGACCCCACCCTTCTGGTTCGCGATCGCGAGAACGCGAAGCCCAATCTGCCTTACCTGCTTGCGCCCCACGTCAACCTCACCCCCCGGTGTGCGGAGACACTCTCCGCAGGACGACGATACGACCCTCTGGGTCCGTCATGCTCTCGATGAGCTCTGCGTCGAACGCCCACGAAGCCCGCGCTGCGGCAAGCTCACCAGCAGCAGCGCGCCCCTTGAGAAATAAGCAAACTCCGGACGCGGACATCAGTGGAGCGGCAAGGCTGCAAAGCCGGTCGAGCGGCGCAAGCGCGCGGGCCGTGACCACATCGACGCCGCGTTCGAGAAGAACGCTCGCACTGGTTTCGATTCGTGTCGATAGGATATCCACAGGAATATCCACAGCCCGCGCCACCTCTCTGAGGAACGCGCACTTGCGTTGATCGGCCTCGATAAGCGTCACAGATAGCGCGTGTCCCGGGGTCGTCTCGCGCGCCCCGCTGGCGAGAATTGCGAGCACCAGCCCAGGAAATCCTGCGCCAGAGCCGAGGTCGGCCAGGGTGCGCGCCGTGGTTGGAACCAAGGCATGAAGCTGGGCGCTGTCGGCGAAATGCCTATGCCAGACATCGTCGAGGGTGCCTGGCGCGACGAGATTGATCGTCTTCTGCCAGAGCCTCAGGAGGCGGACGTAAGTGTCTAGTTTCTCAAATGTTTCACGTGAAACATTGAAGCGGTCTAAGAACGCGGCGCCATCGACGATCCGATCGTTGTCGGCCCGTGACTTCATGCCGATCTCGCCACGCCTTCGGCTGACGCCTGTTCAAGCTCCACTGGCTCGCATGAAGCGCTCGCGGCTTCCGCATCAAAAGGGCTGCCAAGGGTCCTACTTTTCGTGCGTGCTCGCACGGCACCAGAAAGCAAAACGAGGGCAGCTGGCGTGATGCCATCGATCCGTCCGGCCTGTGCGATCGTTCGCGGGCGCCGAGCCGTGAGCTTCTGGCGCACCTCGGTCGACAGCCCCGGCACCGCCTCGAACATCATGTCGGCCGGGATCTCGAGCAGTTCATCGCGGCGCAATTGCGCGACGTCGTCGTCCTGCCGACGAACATAGGCTTGATAGCGCGCATCAATGGCAACCTGCTCGACGACCTGCGGAGCAAGCTTGTTGAGTTCGGGCCAGATCGATGCAACGCGCGGAAACGTGATTTCTGGGTATGACAAAAGATCGAACGCACTCCTGCGACGCCCGTCCTTGTTGAGCGAGAACCCATATCGCTCAGCCTCTGTCGGGGTAATGGACAGTGCCTCGAGCGTTGACCGCGCCGCCGCGATCGCGCGCATCTTTTCTGCGAACATCACGGAGCGCTCGCGGCCAACGCAACCGAGCTCAACACCAAGGCCGGTAAGCCGCTGGTCCGCGTTGTCCGCGCGAAGTCGGAGGCGGTATTCTGCACGAGACGTGAACATGCGATACGGCTCGGAAACGCCGCGCGTCACCAGATCATCGATCATGACGCCAGCGTAGGCATCGGCTCGCGAGAGAATGACGGGAGACTCTGCCCCGCTTGCAAGCAAGGCCGCATTCAACCCGGCCAACAATCCCTGGGCCGCAGCTTCCTCGTAGCCTGTGGTGCCGTTGATCTGCCCGGCGAGGAACAGGCGCCGGGCACGCTTGACCTCGAGTGTCGCTTCCAGCTCACGGGGATCGACGTAGTCATATTCGATGGCATAACCAGGCCGCTTGAACTCAACGCGCTTGAGGCCAGGCATCGTCCTCAGAAATGCGAGCTGCACCTGCGCTGGCAGCGACGTTGAAACTCCATTGGGATAGATCGTGTCGTCGTCGAGACCTTCGGGCTCTAGAAAGACCTGGTGGCGGTCTCGGTCAGCGAACCTTACCACCTTGTCCTCGATCGACGGGCAATACCGTGGGCCCACACCGCTGATCTGGCCTGAGTACATCGCCGACAGCGCAAGGTTGTCTCTGATGATGCGGTGGGTGTCTGGCGTTGTCGTCGTGATATGGCAGCTGATCTGGCGGGTCGTGATCCGATCGGTCAGGAACGAGAACGGAACCGGGGGATCATCGCCGGGCTGCTGATCAAGAGCGGACCATTCGATGGTCGATGCGATCAGGCGCGCGGGCGTCCCGGTCTTCAGGCGTCCGAGGCGCAACCCTAGCCCATCCAGTCGCTCCGCGAGCTTGACAACTGGAGCTTCGTCGACGCGACCCGCTGGAATACGCTGATCGCCAATATGGATCAGCCCGCGCAGGAAGGTGCCTGTCGTGATGACGACGGCACCGGCTGAAATCTCGCCAGCCGTATCGACAACGATCCCGCGCGCTTCCAGCATTCCCGAGGAACCTCGCTCGAGGACCAAGTCCTCAGCCTGGCCCTCAATCACCGCGAGGTTCTCCTGATCGCGGATGGCTGCCTGCATTGCCTGGCGATAGAGCTTGCGATCGGCCTGCGCCCTTGGGCCTTGAACAGCTGGCCCCTTCGACCGATTGAGCAACCGGAATTGGATGCCGGCTTGGTCAGCGACTCTGCCCATCAATCCATCAAGCGCGTCGACCTCGCGAACGAGGTGACCTTTCCCAAGACCGCCGATGGCCGGATTGCAGGACATCTCGCCGATCGTCGAGAAACGATGAGTGACGAGCGCCGTCCTGGCGCCGAGCCTGGCGGCAGCTGTGGCGGCTTCGACGCCAGCATGCCCGCCGCCCACGACGACGACGTCGAAACGGGATCGTTCTGTCATAGGGTCCTGCTCCGGTGCGAGGGATTCACCCCACGCCGATATAGGGCCGGGGCTCGATGGGGTCAAAAGCCGCAACGACAGGAGGATGCAAATTCCATCGTTTCACGTGAAACATAGTCTCAAATGCTGGGACACAGATTGCGGGCTCAGCTGATCGGGACAATGGCTGTTTATTTACCGATACAGAACCTGCCGAAGATGGCCCCAAGCACCTCCTCCGGATCGACGGCACCCGTAAGGCGCCCAAGGTCTGATGCCGCAAGCCTCAAGTCCTCTGCGGCCAATTCCGCGACCGTCGGATCCTTGAGCAGGAAACGCTCGAGATGATGATGAGCCGATGTCACCAGCGCACGATGCCTCGATTGCGTGATCACGGGTTCGCCCCGCTCACCGACGCGGGCGCGCACCGCCGCAAGCAGTCTCTGCATCAGCGCTTCGAGACCGACCCCCGTCTTGACTGAAATTGCGTCCACGGACCGGGACTGATCTGGAGCCAGATCCGCTTTGGTCTGGACCTTCCAGAGCTCAACGGAATGGTCCGGAACATCGGCGCCGCTGCTGCCTGGCTCGGTGCCGTCCGATGGCACGAGCCAGAGAACCAGATCGGCCGCCGCGATCTGGGCTTTGCTCCGGCGCATACCTTCGCGCTCGATCGGACTTTCCGTTTCGCGGAGCCCAGCCGTGTCAGCGACGATCACCGGAAAGCCACCGAGATCAAGCCGCACCTCGATGACGTCCCGTGTCGTGCCAGCTTCTTCAGACGTGATCGCGACATCCCGTTGTGCAAGCCAGTTGAGCAGCGTCGACTTGCCGGCATTGACCGGACCCGCCAGCACAATCCGAAATCCATCGCGCAGGATCTCGCCGCGCCGCCCGTCGGACAAATGAGCTGACAGCTGGCACGCGAGACGCGAGACGCGTTCGCGCCCGCGTTCAAAGGTTTCGCCGCCGATGTCGCCCTCGTCGGAGAAATCGATCGCGGCTTCGACCAAGGCCATGGCCTCGACCAGGTCGTCTCGCCACCCGGCGTAGAGGCGGCCGAGTTCGCCGGACGCCTGGGCAAGGGCCTGACGGCGCTGTGCCTCGGTCTCGGCATCGATCAGGTCAGCCAGACCCTCGGCCGACGTGAGATCGAGCTTGCCATTCGCGAAGGCGCGACGCGCGAACGCACCAGGCTCTGCTGGTGTCAGGCCCGGGAGACGCGCCAAAGCATCAACGACGGCGGCGACAACGGCACGACCGCCATGAACGTGGAGTTCCGCGACGTCCTCGCCGGTTGCACTATGGGGAGCTCGAAAGTAAAGCACCAAGGCATTGTCAAGCGGATGGTTGGTGTGTGGAGCCATGAGCCGTCGGAACGACGCCAAGCGCGGCTTGAGATCGCGAACGCCAAGCGCCTGCAGTGCGCGCAGAACACCAGGACCAGAAATCCGGATGACAGCAATCGCGGATCGGCCTGGCGCGGAACTCAGCGCGAAAATGGTGGACGCTTCAAGGTTGTCGCTGCGCATCCCGCTTCTGCATCCCGTTCTGCTGGACACCAGCCTGCGGCCCCGTTTGTCGAGACCCGCCTTGTTCGCGAGATGGCTCGTAACCCGTCAAGCGGCGCTCGCCCGGATTTCCTCGAGCTTGCGACGCTGACAACCGTCGGCATCAAAGTTCGCCGGATCGAGCCAAGCCTCGAACGAGGCCCGAAGTTCTGGCCAATCGCGATCGATGATCGAATACCAGGCCGTATCCCGGGTCCGTCCCCTCGTGACCGCCGCTTGGCGGAACGTCCCTTCATACGTGAAGCCGAGACGTTCTGCTGCTCGTCGCGATGGCGCATTCAAGGCGTCGCACTTCCATTCGTATCGACGGTAGCCGAGCGTCTCGAAGGCGTGCTGCATCATCAGATACATCGCCTCTGTGAAGGGCGTCGTCCGTTGCAGCCTTGGTGTCGAGGCGATAAAGCCGACCTCGATGACGCCGTTTGCCGGGTCGATACGCATGTAGCTCGCAGTGCCGCTCGCTTCGCGTCCTTCGCCAACCTCGATCGCGAGATGCAGCGGATCGGTGGATGCCGCAGCCTGGGCCAGCCAGGCCTCGAATAACTCTCGGTCGTCACCAAAAGGACCAACGGAGAGATAGGTCCAGTTCGCCCCAGATGCGTCGCGCCGATGGCCCTCGAACAGTTGCGGGCCATGGCGCGGCGGATCGAGATTAACGACCCGGCACGTTCGACCGCGAAGCTCCACGAGCACGGGGCGCACAGCCCCCTGCCAATCCGGGAGCGATAGACCAATGGGCTGACCAAACGCGTTGACCTGCCACTCAGTGCCTTGTTGTTTCACGTGAAACAATCTCCGACCGCGCAAATACGAAGCTTACGTTCTCGTTTCACGTGAAAAAGCGGAGCCGCTCAGGTATTCATCGACTGGAAGAACTCGCCATTCGTCTTTGTCGTTCGCAACTTGTCATTCAGGAACTCGATCGCATCCATGGTGCCCATCGGGTTCAGGATCCGGCGCAGCACGTACATCTTCTTCAGTGTGTCGCGCGTCACAAGCAGATCCTCTTTCCGAGTACCTGACTTCGCGATATCAATCGCTGGGAACACGCGCTTATCTGAGACTTTCCGGTCGAGGACGATCTCCGAGTTGCCCGTTCCCTTGAATTCCTCGAAGATCACCTCGTCCATTCTTGACCCGGTATCGATCAACGCCGTTGCGATGATGGTCAGCGAACCGCCCTCTTCAATGTTGCGTGCAGCACCGAAAAAACGCTTTGGCCGTTGCAACGCGTTCGAGTCAACGCCACCGGTCAGCACCTTGCCCGACGATGGCACCACAGTATTGTAGGCCCGGCCGAGACGCGTGATCGAGTCGAGCAGGATCACGACATCGCGCTTGTGCTCGACCAGCCGCTTGGCCTTTTCGATGACCATTTCTGAAACCTGCACGTGCCGGGACGGCGGCTCGTCGAACGTAGACGATATCACTTCGCCCTTCACCGAGCGCTGCATGTCAGTTACTTCTTCAGGCCGCTCGTCGATCAGCAAGACGATCAGATAGCACTCGGGATGATTGGTCGTGATCGAGCGTGCAATGTTCTGCAGAATAACCGTCTTACCAGTCCGCGGCGGTGCCACGATCAAGCCGCGCTGGCCCTTGCCGATCGGCGAAACAATGTCGATGACACGGGACGACAGGTCCTTGATTGTCGGGTCTTCAATTTCGAGCTTTAGCCATTGCTCGGGATAAAGCGGAGTCAGATTGTCGAAATGGACCTTGTGGCGCGCAGCCTCTGGATCCTCGAAGTTGATTTTATTGACTTTGAGAAGGGCAAAATAGCGCTCACCTTCTTTCGGGCTGCGAATTTGCCCTTCGACGGTATCACCGGTCCTCAGCGCAAACCGTCGGATCTGCGACGGCGAGAGGTAGATGTCGTCTGGTCCGGGCAAATAGTTCGCATCGGGCGAGCGAAGAAAGCCGAACCCATCCTGAAGGACTTCGACAACGCCGACGCCTGTAATGTCGATATCCTCAGCCGCGAGCTGCTTGAGAGTCGCAAACATGAGTTCCTGTTTGCGCATCGTGCTCGCGTTCTCGACGCCATGCTCTTCCGCGAAAGCGAGCAATTCTGTTGGCGTTTTTTTCTTGAGATCCTCGAGTTTCATTTCTTGCATGAATGTAGACTCCGGTGCGAGCCGGCGCGATGAAGGTGGGGGAGAGGTTGTCGCGAGGCTCGGGGTGCGGTCCGGTGCTGCCTTGTCGGCAGTTCATGGTATCGGACACGTGGGCGTGCAAGGGTAAGGTGCCGCCGACCCCTCGGCGCTCGGCACTGCTGTTACATAGCAAGACTTGCGCAGACGCGAAAGCGAGAACTCGGGCAAAGCGCTTCAAGTCAGTGGGGAAAGCCGTCAAACCGTGGACTTCAGGGGCCGCATCAGAATGGCTGAACGACCACGAGGATGACGGCCACGACCATCAAAACGGTCGGCACTTCGTTCATTAGACGCCAATAGCGCGTGCTCCCGACGATCTCGCCCGCAGCGAACTTCTTTGCCGCACCTGCCAAATAGCCGTGCGCAGCCGTCATGCCGACCACGGCAAGCAATTTGCCGTGGAACCAACCGGACGCCAGGTGGCCGCCATCCCATGCGAGCCAGAGGCCAAGTCCCCACGAGATCACCATGGCCGGCGTCATGATGATCTGTAGGAGGCGCCGCTCCATCACAACGAACGTTGCCGCTGGCTCGCCAACGGGACCAGCCTCGCTGTGATAAACAAACAGACGCGGCAGATACAGCATGCCGGCCATCCAGGACATCACGGCGATGACATGGATGGCCTTGATCCAAGCGTAGGCTTGGCCACCGAACACAAGGATCGCCCCGCCAGCCAACACGACCGTTGTGACGAGTGCCATTCCAGCACGCCCACCGGGCGTCTGCAGGATCGACGTATCAACCGCCATGTCAGAGCTCTTCCGCTTGTCCCGCGCGACCCAGCCGGTGCCTATTGGGCTTCTTTGCGCACGCGCTCGACCAGTTGCGCGACGTGTTCAGGCGGCGTCTGCGGCACGATGCCGTGCCCCAAGTTGAAAATGTACGGTCGGCCCTCCATCGCCTCGAGCAGCTCATCGATCCGACGATTGAGGTGGTCGCCACCTGCAACCAGCAATAGGGGGTCGAGGTTGCCCTGGATCACCGGTCCGTCGCTGCTTGGCAAGGCAGCGCGGGCCGCTGCGAGCGGCAGTGACGTGTCGCAGCCCACGCCATCGACGCCGGTTGCTTGCGCGTAGCGGGCGAGTGCGACGCCGGCCCCCTTTGCAAACCCGATGACAGGCACTTCGGGGTGGCGAGCTTTGAGCGTTGATACGATCTTGGCGGTCGGCGCCACAACCCAGCGCTCGAATTCATCGTCGGGCAGCGAACCCGCCCAGGTGTCGAAAATCTGCAGAACCTCGGCGCCAGCCTGAACCTGCTGGCTGAGGTAGGCGGTGGATGCTTCCACCAGCAGATCGATCAGAACCTGGAAGGCATCCGGGTCTTGATAGGCCCACAAGCGCGCAGGCGCCTGATCCTGCGTCCCGCGGCCAGCGACCGCGTAGGTGGCAACTGTCCAAGGCGCGCCGCAGAACCCGATGAGCGCCGTTTCCTTTGGAAGGTCCTGCCTCAGACGCGCAACGGTCTCGTAAACTGGTGCAAGGTTGGCGTGAAGCTTGTCGAGCGACAAAGCGGCAAGGTCCTTTGCCGTGGTCACCGGGTCGAGGCGGGGACCCTCGCCTTCGACAAAGCGCACACCCTGACCGATCGCGTGAGGGATGACGAGAATATCGGAAAACAGGATGGCCGCGTCGAACGCGTAGCGCCGGATCGGCTGCAACGTGACTTCGGCCGCCAGGGCCGGATTGTAGCAGAGATCGAGAAAACTGCCGGCGTCAGTTCGTGTTGCGCGGTACTCGGGCAGATAGCGGCCAGCCTGACGCATGAGCCATACTGGTGGAGGGGTCAGCGCTTCGCCGAGAAAGGGGCGCAGGAAGCGCCGTTCGCGGGCTCGTTCTTCGAGAACCGGATGTGTCAGCGCCATGCTTTGCCCTTCTTCTAAATCTTCGAAATCTTCGTTGAGGAGTGACTCTTAGTGTTGTTTAGGCGTGAGTTGCGTGGAACCCAGTGTTGTCCAGAGCATCGCCCGTTTCCGCCAGCCACCCGTGGTCGCGTGGAAACATCTCTGTCGTCTTTGACACATCGCGGTCGAACAAGTTCTGAACGTCGATCGCGCCCGGATCGTCGCGGACGATGTTCCAGCCAAGATGACAGCGGGGTGTGTAAACGTCGACGACAACCTGTGGAAACGTAGTCCTAAGTCGGACGGCTCGGATCACTGGCCAGCGTTTCTGTTGGCAACGTCCATAAAGAATTTGCTGTGGACATAACCGCAGAGTCGCCATCACTTGGCTCTGCAACGCGGTCCGCACTGGCTCTGCCGCGTGGATAATGAGGACCAACCTCCGTCGATGCCCAACACCCTGCCAAGCTATTTTCATCTACACCTCGTCTCTGACGCAACGGGTGAGACCTTGACCACGATGGCGAAGGCCGCGTCCGTGCAGTACGGGCAGTTCCGCGTCATCGAGCATGTCTATCCGCTGATCAGGTCGGATCGGCAACTCGACCGTGTTCTGCAGGAGATCAACTCAGCGCCTGGCATCGTGCTGTACACGATTGTGAATAATCAGTTGGCGGATCGACTGGAGTCCC
This sequence comes from Hyphomicrobiaceae bacterium, assembly GCA_050330095.1. GTDB lineage: Bacteria > Pseudomonadota > Alphaproteobacteria > Rhizobiales > Hyphomicrobiaceae > JBCBWG01. The sequence continues at coordinate 17,365 of JBHJOC010000052.1, forward strand.
ATTGCCGCGAGCTGAAAGTGCCCTGCCTCGCCGTATTAAAGCCCATCATGACGATCTTCGAGAGCTATCTGGGCGCGCCGCAGACCCCCATCGTTGCCGGGCAGCACGTTTTGGATGCGGACTATTTCCGTCGCATCGATGCCTTGAACTTCACGATGGCGCACGACGATGGCGCGCTACCGAGCGACCTCAGCAGCGCCGATATCATCGTGCTTGGCATCTCGCGCACATCAAAGACGCCCACAAGCATTTATCTGGCACAGCGCGGCTACAAGACGACCAACTTGCCGATCGTCCCCTCGATCCCACTCCCTCCAGCCCTGACCGAGCCGCATACAGCGTTTGTCGTGTGCCTCGTCGCATCACCCGAGAGAATTGCAGAAGTGCGCAGGAATCGGGTCCGCTTTCTCGGGGATCGGCAACTCGACGATTATGTCGACCGTGAGCTGATCGCGAAGGAGGTCTTGTTCTCTCGCAGGCTTTGCCAGAAGCACGGTTGGCCGGTCATCGACGTGACCCGCCGTTCGGTTGAAGAGACCGCAGCAACGATCATCGCGCTCTATCAGCGCGGCAAGATTCGATCGGCCGCAGCGGTGGAGTCCGGCAGCTCGGAAAGGTCGCCAGCACCTGACCATGCGCCAGAGGCGACCGGCGGCAGTGACACTGGAGAGCCAGCATGAATGGTGGCTCAACCGCGCGACGGCTGGTGCTCGCATCGTCAAGCCCGGTGCGCCGACAGCTTCTGCAACAAGCCGGCCTGTCGTTTGATGTCGTGGCCCCGACGATCGATGAGGACGTAGTGCGTGAGACGCTCAAGGCCGACGAGGGAGCCGTTGCGCCTGAGGATCTTGCTGAGATACTCGCGCGCGCAAAGGCACAATCCGTTGTCGGAGTGAGGTCCGGCGCCATCGTGATCGGGGCCGATCAGGTCCTGACCTTCAACGGCCGGATCGTCTCGAAATGCCGTTCGCTTGCGGACGCGCAGCGGCTGCTCCTGGACTTCCGGGGCCGATCCCATACGCTCCATTCCGCCGTTGTTCTGGCGGGTCCGGACGGCATCGTGTGGTCTCACGTCGCGGTTGCCGAAGTCACCTTCCGCGAGCTCACCGCCGCCGCGATCGGCCGCTATTTGGGAACGGTCGGAGACCGCGTTCTGGGATCCGTCGGATGCTACGAGTATGAGGGGCTTGGCGTGCAGCTCGTCGCGAACGTGGATGGTGATCATTTCACGGTGCTCGGGCTGCCGATGATCGAGCTGCTGGCTGCCTTGCGCCAGTTTGCGCCCGACATCGAGGGGCTGATCTGATGGCTGACACAACTCCGAGTGCCGTCGTTATAGGCTGGCCGATCGAACATTCGCGCTCGCCAATCATCCATGGCTATTGGCTGGAGACGCTAGGGATTTGCGGACAGTACCACAAGCGCGCGGTTCCACCCGATGAACTCGAGGCTTTCGTTGACGAGGTGCGACGCGGGGCTCTGAGCGGCGCCAATGTGACGATTCCACACAAAGTGGCCATTGCCGCATGCGTCGATGAGGTGCTGCCCGAGGCCACCGCGATCGGCGCTGTCAATACCCTTTGGGTCGAGGCGGGCCGCGTGCTTGCAACCAATACGGACGGGACAGGGTTCCTTGCCAATCTCGATCAGACGGCGCCGCAATGGCGGGCTTCCAATCGCAGGGTCCTCATCCTCGGCGCTGGCGGTGCGGCCCGTGCAATCGCAGACGCCCTGATCCGATGCGGTGTCGAGCGGATTGATGTTGCGAACCGAACGTTTGAGCGGGCTGAAGACCTCGCCGCGCGGCTTCGAGCAGTGCATGGATCGAAGGCCAAAACATCCGCCGTCGACTGGGCAGAGGCGCCGTCAGCTCTCACGCACACTGATTTGTTGATCAATACGACATCGCTCGGCATGGCGGGCCAGCCAGCGCTCTTGTTCGATCTTGGCTGCGCGCGCGCCGATGCAATCGTCGCCGACATCGTCTACGTCCCGCTCGAGACTGAACTGCTTGCAGCTGCTCGGGGCAGGGGTCTCGTCACGGTGGATGGGCTCGGGATGCTGCTGCATCAGGCAGCGCCGGGTTTCGCGCGGTGGTTCGGGGTTATGCCGCAAGTCACCGACGGGCTGCGTCAGCGCGTTCTTGCCGACATCGGGTCTTGAGCGATGATGATCGTCGGTCTCACGGGCTCGATCGGTATGGGCAAGACCACGGTCGGGGGCTGGTTTGCCGCGCGCGGTGTTCCGGTGTTCGATAGTGATGGCCATGTCCATGCGCTCTACGCTGCCGGCGGCGAAGCGGTGATGCCCGTCGCAGCGCTCGTTCCCGCGGCCCTGCGCGACGGCGGGATCGATCGCGCAGTGCTCTCCAGCGCGATCGGAGTTGACCGGGGGCTCCTCGAAAAGATCGAGCAGATCGTGCATCCCTTGGTGCGAAACGGGCAGCGCGCGTTCCTGATGAAGGCCCATCAGGATGGCGCCGCGGTCGCCGTCCTCGATATTCCCTTGTTGTTCGAGACATTGGGAGATGCACGGGTTGATGTCGTCGTTGTCGTGCATGCGCCACCCGCGGTGCAGCGCGAGCGTGTGCTGGCCAGGGGCGGCATGACCGTGGAGAAGTTCACGACGATCCTCGCCAAACAGATGCCGTCTGACGAGAAAATCGAATACGCGGACTTTGTGATTCGGACAGACCGATCGCTGGCCGAGAGCGAAGCCGAGGTCGACGCTCTGGTGATTGCGCTGCGCGAGCGCCGTGGCAGCGCTCTCTACCGGCTTTGGGCCTAAGGCAACAGCACCGGAAATCGGCCTATTCTGCGTGTTCGAGGTTGCAGCGCTGCTCTGGCACAGGACGGACCATGCTTCGCGAAATCGTGCTCGATACCGAGACAACGGGTCTCAACGCCAAGGCCGGTGACCGTTTGATCGAGATTGGATGCGTTGAACTGCTCGACCGCAGGCCGACCGGGCTCGAGTACCATGCCTTCATTTTTCCTGAGGACAGGGATGTTCATCCCGATGCTGAGGCGATCCATGGCATCTCGATGAAATTCCTCGAGGGAAAGCCAGTATTCAGGGACGTCGCGGACCCCTTCCTCGCGTTTATTGGATCGGCGCCGCTCGTGATTCACAATGCGCCATTCGACGTCGGCTTCATCAATATGGAACTGGAGCGACTGGGTCGAACTCCGCTCGCAAACGAGATCATCGACACACTGGCTCTGGCCAAACGTAAGCATCCCGCTGGCCCAAACACACTCGACGGTCTTTGCAAGCGTTACGGTATCGACAACTCGATCCGTACCAAGCATGGCGCTATTGTCGATTCATTGTTGCTTGCCGAGGTCTACGTGGAGTTGCTCGGCATCAAGCAGTCGACGCTGGGTCTCGATCAACAATCGAACGCAAGGACTCGTGCGGTGCAGGGCACCGTGAACTACGGTGCAAGGCCGAGACCTCTCAAGCCGCGGTTGTCGAGCACAGATCGCGAGCGCCATGCCGCGCTCGTTGCAAGCCTTGGGCCCGACGCGTTCTGGCTCAAGCCGTAGCGCCCGCGCGCGCGGCCATCGCTTCCTGGCGACGGCGCATGTAGAGCTGCCCGAAATCGATCGGATCGAGCAGCAATGGTGGGAAGCCGCTTTCCCGCGTGACGTCAGCAACGATTCGCCGCAGAAACGGGAACAGCAGTGCTGGGCAGTTTATCAGCAGGAACGGCTCGAGCGCGTCTTGCGGTAGGCTCTGGATGTCGAACAGGCCGCCATAGATGAGTTCGAGGTCATAGATCGTGCCGACCTGGTCGGAGGCATGGGCCCGGAACTCAATCAGGCTTTCGAACCGATTATCCTGGATCTTCCGCGCTGTAACGTTGACCTCGACCTTGAGGTTCGGGTTTTGGCCCGGTCCGCCGATCACCCGTTCAACGTTCGGTAATTCGAACGACAGGTCTTTAATGAATTGTGCGACGACGCCCACTTGGACGGGGGCCGTGGCCGCGCCATTGCGGGCGACCCCGTCGGGCCTGCTGGTGTCTGACATGGATAACGGCCTTTCGACAATTCGTGGACCCGGGGCAGCGGCGCCCCGCGTTTGCTGCCTCGTCGTGTGCGGGGCGCTTGTGCGATCGAACACGACGAGCGGACGAACTCACAGTCGTCTCGCGATACACGGCGCCGGCTCCGACAGCAATGCCGACCACGTGAACTGTGGATGTGTGTATTTGTGGAGCGCCGCCTCGCGAGTACCGCCGATCCGAAGTCTCTGTCAGGCGGGTGTTGCGGAGGCTGCAGGGATTTCTGATCGGCGGGACTAGTCCCTCGGCGGAACTGTGCGCTCGTCGATGCGTTCGAAATCGCCGTCGATAACGGTCCCGGCGGATGGGGGGGCGTGCGGCTGCCCTCGCTGTGGATCATCTGCGGACCTTGATTGCGCACCCGGCGACCTTTGGCCGCGGAACGTTGCGCGTCCGACGTGGACGGTTCCATGGGCGACGGCATACGCTAGGCCGCGGCGCGCGAGCGCTTGACGGATCTTGGGAATGAGCAGCAAGGCGCCCGCTGCATCCGTCATGAGACCGGGTGTCAGCAGCAGAGCCCCGGCGACAATCAACAGTGCCCCCTCGATCATCGGCACGACGGGCGTCTCTCCGGCATTCAGTGCGGCCGTCAGGCGCGCCAGCGTCCCGAGGCCTTGCAATCGCAGCATTGTCGCGCCGAGAACGGCCGTGCCCAGGATCACGCCGACGGTCGGCCAGAGCCCGATCCATCCACCGAGGCTGATGAGGATTGCGAGCTCCGCGACGGGCACAACAATAAATGGCAATAGTAATCCGATACGGAGCATGGTCTCGTTTCCGGAAACACGGCTCGGCCAAGCTAAGCGAACCATTGCGGCATGGATAAGCTAATCGGGCGTTTCAATCTGCTGTTCGTTCCCCTAGGGTGCGGGCATGGCAACGCGGGACCCTTCGATCTTCGATGACCTCCGGGTCTGACCGCGGCTGGACGTAACGCCCAACCGACATTACATGCCAGCCGACACAATGATGTAATGGACGTTCCGGCTCACGAGCGACGGTGATCATGCAGGACAACCTTTCGCTACTGACTATCATTTCGATCGTGGTCGCCGTTCTGGTGATCTTGCGTTTGCGTAGCGTGCTGGGCCGCCGGACCAGTGACGACGAAGCGCGGATCGAGCGCCAGATGCGGGCTCGAGAGGCGCAGCAGCGTGCTGCTGCCGCCGGCGAGAAGGTCGTGACCCTGCCGGGTCGCGCGACGCAGCCCGCCCCACAATCGCAGGAGCCTGCGATTGATCGGGAAGCTGCCGAAGCCAGAATCCGCGCCTTCTCAGAGGGCGCAACGGACGTCAGCGACGGATTGATCGCGATCTTCCGCGCCGATAACACGTTCGAGCCGGAATCGTTCATGAGTGGTGCGAAGCAGGCCTATGAGATGATCGTGACTGCGTTCGCCGAAGGGAATGCGCGTCTTCTCAAAGATCTTCTCAGTAGGGACGTGTACGATGGTTTCGTGCAGGCGATCAGCGAGCGCGAGGAACTGGGCCAAAAGATCGACCAGAGCTTCGTCGGGATCAACTCAGCCAAGATCATCGAGGCTGAGGCGCGCGACGGTGCGCACGCGTTCGTGACAGTAAAGTTCGTGAGCCAGCTGATCTCGGCGACGAGAGATGCGGCTGGCGAGGTGGTGAGTGGAGATCCGCAACGCGTGCAAGATGTCACGGACATTTGGACGTTTTCGCGCGATTTGCGCTCGCGTGACCCGAACTGGCGCCTCGTCGGAACGCAAGCGCCCAACTGATCGCGTCAGACTGTCTTGAGCTTGGCTTAGCGTCAGGCCCTGTTCGGGCGGTGTGCCCCCTCGGAGAGTGCCGTGGCCGCAAATGCACCGGCTCCAGGGGTCGTCGTCGGGCAGGCCACGCGACTTGTCGACTTGCCCGGCTGGGCCCTCGAAGACCACAGTGACGCGCTTCGTGCGTTGGCGCGGCCAGTGGCTCAGCCGGATCCGCTCGCAGGCATGAGGGTTCTCGCGGCCAGGGCACTTGCCTCCAGGTCATCCGCTCAAGAGTTCTTCGAGTCGCATTTCGATTGCCGCCGGATCGGGCTTCCTGATGAGCCGGGTCTGCTGACCGGCTACTTTGAGCCGATCTATCGGGCCTCGTGGGTGCGAACCTCGCAGTTCTGCATACCTCTCCACAAACGGCCGGCGGACCTCGTCGACCTAGCGTCGGATGAGCAGCGAGCTGGATTTGATAAGGGCTTCACGCATGCGCGCCGAGATGCCGATGGGAGGCTGGAACCTTGCGCGGACCGTGAGGCCATTGTTGCTGGCGAACTCGATGGGCGAGGACTTGAACTAGCCTATCTCGATGACCCGATCTCCGCCTTCGTGCTGCACGTGCAAGGGTCTGGCGTGCTCCAGTTCCAGGACGGCTCTCGGAGGCGGGTTGGCTACGATGGCAAGAACGGCTGGCCTTACACATCTGTTGGTCGCGTGATGATCGAGAGAGGCCTGATCGCCGAGGCCGACATGACGCTCGCGTGTATGACCGATTGGCTGAGGGCACACCGGGCTGAGGCGCACCAGCTTCTGGCGCTCAACCGGTCTTACATATTCTTCAAGGCGCTGCCTGAAACAGCGGCATCGCCGCTCGGCGTGCGAGAAATCCCCCTGGTCGCTGGACGCTCCGTCGCAGTCGATCCAGCTGTGACGCCGATCGGATCGATGCTCTATCTCGATGCCGGCGCCGTACAGGGATTTAATCGTTGTCTCCAGCGCCTTGTGGTCGCGCACGATGTCGGCTCAGCAATCAAGGGCGCGGTGCGCGCAGATTTGTTCTGTGGGACAGGTGAAGCAGCCGGGCGTCTTGCCGGTGGCCTGCGCCACCGTTGCCGCCTCTACAGACTTGAGCCGAAAACGAAACTCGATGTCTAAGCGATCGCGACGAGCAGGCGGACACCTGACCCCGGAGGATCACAAACTCTGGGAGCTGGTTGCCAAGCGCGTTCGGCCGCTCGCGGACGCGGCACACAAAAAACCGAAACTGCAGCAGCACGGCGCGGAGCAGCGGCCAGCTTCCTCACCGTCTGGTGAACGATCTCCGCCCGCCGATGTGGCGGCAGCGAGTCAGGCCAATGCCTTCGTAGCGGACCGGACGTCCACTAAGGCTGCAATGCCGGCTCGACCACAAAGCACCTCGACGTCTGGCGCGGCCGTGCCATCCTCCTCGTCGGCCCGACGTGTTCAGCGTCATCCAACGACGTTGGACGCAAACACTGTTCGCGCCATCTCTCGGCGTCATGGCGCCATCGACGGGCGGATCGACCTTCATGGCATGACGCAGGCAGAGGCTCACGCCGCGCTTCGCGGTTTTCTCACCCGCGCACACCGTCAGGGCCACAGAACGGTACTCGTAATCACAGGCAAGGGGCTAACGCTGGCCGACGAGCAGGCTGGGCCTTGGTGGGATGCGACCCACCCTGCACGCGGCGTCCTCCGGCGGAGCCTGCCTGGCTGGCTTGCTGCACCCGATCTGGCGCCGATCGTCGTTGGTTATGCCGAAGCGCATGACCGTCACGGTGGCGGCGGGGCATTCTATGTCCGGCTGCGTTTGATGGGCCCAGTCGTGCGGCGCTGATGAAGTGGCGCCCCCTGAAAGCGAGGCTGAAGCATGCCGCACCTGCGGGTCGATGAAGGCGCAACGCCACCCGAGTCCCCGCCCTCAGTAGTTCGCGCGTCACGCGCGTGAGACGCCGAAACGAACGACGGAAAGCACGGGGCACGAGCAACACATTGGATCTCGCACCGCGTCTCGATCAGAAGTTTCTGGCAGGCCAGACCGCAGATGGTGGGGGCCAAGCGTTAGTGACGCAACACTAGCTGCAAGGCTGGATTGCGTTGATCGCCTGGGTCACGCCGAGGAGCGAGTAGGTGTCGCGAACCTCTGTCCCCCGCTCGTTCCGCGCGATGACGACCATGAACGAGCCGCGCTTCATCGCCTCGATCAGCCTCAGTTCCTCGCGAACATCCTTGACAAACGCGCTGTCCCCGTCCCCGAAGAGTTGGAACCGCGCATTGCCAATTTGTACCTCGACGTCGGTTCCAGCGCTGACCGTGAAGCCGAGCTTCATGCTGACTTCGGCCTTCACGCCATCTTGGGGCCACGACGTCACATAAAAGAACGACTGGCCGCGCGCCACGTCGCGAGGGGACGTCTCTTTGGGTTGTGATGCAGCAAAGCACATCTCGGGTGCACCCGCCCCATGATGATAGACTGTCCAATCCCTGAACTCGTTGATCTGCCGCGTCTGCTGAGCAGATGCCGCTGAGGACAGCGCAACCCATGCCATCGCAATGACAGCTAAAGCCGTTGTGTGCGTCGTCTTCATCGGTGCGCTACCCTCCTTAGACATCTTTGCAAACCGAACGTGTTTGGCATCGGCTTCCGTCGAAAACACTGTAGATCACCGACGTGACATCAGACGCTCGAGGGCTTGCCGGGCTCCGACTTTGCAGCACCCCGAACTGACGCGGCGCAGCAGGCGAATCATCTGCCGAACCGCCTCCTCATGCCATCGGAGATCGGGGGAGTCACCCTCAGGAGCGAACCCCCCGATGTCCGTAGACGTGGGGTGACTTTTCGATCCGGGGGCCGCCTTCCGAAACTGGCCGATCGGCGAAGCGCGCGAGCGTGCGAACACGATCATACATCACGATCGCACCCGCCATCGCGACATTGACACAGAATTTCGTCGGGATTTTAACGACATAATCACACCGCGCTACGAGCTGGTCCGTGAGCGACCCTTTTTCTGGTCCAAGCACGTAGATGGCGCGAAGTGGGTGGCGGAAGCTCGGTAAGTCGATCGCTGTTTCGAGCAATTCGATGCCGACGAGCTTGCAGCCCTCTGGAAGTTGCATGGCATCGACGCTCGGCCAATCGAAATGCGGCAAGTGCGTGCGGCCTTTCGATGTGTCGGCCCGCGCCTCCAAGGCGTTGTAGGTTGCGCCGATCGTGAACGTGAAGCTTGCCCCGAATCCATGCGCGCTCCGCATGAGATTGCCGAGGTTGAGCGACTTCGATATGCGCTCGGAGCCGATCCCAAAGTATCCGCGTGTTTCGGGGGGCCAGGCCTCAAGCATTGAAAAACCTTGCATGTCGTGTGACGACCGATCCGCGCGGTGGCCGCTGCGGGTCAAGAGCCCGAACCGGCAGGCTCAGCGCGACGCTCGATTGAGCATGGAGACGGCAAATGCGCGCAGCGCTGGTCACGTCGATCGAACCCGGCAGCCAATGCAGGATTGCCGACCTAGCCCCGCCTGAAACGCCTCCCGGCAGCGTTCTGGTCGATGTCGAAGCGGTCGCGTTGAACTTCATGGACACGCTGATAACGCGCGGGCGCTATCAGATCAAACCCGAGCTGCCGTTTTCACCGGGCGCCGAGATCGCCGGCAGGGTCAGCGAAGTCGGCCGTGATGTTGATCGATCTTGGATCGGCAAGAGAGTGGCCGGATATGTCGGGTTTGGTGGAGCGCGCGAACGCGTTGTCGTCGAGCCAGAACGGCTCTCGACCATTCCGGATTCGGTTGCGGCAGAGGTCGCGGCCGGGGTCAGCGTGACTTACGGAACGGCGATGTACGGTCTCAAGACCCGGGCGCGCGTTGCTCCGGGTGACGTTATTGCCGTTCTGGGGGCTGCCGGTGGAGCGGGGCTCGCAGCCGTCGAGGTGGCCAAGCGGCTCGGTGCCGCAGTCATTGCGGTCGCGTCTACGCACGAGAAGCTCGCGATCGCCAAGGCCCATGGCGCCGACGAAGGCATTGTCTGCGATGCTGGAGCCTCGACACTGAAGGACGATTTGCGAGCGGCAACGTCCGGCGCTCCGACAGTCATCTATGATTGTATCGGCGGGTATGCAGCTCAAGCGGCGCTGCGTGCACTGCGACCGGGCGGGCGCTTCCTGGTCATCGGCTTTGCTTCCGGTGACATCCCACAGCTTCCTGCAAACATTGTGATGTTGAAGGACTGCGATGTCCTGGGCATCAATTGGGGCGGTTGGGCGAGCGGCAGTCCGGCGGTGCAGCGCGCACTCGTCGACGATGTGCTCGGCTGGATCGCAGCCGGGGCATTGACACCGCACGTGCATGCAGTGAGACCATTGGACGAGATCAACGCTGCGATCGATGATCTCAGGGAGCGGCGGGTTTCTGGCAAGATCGTGCTGCAGGTCGCGCGACGAAGCCTGTGAGAGACGTGACACTCCCGCGTGCTTAGATTGCGTCGCGATTGCACCGTCTCAACTCTCGGTCCTACACCCAGGCCGTGGCTGTGCCTTTGGCTCGAAGCTGGGCGTGCCCTGCGCGTCGACCCGCATTTCTGGTCGCAAAGAGCTTTCGCCTCAACTGGAAGCTCGCTAATCCGCAGCGATCAGGGGCTCGCCCCCTTTTCCTGTCTTGAGACAATCTCACCCTGACGAGGACGCCGATACCATGAACATCGACAGCACTATTTCAGCGATCGTAACGGGCGGCGCCTCAGGGCTTGGGGCCGCAACGGCCCGGGTGCTGGCCGCTGCCGGCGCACGCGTGGCGGTTGTCGATGTCAGCGAAGAGAGGGGTCGCGCGATTGCAGCCGAGATCGGCGGTACGTTTGCGCATTGCGACGTCACGAACGACGAAAGCATCGACGCTGCGCTGGAGGTCGCGCGATCGGCACAGGGGCAGGAGCGCATTCTCGTCAATTGTGCCGGCATCGTCGCCGGCCGCAGGATGCTGCGGGCCGATCGCGCGACGGGCGAGTTGCAAGCCCACGATGCGGCAACGTTTGCGCGTGTCATCGATGTGAATCTCATCGGCACGTTCCGCATGGTCGCGAAGTCGGCACTCGGCATGGCCAAGCTGCAGCCCCTCGATCCCGATGGCGAGCGAGGCGTGATCGTGATGACCTCTTCGGTTGCAGCCGTGGAAGGCCAGATCGGCCAAGCCGCCTACGCGGCGTCCAAGGCGGGCATTCAAGGGCTTACGCTGCCACTTGCGCGGGATCTCGCGCAGTCGGGCATCAGGGTCGCAACCATCCTGCCCGGATTGTTCGAGACCCCAATGTTCGACGGCTTGCCAGATGACGCAAAGACGTCGCTCGCTGCTGGAGTTCCTTTTCCGAGCCGCTTGGGCCGCGCGTCAGAATATGGCGCGTTGGTCAAGCACATCTGTGAAAACGTGATGGTGAATGGCGAATCGATCAGGCTGGACGGTGCAGTACGGTTGACTGCGCGCTGAGCCGAACGACGTTCGACGCTTGAGTAAAACGATTATTTCCCAGCGAGGAGCTGTTAGTTTTCTGTGGATAACTGAATTCAACACAGATAATCCGTGTTGCGATTAATTCGTGTGTCGATAGCCTCTGCCCAGAGTTTGGTCAGTACAGCCGTGCAAGCGGTGGGGGTGGTCGTGCATGCGTTCGCGTGTTGTACTGGGTTTCGGCGTCACCCTCGGCGTTTGCTCCGTGTACTACGCGGCGCTGACCGTGGCACGGAACGATCCGGGGGCGGGGGGTCCGAGCCCGCTATCAGCCCTGAGCGTCGCGCGCGAACACGGGCACAGCCTGAGCGCCAAGGCCTGCTTCCGCCTGTGCGATGGATACTTTTATCCGATCAGTGTCCCGCCGAGCGGGGGCGCGCTGGATGATGACATGCTCACCTGCCATGCCGACTGCAGTGAGCGCCTCGCATTAATTTTCCACGCGCCATTGGGCTCGAGCACCAACTCCGTGCAGCGCCGCGAATTCGCATTTGGTACGGGGCGCATGCAAAGCAGGGCGGAGTTCTCGTTTGACGGCATCGTAATTCGTCCTCTGTCTTACGAAACCCAAACCGAAATCCTGGTCGACCGGCTCGCGTTCATTGGTGATGTTGAAATGTTCACCGCGGTTTCCGAGGCGAACACCGACCTTGCGAGGGCTGCAATTCCAGACCAGATCCACCAGACGGAAAGTGCGGCCCCGGTGGTCGCGGAAGTGGCGCTGCAAACTGGGGATCGAAATCCTGGAGATCGATTGCCGGCTGTTGTTGCAGCCGAGGCGTTTGATGAGACCAATGCTGGGACGGCGACGGTTACAACGGCAATCCCGGCCGCGCTTGCTCCGGCCCTATCGCAGCCGGCTGGGCGGCGCCCCTCGACAGCGAACCGCCGCGTCATGCGCGTCGCGGAGACACCGACACCACAGACCATGCTGAGGCTCGGGCGCCCATCACCGATGGCTGCTGGAGCGCGGCCGGATCGGCGTGATGCGCTTCAAGCGCGCGAAACGGCCCCTGCCGCGCAGGCCCCGAAGAGCGACTGGCAGCGGAGGCTGTTTTTCAGGGAAGATTAGAAATCGCGAATGCCTTGGGCGCCATTTAGCTTTCATCCGTCACAAGGACTCATCCGCACACCTCGCATATGATCAATGAACTTGGACGATGTCGAACTGTGCCGGCAAAAATCCATCAGGACAGGTATATTGAGGTCACGACTTCTGAGGTCGATGCGTTGGTTCAATGCGATCTGCCCCCGGCTGCCCTCTCACGCGTGCTGACTTGATTGATGATAAATCTTTGCCGCGTGTTCAGATGTTATTTGTAGTGATCTGAAATTATCACTGCCGAACTTGCAGGTCTGGTTCGAGGCCCTTGCGCCGCCGACCAGTCGTGTTTTTTGCGTTCGGGGTAGTGGTGGTGCGTCGGTATTCGCGTTGGTTCGAGTCCCCTTTGGCACCAAGCTTGGTGCGCGTGGTCGGCGGTATCCTCGCCATGGGCGTCGTGGGTGCACTGACGGTCACGCCCGTCGCGGCTCAGGGTTTCTTTGATTTTCTGTTCGGGTCACAGGCCCCAGCAGCGAGACCGGAAATGGGCCGGCCGGCGCGGCCTGGGCCCGCACTCGCACCCAATCAGGTCTTCACGCTGCCCCCGCAGATTGAATCGAGCCGCCCACGTCGGCCGTTGTCGCAGAGCAGCCTGCCCAGATATCGGACGCTCTGCGTTCGACTTTGCGATGGCTATTATTTTCCCATCAGCTTTGCGGCGACCCGCAGCAACTTCAGTCGTGATCAGAAAGTGTGCGAGGCACGCTGCCCGGGACAAGCGGTCCTGTTCCATGTCCCAAGCCCCGCCGGCGACATCGCGGACGCCCGAGACAAGTCGGGCAAGCTCTATAAGGAATTGCCCACTGCGTTCCGGTATCGCAAGGCTCTCGTCAACGCTTGCGCATGCCGCCCACCGCCCTGGTCGGTCGAAGAGAGACTACGCCACGCAATGTACCAAAGAGTCCCCGGGTCGGAGGCCGTTCTCGGAGCGGAGGTTATTGCAGGATCGTACACCCCCCGGCGCACGTCCGCCGGCGATGCTGCTGGTCATCACGATGAGGGGGGCGATGTTGGTGCCGAGGACGGTGCCAGCGAAGCGGCAGACGGTCCAGGGACAGTGCCCGACGCCCTGCCAGACGGTTCCATCGGACGGGGCCCGTCTGCGCCCGGTCCCGGTATGCCCTCGAACCGGGTCACGTCCCGACGGGTCGTTGGTTCGCCGCTCAACCGGCGGAGCGAGCCGCAACCGACTGCGGCCTCGACGATGACGCTGTTCGGCTTTGCACAAACGAACGCGCCGGCAGTCGGCCAAGGTCAGCAACGTTTGCGTTTTCCCGGTGACTGACGCGTTGCGACTTTGCGCGCCGCGGCGGACGTCCGCTCTGCACCCTGCATCGTGCGTGACATGCCAACAGCGGATCAACCCGGACTGGCCATGCGATCCATTGCCTCGGCGAGGCTGACGTCTCGTTCTGTCAGCCCGCCGACGTCATGCGTTGAAAGCGTGACGTCGACCCGATTGTAGACGTTGAACCACTCGGGATGATGATCGAGCCGTTCTGCGACCAGCGCGACGCGCGCCATGAAGCCAAATGCCTCATTGAAGTCTTTGAATTTGAAAGATCGTTGAAGCGCGTCGCGCGACTCGACCAGGCTCCAGGCCGGCAGCTTGGCAAGGGCTGCTTCACGGGCTGATGCGGTGAGCTTCTCGGGCATGATGTCCTCCTCGATCCGGAAAAACCCTGGTGCTCCAGCGGTCTCGCTCTCTTGGATGCTCAGGTCGTGATGGCAAAATTCGGTGTCGTATGCAGCGGACGCCTCGGTGACCCCACGGGGCCGGGTCAGTCGAATGGGCCAAACTGGTCATCCGTGTCGTCCCAACTTCCGCCGCGCAGTCCGAAGACTTCTTCGATCACGTACGGCCCGCCACCCACTTTGGGTTTCGAGGAGAACAACGCAAATCGCGGAACCGGGAACGGCGGACAGGTAAAGCGACCGTTGCGCGTCAGATATCGCGCGATGCCCTCATCCCGTGGTCGCTTCAACCGCGCGATCGTAACGTGAGGCGTATACCCGCGGGTCTCCGGGGCGAAGCCGGCGATGCGAGCGGCGCGCTCGGTTGCAGCCTGCAGTGCTGTCAGCATCGGATTGGGCTCAACGCCGACCCAAATCGAATGAGGCTCCTTGGCTCCGAACACGTTCACGCCGCGCAGTCTCAGTTCGAACATGGGTAGATCGATACCGGCCAAGGCGTCGGCGATCTCGCGCGCTGCCGAATTTGAGACGTCCCCGAAGAACCGCAACGTGAGGTGAAAGTCGTCAGCGGCAAGCCATCGAGCCCCCGGCAACGGCTGCTCGAGGTCCATCAGCGCATCGGCCGTTTCATCGGTGACTTCGATCGCAGCAAATAATCTCGGCATGGACCGTGCTCCTGCCAATCAGGCGAGGCTCCCGTGGTGATCGAACGTCAGCCCGCGAAATGCGCCAACCAGCCTCCGTCGGCCTCATGATCGGGTCGGACGGTTCTGGATCCGACCGATCAGCTCCTCGACATAAGGCACAATGCGCTCGACGATCACTTCGACACCCTGCGCATTCGGATGGATGCCGTCAGGCTGGTTCAAGTTTGGATCCTGGACGACGCCATCGAGAAAGAAGGGGTAGAGCAGGGTGGAGTGGCGCTCGGCCAGAGCAGGATACATGGCATCGAACGCCGCTTGATACGTCGCGCCCCAATTGGCAGGCGCACGCATTCCGGCGATCAGAACTGGAAGCCCGCGCTCGCCGAGGCGGGTCAGGATTGCGTCGAGGTTCGCCTGCGCCTGAGGGGCCGGCAGCCCGCGCAGGGCATCGTTGGCTCCAAGTTCCAGGATGACTGCGTCCGTATCGTCCGTGAGCGCCCAGTCGATACGCGCAAGGCCGCCAGCCGTGGTGTCGCCCGACACGCCCGCGTTGACGATCTCGACCCGGTGTCCGCGGGCTGTAAGTGCAGCTTCGAGGCGGGCCGGGAACGCCTGCCCTTGTGCCAGCCCGTAACCTGCGACCAGGCTGTCACCAATTGCGACGATTTTGATGCTTTCGACGTTGCGTCGCTCGGTCCGCGCCGGCTCCGCTACTGCCACACTGAGGACCGCAGCGACTACAAAAGCCACGACAGGACCCCATAGGTGTCTTCCGAGCGCCTGCCGAGATAATGTTCGTTGCGGCCACCGCGGGAGAGGCAACGGCGCAGTATCGACCTGCGCACGACGAAAAATTCTGAGCATCGAATGACCCCCGGCATCATGGGCAAGATAACTGATCTCGGTCGGTCCCGAGCGCTCGCGGCCAACAACCTCGCGACGCCAGCGCATCCGTTGCCCTTGTTCTGCGTATGAAAGCACGTATGTGGGCGCAAGGCGCATGTCCAGTCGCCAGCCAACGAAGCAGTCCCAAACGCGAAGGCGCACGGATGTCCGACCGATCCTCCCCAGTCATTTCTCTTGCCGACGTTACGTTGACGTTGACCAGCAAGGCCGGTGCCGTTCCGATCTTGCGCGGCATCACGCTCGACCTTGCCGCTGGACGCTCGGTGGCCATCGTCGGTCCATCCGGGTCGGGCAAGACCTCGCTGCTCATGGTCATGTCAGGGCTCGAACGCGCAACGTCTGGCACGGTCAAGGTCGTCGCTGAAGATTTTCAGGCTCTTTCCGAAGATCAGCTGGCGGCCGTGCGCGGTCGTGACATCGGGATCGTGTTTCAGTCTTTTCACCTGATCCCAACAATGACGGCGCTTGAGAATGTTGCACTTCCTCTCGAGTTGACCGGTCGAGCTGACGGAGTGGACCGGGCGAAGGCCTGCCTCGCTGATGTTGGGCTTGGGCACCGGCTCGATCACTACCCGTCCCAGTTGTCAGGTGGCGAGCAGCAGCGCGTTGCCCTGGCGCGGGCGATCGCTCCGCAACCAAAGATTCTGTTTGCAGATGAGCCGACGGGCAACCTCGACAAGGCGACGGGCGAGCAGGTCATCGACCTCATGTTCGCGTTGCAGCGTCGCGCCGGCGCGACGCTCGTGCTGATCACGCACGATGAAGCCCTTGCAAACCGGTGCGACGATCTGGTGCGCATGGCTGACGGCCTCGTGCAAGACGTTCGCATGGGCGCCTCAGATGGGGCCGCGCCAGCCCGTGCTGCAGCGGAGGCCGCGGAATGAGCGTTGTGACAGCAGGACGCGCACGGGACTTTGGCTCATCGGAGACCTCGGCGGCATCGCTGGGCTGGGTGAGATCGGTTGGACTGGTCGTGCGGCTTGCCGCCCGAGAGCTGCGTTCAGGATTGTCCGGCTTCGGAATACTGATCGCATGCGTCGCGCTTGGTGTCGGGGTGATCACGGCGGTTGGTTCCCTCGCCGATGCGGTGCTCGATGGCTTCCAACGTCAAGGTCGCACGTTGCTCGGTGGCGATGTGTCACTAACGCGTGTCCACAAGCGTGCCGAGCCAGACGAACTCGCGCGGCTGTCGGCAGGGACAACCGTTTCTGAGGTTGCGTTTCTGCGCTCGATGGCGCGTACCCCCGATGGAGCGGACCAGTCGCTGATCGAGCTCAAGGGTGTCGACGATTTCTACCCGCTTGTCGGTACCTTCAAGATCAAAGGCGATCGCACGTTGCCGGACGCGCTCGCGGCGTCGATGGCGGCGGTCGTGGCGCCGTCCCTGCTCGACCAGTTGCAGCTGCGGGTTGGCGACGCGTTCAAGGTCGGTGACGCTGAATTCGTTGTCGCAGGTGTGATCGAGGACGAACCCGACAAGATCGCCAATCGGATGCCGTTCGGACCACGGGTCGTCGTGCGCCTAGCCGCGCTGGAGCAAACCGGCCTGGTCCAGCCGGGCTCATTGATCTACTGGCGATATTCCCTCACCGGGCGCGACGGTGCGGAGCTTGCCGAGGGCACCGTGACAGAAGGGGACCTATCGCGCTGGCGCAGCGACGGGTTCATCGTTCGCGATCGTTCGAGCCCATCGCCGGAAATCGAACGGAGTCTCGATCGCCTGCGGCAGTTTCTGGTCCTTCTCGGCCTGACAGCGCTGCTCGTCGGTGGAGTTGGCGTTGCAAATGCCGTCTCCGCGTTCATCGACAAGCGCAGGAAAGTGATCGCCACGTACAAGAGTGTCGGCGCGTCTTCGCATTTGGTGTTCCTTGTGATGCTGACGCAGATCACGGTCGTCGCCTTAATCGGCATCGCCTTCGGGCTCGCCGCTGGCCTCTCCGTCCCTGCGATCATCTCGGTGCTTTATGGATCCATCTTGCCGATTGAGCTCACGCCGACCGTTGGCCTCACGAGCATCGGTACCGGTGTCGCCTATGGGCTCCTGATTGCGCTCTTGTTCACGATCTGGCCCTTGGGTCAGGCCGAGCGGATCACGCCCGCGAGCCTGTTTCGCAATGAGACCGGGGCCGGCGTGGTGCTGCCGAGCCGCCGTGTCATGGCCGCGACGGGTCTGGTTGGCGCGCTACTTGTCATTTTCGCGGTGCTCGCCTCTGGTACGCCGCGGATCGCGCTCGGCTTCCTCGGAGGGGCTGCAATCATCCTCGGCCTTTTCTGGCTGCTCGGGACGGGCGTAACGTGGGCAGCCCGCCGCCTGCCGAGGCCGCGCCGACCGGAAGTTGCACTCGCCATGACGGGGATCGGCTCACCGGGTGGTTTGACCCGCTCGGTGATCGTTTCTCTTGGTGCCGGACTTTCGTTGCTGGTCGCAGTCGCGCTGGTGGACCGTTCGCTGCTCGAGGAACTCGGCGGGCGATTGCCGGAAAACAGCCCGAATTATTTCGCCGTCGACATTGCACGGCCGGATGTCGAGGTCTTCGAAAAGACCGTCCGCGAGATCGTGCCCGATGCACGCATTGACACGGCGCCCATGTTGCGCGGCCGCATCGTTGCCATCAAGGGCGTGCCCGCGGATAAGGCTATCATCGACCCGGAGGCCGCGTGGGTTCTGAACGGTGACCGCGGCCTGAGCTTCTCGGCCACGCTTCCGCAAGGCTCGACGCTCATCGATGGCGCGTGGTGGCCCGATGATTATGATGGGCCGCCACAGGTGTCGTTCGCGGCAGATCTCGCGCGAGAAATGCGCCTCGGCATTGGCGATACGGTCACCGTGAACGTGCTCGGCCGAAACATCACCGCAGAGATCGCGAACCTTCGACGAATCGAGTGGGAGAGCCTTGCGATCAATTTCGTCATGGTATTCACGCCCAATACGCTCGCAGCGGCGCCCTACAATACACTGGCGACGGTGACTCTACCGGCAGAGGCCGGGCCGCAGGTCGAGGCCGCGGTCGGTCGCGCGCTCGGTCGTGCCCTGCCGACGGTCACCGTGGTCAGCGTCAAGGAGGCCGTGGCGGCGTTTTCCGGCGTGTTCGCCAACATTATGACGGCGGTCCGCGCAGCGGCGCTCTTGACGTTGCTTGCAGGCGCACTCGTCCTGGCTGGGGCCCTTGCGACAGCGCAGCGCAGGCGGATGCTCCAGTCCGTGATCTTGAAGTGCATTGGTGCGACGCGGCGGAAGCAGCTCGCCGCTCATGCGTTGGAGTATGGGGTGTTGGCCGTCGTAGCCGCGCTCCTCTCGATCTTACTCGGTGGCGTTGCGGCCTGGATCGTGACGACCGTGGTGCTCAAGGTCGCTTTCACGCTGTCGGTGACGGCGCTGCTGGGCGCGGTTGGAGTTGCCCTGGCGCTGATCCTTCTGTTGGGTGGTGTAGGCACATGGCGGGTTCTGGAGGCAAAACCCATACCGTTCCTGCGAAACTTGTAGCCGGGACGGGACGCCGACGGCCACCACGCGGCAGTCGTTTGATCGCAGCGTCCAGGCGGCACTGCAGGCTGGACAAATAGCCACACAACCGGTTCAACCGCGGCGGCTGGAGATTTTGTTGAATTCACGTGGTTGCCATGGCGTTAGTAATCCCTACCTCTAGGGGAGGGGTTTGAGCTTAGCGGCTTGAAAAGCAGCCCGGCGCCCAGCATATTAGTGAGTGGAAATCTCCGCCCACGCTGTAACTCATGGGGACTGACAGATGGTGCAAAACAGAGGGTATGCTCAGCCGACCGCCACGAGGGTCGACGGTGTCGTCGATCCCGGCCTCCGCGCGTATATGCTGGGCGTTTACAACTACATGACCGCGGGCGTCGCGCTCACGGGCGCGGTCGCTTATGGAATGTACGCGGCGCTGACCACGTCCAACCCTGCGGACGCGGTCGCGCGCCTTCCGAACGGCACGCTCCTGACGGAGCTCGGCCAATCGGTCTACGGGTCACCGCTGATGTGGGTGATCGTGCTGGCGCCGCTGGCGTTCATTCTCTTCATGTCGTTCGCACGCATGAGCGCTGCGACGGCACAGATGACATTCTGGGCTTTCGCGGCTGTGATGGGCCTGTCGATGTCGACGATCTTCCTGCGCTATACGGGCGTGTCGATCGTGCAGATGTTCTTCATCACCGCGGCGGCGTTCTCGGCGCTGAGCCTTTATGGCTACACAACGAAGAAGGACCTGTCCGGCTGGGGCTCATTCCTGATCATGGGTGTGGTGGGCATCATCATCGCAGCCCTGCTCAACCTGTTCTTGCAGTCTGGCGCGCTCCAGTTCGCGATCTCCGTGATCGGTGTCCTGGTGTTTGCAGGTCTGACTGCATACGACACGCAGCGGATCAAGGATGAGTACTACATGGTGTCTGGTGATGGTGAGGCGATGGCGAAGGCATCGATCTTCGGCGCTCTTTCCCTCTACCTCGACTTCGTGAACATGTTCCAGTTCCTGCTGGCGCTGTTCGGCGACCGCGAGTAATCCCAGACTGTCGCGAAGTGGTTCATGGAGGCCCGCTCGTCGAGAGCGGGCCTTTCTTGTTTGCAACGGTCGCAGGCGTGGAAGCGTGACGGCCGAGCCCGCTTGTGTCGGGCGCCGCTAATGGGCTGCTGCGGCGACATCACGCTTATATCGGAGCGCGCGCGACCAGAAACGCGCGGATGTCGCGCCCGGGCTTGGACCCGTGGCGTTCCTCCGCGACGATCTCGAACCCGCTCTGGCGGACGAGCGCCGCCAGTTCAGTCCCTGAAAACACCCTTACATCTGGCGCCTTTCCGATCAGACGCGCGATGGGCAGCGCAAGGTACGGGATCACAACATTCATTTCGGCAAGGCACGGTGTCTTCGTGATCAGTAGACCGCCAGGCTTCAGGCTCTCGCGGAGAGAAGCGAGCGTGCCCGGCAGGTCGGTGACGAGGTGCAGAACGTTGAAAGCCAGGATGGCGTCGAACGATTGCCCGTGGAAACGGCGATCACCGGCCCAGGCGTGGCCAAGCTCCAGATTGGCCACGTCCGCGTCGCACGCTTTCTCCCTCGCAATCTTGATCATTTCGAGCGAGGCATCGGTCGCTGAGAGATGCCCAACGTGGGCGGCGAGCCGAAGTGCTGTGGTTGCAGTTCCGCAACCAATTTCAAGCACGCGGTCGTTTTTGCTCAAGAATTCGACCGTGCGTGCGAGAGTTCGCTCATACCCGCCAGCGTCCGCAATCGCGTCGGATGCGTATTTCCGCGCGGTTCGGTCCCAGAATGGCGCCGTTTGAGGCGCGGGCGTAGCGCGCTTGCCTGGAGTGTCCAGGACATCTGTTTGGGGTTTCATCACGGGGCTCCTTTCGGCCCCAGATAGCCAGTCATATCCAACGCGGCATATTGCCGAATTCGGCCGGATCGATATGCATTTATGCATGGAACCAATCGCTTGGCACCAGCTGCGATCCTTTCTGGCGGTCTCGGAAGCTGGGTCACTTTCGGCCGCTGCACGTCGGCTCGGGCTGACACAGCCAACGCTTGGCCGGCAGATTGCCGCTCTCGAGGCTCAGCTCGGTGTTTTGCTTTTCGATCGCGTCGGCAAGCGACTGGTGGCGACTGACGCGGGGCTCGCATTGCTCAAACACGCAAGGGCGATGGGCGAGGCCGCTGATCATCTCGCGTTGGCGGCAAGGGGATTATCGCAGTCGGTCGAAGGACGCGTGACTGTTTCAGCCAGCGATGCGGTTGCGGCCTACCTGCTTCCACCGGTCGTCGAGCTCATTCGCGTTGCTGCGCCCCGCCTCGTCATCGAAGTCATTGCGTCAAATGCATTGAGCGATTTGAAGCGCCGGCAGGCTGACATCGCAATCCGTCACGTCAGGCCAACGGACCCCGATCTGTTTGCACGCTTGCTGCGCGAAACCGAAGCGCAGTTCTATGCGTCCGGCTCCTGGGTCAGGCGCAATGGCAATCCCGCCTCAGCAAGCGACCTCAACGGCGCCATGTTTATCGGTCTCAGCGGCGATGAGGGCTATGCCGATGTGCTGCGAACGATTGGCCTGGACTTGCCGCCAAACCGGCTCCCCGTACGATCGGAAAACTCGATCGTCAGTTGGGAAATGGCGCGCAGGGGCCTCGGCATTTGCGCAATGCTCAAGGACGTAGCCCGCCTGAGCCCAGACATGGTGCGCGTTCTGGCTGCGATGCCCGCAATCAAGGTGCCGCTGTGGCTCGTCACCCACCGTGAGATCCAGACGAGCCGGCGGATCCGCATTGTCTTCGACGCCATCGCCGACGCACTCACGGTCGGATCGTGACGTCGCCCAGGTTGACTCGCTGGGAGCGTCCCATTGCGTGCAAGCCCCGTTCAATCGACGACCCGTATGCGCTTGTCGATCGCGCCTAGCACGCGCTCAAGATCGTGGCCCCGCTTCAGCACCAGCCCAGTCTGGCTCACGATGCTGTAGGCGCCTTGCTTGCGGGCAAGTTTCGGCTGTTTTTCGATCCGATACAGCGGCATCTCGCTCGTGCGGCGAAACACGGAGAACGTCGCTTTTTCGCGGCCGAGATCAATTGCGTAGTCGCGCCACTCGCCGCTGGCAACCTTTCGGCCGTAAACGTTCAAGATCGCATTTAATTCCTGCCGGGTGAACGATGCACGCGGTGGTTGGGCGCTCTGGCGGGCTGCGACAGCCCCATTTGACGAGGTAATCGAGATCGCGTCTGGGATCATGTCCGGCCGGGCCGCGGTCTCGTCGTTGGATGCGACGAGGCGCGGCCGGCGCTGTATTTCGTCGAGATCGCTCAAAGGCGCCCCCTTGTTGCGTCCGAGACCCGCTGCCCGCCATGTCGCCAACGCGTACGGACATCTCGGGTTCGGTCGTGCAGGATCGGGCGAGCAGCCGCGAAATTCAAGCGCGAAACGTAGCAAGGCCCGCCTTGAGGTCCGGCTGCGAGGAAAGCAACGGACGTGCTGGTGATCGCAGCCGTGGCCTGCCGCGCTAAAGTCGCACGTCAGCCGCCACCGCGTCGTTCCCGCTTTCCGCAGTTCGGTTCGGCGCCCGACAAGAGTGACACACGAAGTTCAGAAAGCGGGCTCGAGTGATTGTGGCGCGACACCGAACGAGCTTTCGAAATGGCCAGTTCATCTATCGTAACGAAACGTAATATTGATCACGGATTGGACATCATCTGATCAACCTGATGCCGGAATGATCCGTCAGCATCTGAATGGTTAGGGTCGCAACGGCGCTGAAAATGTTTCGGGTTTCAGCCCCCAGTCCCATCCGGAACGTCTCTCCGCGGTGCCGGGCAACCCTACGCTTCAACGACATGCGCGGCCTTTACCCCGAAAGGCTGCGCATGTCCGTTTCCTGCGTTCTCAATCGCGGGCGGTGACAATCCATTCCGCCGTGAGGATGTGGCCGCTGTCGTTATCCTGCAAGAATATCAGGCAGACATCGCCAGCGGCTTCCAGGACGGGGTCGATCGCGAACGTCAGGGTCAGCGACTGGCCAGTCCATCGCCCGATCGGCACGAGTGTTCGAACCACGTTGGCGTACTCGATTTCCCGTCCTTCGTTCTCGCCACGTTCGATCTTGGCGCTGGCTTTTGGACTGACGGTGGCTAGCCACACCGTCGCGCCGGTCCCCTGGTAGCCGTCGACCCCAGTGGCGTGGACTTCCATCGCGTGCGGCTGCTTTTGAAATCTGAGAGACGGGGAAGGCCGGCTTGTATTCTGAGCAGCCTTCACAAGGGCATCGACCGCCGCAACGTCACTGCCCACCGTCTGATATGCGCCGCCGACGACGACCTGTGGGGTATAGACCCGCCAGCTCGAATTGGCGCGTGAGTAGCTGCGCTGGCGTTCGCTGAACGCTGCCTGTGCGAATGTGTCTCGCCAGCCAAGGTAATCCCAGTAGTCAACGTGGTACGAGATGGCGATGATGTCGCCGCGTTGTGCGAGCGCTGCCAGGTTCGCGTCTGCCGGGGGGCAAGATGAACATCCTTGGCTCGTGAACAACTCGACGACAACTTTTCGCGAGTCGGCTTCGGCTCGCGTTGGATTGGCGAGAGCGAGAGCGAGGCAGAACGTGAGGCCACACACAAGGCCGGACATGAGATCCCGCGACGCAGCGGCTCTCAGGTGTCGCGTGCCGCGCATTGGCCAGTCCTCCATCCGACACCTCAACTGGAGTAGAGATGGTCACGCCAGGCGGCCAACACCAAACACAATTGCGTCATTGATCAGCGCACACATGGTGCAGGTCGCGAAAAATCAACCGAGGCTCTGCGAGCCTCAGTTGATGCCATAAGCCGACCCAATACCCAACCGCCAGGCCGAGGGCTCGTTGATGGTGTTACGCCTCGGTCCGCGCCAGGTTGCGCAGCACGTAGTTCAGGATGCCGCCGTTGCGGAAGTAGTCGAGCTCGTCGAGCGTATCGATCCGGCAAAGGATCGGCACGTGACGCACCTCGCCGTCGAAATAGGTGATCTCGGCCGTCATCTGGCTGCGCGGCGAGATATCGACAAGTCCTCGGATCGTAACCGTTTCATCACCGCGCATCGCGAGAGTCTGCCATGACGTGCCCTCTTCGAACGTGAACGGCACAATGCCCATGCCGACCAGGTTCGAGCGATGGATGCGCTCAAAGGATTGGGCGATCACGGCCCGGACCCCGAGCAAGGCCGTTCCCTTCGCCGCCCAGTCGCGCGACGACCCGTTGCCGTATTCGACCCCGGCGACGACGACCAACGGTACCCCTTCCGAGGCATAGCGCATCGCCGCATCATAGATGTACATCTGTTCGCCGGACGGATAGTGGACGGCGTACCCGCCCTCCTTCACCCGGCCGTCAGCTTCGCGGACCATATGGTTCTTGATGCGGATGTTGGCGAAGGTGCCGCGCATCATGACTTCGTGATTGCCGCGCCGAGTCCCGTATTGGTTAAAGTCCTGCGGGCGCACCTGCCGCTCGAGGAGATAATCTCCAGCAGGGCTCTCCTTCTTGATCGAGCCTGCGGGTGAAATGTGGTCCGTGGTGATCTTGTCACCAAACAGGCCGAGGACGCGAGCGGAGACAACATCGGTGATCTGGGGCAACTCCATCGTGATGCCCCGGAAATACGGCGGGTTCTGCACATAGGTCGAGCCCGAATCCCACGCGTACGTCAGGCCTGTCGAGGTCTGCACGGCCTTCCAGTTCGCGTCGCCTTCGAATACCGAAGCATAGCGCTCCATGAACATCTCGCGGGTGACGTTCTCGACGATGAACGTCTGGATCTCCTGGTTGGTCGGCCAGATATCCTTCAAGAACACGGGCTGGCCATCCTTGTCGGTGCCTAATGGTTGGGTTGTCAGGTCGATCTTGACTGTACCGGCGAGGGCGTAGGCGACGACGAGGGGTGGTGATGCGAGGTAGTTGGCTTGAACGTCGGGGCTGACGCGGCCCTCGAAGTTTCGGTTCCCGGAAAGCACCGAGGCCGCGACGATCCCG
>JBHJOC010000053.1:0-45187 GCA_050330095.1 Hyphomicrobiaceae bacterium
TGGAAACCAAAGGTCGGCAAGTTGCGCGCGCGTCGTCGCAAAAAGGAAGTAGCTTTGGTCTCGCGCGGCATCGTGGGCCCGATAGAGCGCGGGACCATCAGCTGCGTCGCGGCGCACGATATAATGCCCGGTCGCCAGCACGTCCGCGCCGAGATCGCGGGCCGTTTCAAGCAGGTCTGCGAACTTTACCTGCTGGTTGCATGCAACGCACGGGATTGGCGTCTCGCCGCGCAGATAGCTGTCGGCGAACGCAGCCATGACGCGGTCGCGGAAACGATCTTCATAATCAAGGACGTAGTGGGGGAAGCCCGCGATATCGGCCACCCGCCGGGCATCCTGAATGTCCTGTCCCGCGCAACAGGCGCCTGGCTTCCGCACCGCTGTCCCATGGTCATAGAGCTGCAGGGTCATGCCGATCACGTCGTGACCCTGCGCGTGAAGCATCGCGGCAACCACGGACGAATCGACTCCACCCGACATCGCAACGACCACGCGCCGACGCGCGTCAGGCGGGAGCGGCGTGACGAGAGCCAGCAACTCTGCCGGCAGATCGGTTGTAGTGAACAGCGAGGTCATGGCGTTCGCGCTTGCAATGTCGGCTTCCGAACTCTCTCTTGGCGCCCTACGTCAGATTGCCGACCCCCGATTGATCGGGTTGTCAAGTCCAGACATGGCCCAAGCATAGTCGAGATATGGGACAGAAGCAGCCAGCAGGCGAGTCACGCTTGCCGACTTTGCGCGCTTCGAGACTGAAGTGCTCATCGCAAGCTCGATCGCGCGATGCGATGTTTTGGCCGCTGGCACTCGTACTCCCGACCGTCCCGCGGTCCTCAAGGGACTGAACGGTTGCAGGCGCGGCGCGGTTGCGTGCACGTGCCAGAATCTTGACACGACCGTGACGCACCGCGGGCTCGGTCACTCACCGCATGCGCGCAATGGCTCAAACTGAAGCACCCCATGGCCATAGATTGGGTCACGTCCGGGCTTGCCGAGATCGCGCGCAGCGTCTGCCAGCAGCCGGGTCACTTCGCGACGATCGCGATTGACCAGCCCAACCGCGTAAGCTGCCGTCACGATCGGGGTCGCGAACGAGGAGCCGTCGACGACATGGTAGGCCCCATCCGGTGCTGCGGCGATGATGCCGGCTCCAGGGGCTGCAAAATCGACATGCTCACCACGGGCAGAACGTCGCGACGATCTGAGACGTGCGTCGACCGACGTGACCGCGATCACGTTGGGGTAGCGGGCAGGATAGCCGAGCGATTTCGACGGCACGCCCACCGCTGCGACCACGACAGCCCCCTCGTCTGTCAGGGTTTTCAGCGCTTCTTCCAAAAAATCGTTCTTGGGTCCCGACAGGCTCATATTGACGACTTTGATGTTGTTGATGCGCATGAAATCCAGCGCGGCGATGAGATCGAACGTTTCAGCGACCGTTTCCGTCCCGCGCTGGTGGAAGGCGTTGACGGCGACCAGCCGGGCGCCCGGGGCGACGCCTGGATTGGGCCCATCTTGGACACCGACGAGAAGGCTTGCGACCGCCGTTCCATGCACGAGATCGGCTGGTGGCTGGTCGTCACGAGCGACGACGAACGCCTGGACTCGAGCCCCCCTGAGAACGGGATGCGCCAGGTCGACGCCCGTGTCGATCAGCCCGATGACTGCCTGAGTTGCGCATTTCGCAATATCGTCGGACCAGTTCGTCAACTCGAACACCGCGCAGTCGCGCCCACATGGCTCGCCGGTCGGAGACACGCGATCTGTCGCTGGACGGGCGTAAGCCGAGTTGGGCGCGAAGCGAGCGCTTGCCACCGTCCGGCGGGCGAACTGAAGGAGCGAACGCTCCGACCGGGCTGTGGCGATGGCCAGTCTGGTCAGCCGCCGATCCGTGCCATTGCGCGAACGATCGCCGGTCACCTGAAAGCCGACAGCGACGAGGCGCTCGACGTCGTCATCCGTGAGGTCGGCTGCGAGGATCTCGCGCGTGGTGCGTGGGCGCTCCGGGGCCGGGCGTGCGGGTTTCTGGCGGGCCTGTCTCACGCGTCGGGGCTGTGCGCGGCGCTGGCGCGTGCGGGAGCGGCGTCCCTGATAGCGCCGCGCCTGCCCGGGTCCGAAATACCGATCCGTTGGGCCGCCATGATCCGAAACTCCGGCGCCGCCGCCATCATCTCCATCGTCACCACCATCGTCGCCACCGTCATCGCCAGCCCAAGCAACGCTCGCGCCGACGAGTGATGCATAGACCTGCGGTGGCAAGTCCTGAGGGGTGAAGACCTGAGGCGCGAAGACCTGAGGTGCAACAACGAAGAATGGTGCAAAGAGACATGATGCGATCAATTTCCGGCGCATTGGCGCTCTCCCGGCTGTCGTCGGCGCTCAGTCTCGCGTAGGGCGTCGCGCCCAGGACTGCCGAACATAACGCTCCTATCCGGGACTTATTCCGGCCAGCCATGACACATGCCAGCCTGCCATGCTGGATCCGTCACAAGGAGTTCGGGCGCGTAATGCCGATCAGTCGTCGCTGAAGGCCTTCCTGCCTCGACGATTGGGGGGACGACTGATCGGCGGTGCTCGTGACCCTCATGTCGCGCCTCAATCGTCAGCGGTTGCGGATACGTTCCGATTTTGACGCGACGGGCCACGAAAGCATCCCCTCACGTTTTTGCAAACAGGATGGAATAACCTGCCCTGAGCCGCGTTCTTCTACCACGTACGGCACGGGAAACCCCGTATGACCCCTGACTACAAGAGAGAAATGGTCGCGTTGTTGCCGCGTCTTCGACGGTTCGGTTACGCGTTGACCAACTCCATGGACGATGCCGACGACCTCGTTCAGGTCGCGTGCGAACGCGCGTTGTCTCGCTTTGAACAATTCGAACCCGGAACGCGGTTGGACAGTTGGATGTTTCGCATCATGCAGACGACCTGGATCGACGAGATGCGACGGGTCAAGCGGAGAAACACCGTCGTTGATCCTGCGGCACTCGAGGCGGTTCGCTCCGATGACCGGATAGAAGAACGCGCGGGGGCCCGCCGCGATCTCGAGATCGTTCGCGATGAAATCGCCCGTTTGCCCGAGGAGCAACGGGTGCTGCTGAGCCTCGTGACGATCGAAGGGCTCAGCTATCAGGACGCAGCCTCGGCCCTCGGGATCCCGATCGGAACGGCCATGAGCCGATTGTTCCGAGCGCGGAAGAAACTTGCTCAAGCCCTCGAGAACCTGCCGCGTTCTGGCGATCTTGCCCACGGGAGACCACGGTGACGACGCCAATCGATGACGACATGCTGATCGCCTATGCCGATGGAGAGTTGAGCGAGGAAGAACGCGCCAGGGTCGAGGTGCGTCTGGCCAAAGACCCGGAGGCTCAGGCTTTCGTCGAGCGGTTGAAACTCAGTGCAGCCCTTGCAATCGCAGCCTACGAGGCGCCAATCAACGAGGCACCACCGCAGAAGCTCGTCGATGCGATCATGAATTTTGAAGCTTCGGCGAGCGAGGGCCGCACGACGCAAGATCACCCTTCCGGCAGGCTCGTCACGCTCCAGCCGAAAGCGGCCGCCCGGCGGCGGGCAGGGCCACCAGCAGGGGCGCGGTCGCTGCACGCGTCTTGGCAGCCGGTTGCCGTGGCCGCAGCCCTTGCCCTACTGGTCGGGGCTGCGACCGGCTATGGCCTCAGAGGTGGCGTGGGCATAACGCCACCACCTGACACCGGGATCGCGCTCGGACCGAATGTCGCTGCGTCAACCCTTGCTGATGCCCTGCAGACGGCACCGAGCGGAACCCGTGTGGTGGGCGTCGAGACCAGTGATGTTCTCATTGTTGCAACGTTCAAGGATCGCGCGGGCCGGGTGTGTCGCGAGTTCGAGGTTGTGGTCGGCCCCGATGGTGAACCGGAGCCGCGTGCCTCAGGTGTCGCCTGCCGTCGCGGCACTGGCGTGTGGGGCCTTGAAGGCTTCGTCGCACTCGGTATCCAGAACGGAGCTGACGCCACCGGCTATGTGCCGTCCGGCGACGCTGTTGGCGACGCCCTCGACCTGATCGTCACGGCGCTCGGCGCGGGCCCTGTCCTCACCGCGGACGAGGAGAAATCGCTGATCGAGAGCGGATGGCAGGCGCGTTGAGCGCTGAGCTCCGGGCCTGGTTGGCGCGGTCACAACGCCAGACGGCAGTTGACCCAGGTGCCATTCGCGTTCATCCAGCGCGCTTGCTCACCGAGAGCACGCCGCTGATGGAGCGCCACTTGGATGCGATGATCGAAATCCGTCACCTGACGAAGACCTACGCCAACGGCTTCAAGGCTCTCGCGGGTGTCGATCTCGAGATCAAGCGAGGCGAAATCTTTGCTCTGCTCGGGCCGAACGGGGCCGGCAAGACGACGCTGATCTCAACCGTCTGCGGCCTTGTCACGCCAACGAGCGGGCGGATCTCGGTCGCCGGCTTCGACATCATCAAAGAGTATCGCGCAGCCCGCTCGCTCATCGGCCTCGTGCCGCAAGAGCTGACAACCGACGCCTTCGAGACGGTTTGGGCTACCGTGTCGTTTTCTCGTGGGGTTTTTGGGCTCCCGCCGTCGCCCGAATTCGTCACGAAGGTCCTCTCAACCTTGTCGCTGATCGACAAGAAGGACAGCCGGCTGCGCACGCTGTCAGGAGGCATGAAGCGTCGTGTCATGATCGCCAAGGCTTTGGCGCACGAACCTGAGGTGCTGTTCCTCGATGAGCCGACTGCCGGCGTCGACGTTGAGCTTCGCCGGGACATGTGGCGCACGGTGAGGGATCTGAAGAACGCAGGCAAGACGATCATTCTGACGACGCATTACATCGAAGAGGCTGAACAGATGGCGGACCGGATCGGCGTCATCAACGCGGGCCGCATCCTCGTCGTCGAAGAGAAGGCCTCGCTGATGAGGCAGTTCGGTCGCAAGCAACTTCACATCGAGCTGCGCGTGCCGCTCGCGGAAATCCCGCCAACGC
This sequence comes from Hyphomicrobiaceae bacterium, assembly GCA_050330095.1. Lineage (GTDB taxonomy): Bacteria > Pseudomonadota > Alphaproteobacteria > Rhizobiales > Hyphomicrobiaceae > JBCBWG01. The sequence continues at coordinate 4,972 of JBHJOC010000053.1, forward strand.
TGGCGACGTTCGCCGTCAGCCTCGCCGACGAGGGCCGCGTCCTCGTCTTCGATTACGACACACAGGCCGAGCGCACGGGTATCACAAGGCTCCTCAACGCCCTGCGCGCGGCCGAGATCGGTTTCCGAGATCTGAGCACCCGGCAGAACACGCTCGAAGAGATCTTTGTTGATCTGATCCGGCGCGACGACGGGGCAACAAAAGCAAGCGGCACGGCGCCTGCGGGCTCACTGACCGGGTCGGAGATCGAAGCATGACACCGCAGCGCACCCCCCCCGCACGCTCGCTCAACCTCAACGCCATGCGCGCAATCTTCGTGTTCGAGATCTCGCGGCTGAAGCGTACCGTGATGCAGAGCCTGATCTCTCCAGTCCTGACGACATGCCTCTACTTCGTGGTTTTTGGGGCAGCGATCGGTGGACGGATCAATGAGATCGACGGCGTGACATACGGCGCGTTCATCGTGCCCGGCCTGATCATGCTGTCGCTTTTAACGCAGAGCGTCTCGTTTGCGGCGTTCGGGATCTATTTCCAGCGCTTTACCGGGACAATCTATGAGATACTCTCGGCCCCAATCTCGCCGATCGAGATCGTAGTCGGCTATGTCGGTGCAGCGGCCGCGAAGGCCATCCTACTCGCCGTCCTGATCCTTGCCACGGCCGCGCTGATTGTGCCGATCAAAATCGCTCACCCTGCGATGATGGTCATTCTTCTTGTGTTGACGGCAATAACCTTCGCGCTGCTCGGATTTATCATCGGCCTGTGGGCTGACAACTTCGAGGAGTTGCAAGCCATACCGCTTCTCGTTCTGACGCCACTGACGTTCCTTGGCGGTACATTCTATTCGATCGAGATGTTGCCGCCCGTCTGGCAGACCGTGAGCCTGTTCAATCCGATCGTCTATCTCGTCAGCGCATTTCGGTGGAGCTTCACCGGCGTTGCGGACGTGAGCGTTGTTGGGTCATTCCTGATGATCATCGGTCTGATGTTGGTGTCTTTACTTGCGATCGTTCGAATCTTCATCACCGGCTGGCGATTGAAGCGCTGACAGCTGGAACGGCGCACCGTCGCCTGATGCGCAACGCTCACAGGGCGATTGCAAATGCGACTGCCGTGCCGATCGCGCCCCAGACGATAATGTTGACGAACATGCGCAGCACCATGCGGTGCTCGCTCTGCTTGGGGAGGCCTGCGACATCGCTCACGATGTCGCCGGGCGAAAGCCAACGAAGCATGATGCCCTCCATGCATTCACCTCCGTGAATGCATATGCGATCCCTGAGAGCATGGCCAGTGCGTGGCGCCGCGGCGCGGGTCTTGCGCATCGCTCTGCCATGTCCCGGACTTATCCCGGTTTTGTCGACGACAGCTTGTTCCGCTTGGTGACCTGCAGGGCGAGAACGAGGATCGTCAGCGTCGCCCCTGCCAAGTCAGTGTAGAAGCCGGGCTTGATGAGGCAGAGGGCTGCTCCGATCATAAGGGCTCGCTCAAATATGCCAGCATGCGTCAACAGATAGCCATGCAGCCCACCTGCGAGCAGCATCACCCCGATCAACGCTGTCGTCGTCGTCAAGGCCACGATATGCCATTCACCGATCAGCATCAGCGACGGGCCGAACACGAACATGAACGGCACGATGTAGCCCGTGAGGCCCAGTTTCACGGCCGCGATGCTCGCATCCCAGATGTTGGCTCCAGAGATCGAGTTGGCGGCGTAAACCGCAAGGGCCACAGGCGGTGTGATTGCCGAGAGGATCGCGAAATAGAAGACGAACAGGTGTGCTGCTTCGGGCGCAACGCCAAGCTTGACAACGGCGGGGACGAGGAGCGCCACCTGCATGATGTAAGCCGGCGTCGTCGGCATGCCCATGCCGAGCACGATGCCGGCAAACATCGTCAAGACCAGCGCGATGATGAGCGAGTCCTGCGCGAGCCTGACGACGAGCGCCGTAAACTCGATCCCGAGCCCCGTCAGCGATATGACGCCGATCACGATACCGGCGCAGGCGCAGGCCAGGGCAACCTGAACGGAATTCCGTGCGCCGTCGACGAGGGCGCCGATGATCATCTCGAACGTGATCCGGGAGCGGCTCGACTTGCGCAGCATCATCGACGGGATGACCGACAGCACACCCGTCAAGGCTGCGAACGGTGCTGAAAACCCGACCATGAGCATCGTAATGATGAGCACCAGCGGAATGAACAGGTGCCCGTGGTCGAGCAGCGTCTGTGAGAACTTCGGCAGTTCGCTCGCGGGGAGACCTTTCATGCCGACGCGCTTGGCCTCGAAGTGGACGGCAAAAAATACGGCGGCAAAGTAAAGCAACGCCGGGATAAGCGCGTACATGGCGATCGTCACGTACGGCACGCCGAGGAACTCAGCCATGACGAAGGCCGCAGCTCCCATGATCGGCGGCATGATCTGACCGCCCGTCGAGGCGACGGCCTCGACAGCACCTGCGAATGCAGGCCGGTACCCGAGCCGTTTCATCAACGGGATCGAGAACGTGCCCGTCGTCATGACGTTTGCGACGGCGCTGCCCGAGACCGATCCAAACAGCGCACTCGTAATGCACGCCACTTTGGCCGGTCCACCGGCCGTATGGCCGGTCAGCGACATGGCAAAGTCCATGAACAGGCGCCCAGCGCCCGACCGCTCCACGAACGCGCCGAAGAGAATGAACAGCACAACGTAGGTGGCCGAGACCGAGACCGGGATGCCCAGGATGCCGTCGGTCGTCAGGTAGAGCTGCTCCATCAACTCGCCGGGCGGCGTATTCCGCCAGAACAGAGCGTAGGCGAGGAAGATCAAGGCCGTCAGCGGCAGGACCAAGCCCATCAGTCGCCGCGTGGCTTCGAGGACGAGCAGCGTCAGCCCAAGTCCGAACCACCAGTCGGCATCGTTGAGCGGATCGACGTAGATGATGCGATCATCGATGTAGGCCTTGGCCCACCACTGGTAGCCGCACGACGCGATCGCCAGGATGATCAAAGCAAATTCAACCACGCCGGGGCGTTCGAGACCTTTCGAGCGCACCGTCGGCACCATCAGGAAAGCGAGGACCAGGGCAAACAGCACGTGGGTCGCGCGAAAGACCTGGGCGTCTGGCGCGCCGAAGAAGCCGATGTAGAGGTGGTAAAGCGACATCGTCAGGCCGACGGCGATGATCGCGTACCGGGTCCAAACGTAGCCCTCTGGCCGCGGTCGCGGCTCGGCAACGGTCTGCGCTTCAGCGGTCATCGCGCGTCTCCAGACGATCTGCTCCGCCCCCAGAAGCGGTGAATAGCGCAGCGGTGGGCAACGAGGCGGTTGGCAATGCAATGGTCGGCGCGCAGTGCCGTCATGACGTGCGCCATGACGAACGTCATGGCGTGATTGTATGTGGCGCCTTTGACGGTGCCCCAGCAATGCGCCGAGGCGGTCGCGTTCCTGTCGCGCCGTGCCGTTCGCCGAGAGTTGCCACGATGGTCCACGGTTCCGCTCAGCCGCGTGCTCGCAACGAGCCCCACCGGCCGTGACGCTCTTGCGAGCGCCTCACTCAGTCATCGATGGTACGGGATACCCTCATGTCGCGCCAAAATCAGAGGGCTGGCATGGGTATCGAGCGACGTTGACGAGACGGGCCACCCGGCGAGCAACGGCACGACCTCTCGCTCTGTGCAGCCCGGCGGAGGCGTTCCGCCGGGCAGCCCATCGCGCGTCAGAGGATGCCCTTTTCCTTGTAGTACTTGAGGGCACCTGGATGCATGGGGACACCGACGTCCTGTGCGATCTCTGCAGGTGTGTATTCCGTGATCGCCTTCGCAATCGTGCCCAGATCCGACAGGCCCTCGATCATGGCCTTGGTGATGCCGTAGACGGTTGCCTCATCCATGTCGCAGCGCACGATCACGTGCGTCCAGAAGCCGACGGTTGCAACGTCAGCGTCCTGCTTCGGGTAGCTCCCGGCCTTGATCATGATCTTCTGATAGCCAGGATTGATCTTCTGCATCGCCTCGATCTCGGCGTCGGTCATGCCGACGATCGTGATGTCGCGGGCCGATGCGATATCCATGATGGCGCCGGCCGGTACTTGTGTGACGAGCGTGAAGAACTCGGCGTTGCCGTCCTTCAGCTGGTTGACGCTGTCATTATACGAGCCTTGGTTGACCTGGCGCAGATTGTCGAATGTGACGTTGTTTACTTGCAGCCACTCACGCGTCATGAGCTCGCCGGTGTTGCCGCGCTTCTGCGTGGTCAGTGACCGCCCAGCGACCTGTGAGCCTGACGTGATGCCAGAATCCTTGGTCGCCACGATCTGGAAGAACTGAGGATAGAGAGAGCCGACGTTACACACGTTGGTGTGCTTGACGCCCTCGAAGACTTCGCCCCCGTTGATGGCATCAACCGTGGTCGCAGAGTTGCCGAAGCCGATGTCGGCCCGGCCTGCGTGAATGAGTTTCGTATTACCGATGCCGGCTCCTGGTGCGATCGACACGTTGGTGCCCGGCAGGACCTTTTCGATCAGGCCCTTCATGGCGCCCCCGAGTGGGTACCATGATCCGCCTTGTGGCCCGGTGACGAAGCGCAACTCGCTAGCGGCAGCGGCAGATGCGGTCACTGTCAAAGCGAGCACGACGGCTGCAGTTCGACGGATCTGTCTCGACATGGGCGCGGTTCCTCCTCCGGCAGTTGGTCTTTATGGCTCTAAGAGCCTTGTTTGCGCATGCACTATGCATCGCAAGCGGCGTGCGGCAAGGGGGTCGAGGGACGAGGCGCGACGGAACGCGCTGCCCCCAAGGCTTGGCGCGAGCCTGATGGGCCTGCGGGGGCCGATTTACGACAGAGCACAGACCGCGTAGGCTCGCCAAAACCGTCCGCGAAAGCCCAACTGTCATGACCCAACACGTTCGCATCGGACATTCAGTCTGTCCGCATGACTGCCCGTCCACTTGCGCGTTGGACATCGAAATTCTTCCCGATGGACGGATCGGTCGCGTGCGGGGCGCGGCGGATAACAGTTACACCGCCGGCGTGATCTGTGCGAAAGTCGCGCGGTATGCCGAGCGCATCCACCATCCCGATCGGCTGCTGTACCCGCTGCGGCGCAAGGGCGCGAAAGGCTCGAAGGATTTTGAACGCATCTCTTGGGACGATGCGCTCGATATCACGGCCGAGGCGATGCTCGCCGCAGAGCGGCGGCATGGGCCCGAAGCCGTTTGGCCCTACTACTTTGCTGGCACAATGGGCTTGTTGATGCGTGACGGGATCAACCGGCTGCGGCATGCCAAACGCTATTCGGACATGTATGCCTCGATCTGTACCACGCTGGCTTGGACGGGCTTCGTGGCCGGGACAGGAAAATTGGCAGGGCCCGATCCGCGCGAGATGGCGAAATCGGACTGTGTCGTCATCTGGGGTACCAACCCGGTCAATACCCAGGTCAATGTGATGACGCACGCGGTGCGCGCCCGAAAAGAGCGCGGCGCCAAGATCGTTGCGATCGACATTTACCGCAACGGTACGGTCGACCAGGCCGACATGGGTCTGATCTTGCGGCCTGGCACTGATGGAGCGTTGGCCTGCGCCGTCATGCACATCCTGTTCCGCGACGGGCTTGCCGACCGTGATTATCTCGAACGCTACACGGACTGTCCGCGCGATCTCGAGGTGCATCTGGCAACGAAGACACCCGAATGGGCGAGTTCGATCACAGGCCTCGCCATTGCCGAGATCGAGGCCTTCGCGCGCCTCGTCGGGACGACGCCGAAGACCTATTTTCGGCTCGGCTATGGGTTCTCACGGCAGCGCAACGGCGCCCACAATATGCACGCTGCGCTCTCGATCGCTGCTGTGACCGGTGCTTGGCGCCATGAGGGCGGCGGCGCATTTCACAACAATGGCGCCATCTTCGGTTGGAACAAGACGTTGATCGAGGGACTTGACGCCAAGGATGCGAGCGTCCGCGTTCTCGATATGTCGCGCATCGGCGAGGTGTTGACCGGCAACCCGTATGATCTCAACGGCGGCCCGCCGGTCGAGGCACTTTTCGTTCAGAACATGAACCCCGTGCAGGTCGCGCCGGATCAAACGAAGGTCAAGGCTGGTTTCGCGCGCGAAGACCTGTTCGTTTGTGTGCACGAGCAGTTCATGACCGCGACGGCGGAGCTTGCAGACATCGTCCTGCCCGCGACGATGTTCCTGGAGCATGACGACATCTATCAGGGCGGCGGACATCAGTTCATCCTAGCAGGCCCGAAGCTTGTTGATCCACCAGGCGAATGCCGCTCGAACCACGACGTGTTGCGTGGGCTTGCTGCGCGGGTCGGAGCCAGACATCGCGGCTTTGAGCTGACTGCGATCGAGATCATCGACGAGACACTTGCAGCGTCTGGCTGGGGCACGTGGGAGAACCTGAAATCAGGTCGGTGGATCGATGCGCAGCCCGATTTCGACACGTCGCACTACCTCAATGGATTTGCGTATCCGGACGGCAAGTTTCGATTCCGACCGGATTGGTCGGACGTGCCGGTCGCGCGCCGTCATGACTGGGGCATTGCAGGCGTCGTGCCTGAGCTGCCCGATCATTGGGACGTGATTGAAATGGCGGACGAGACCTATCCGTTCCGGCTCGGCACGTCGCCGGCGCGGCATTATCTGAACTCTTCGTTCAACGAAACGCCGACGAGTGCCGCTCGAGAGGGCCGCCCCCGCGCCAAGGTTCACCCCGATGACCTCGCCGCGCTTGGTATCTCTGACGGGGCAGCGATCAGGGTCGGCAGTCCGCGCGGCGAGATCGCTTTGTGGGCAGAAGCTTTTTCCGGCGTTCAACGCGGCGTGGTGATCATCGAGAGCATCCCGCCGAACGCTGATTTCCCGGGCGGAAAGGGCCTTAACACGTTGACCGGCGCTGATCAGGTCGCGCCCTACGGTGGTGCCGCGTTCCACGACAATAAGGTTTGGATCAAGAGCCTTCAGGACTGATCGCGGCGTGTCGCAAGGCTGGCCGCACCGCACGCCGCGGGTGTCCGCTCGACAGGGCTGTTGCCCTGTTGACCAACAAAAAGCCATCATCCCCGTTCGCGCGTCGGCTGCGCCTTCGATCGCCTGGCACACGGGTGGTAGGGATCGATGGATCTCACCCCGGGGCGAGCCGCGCCGCTGGTGACGTCGAAGGGTCGGTTCGGGTTGTCCTGGGCGCTCGCCACGTTCCGCCATTTGCGCTCGTGGCAACTTCGCGTCAAAAGGGCGCGAGATGGTGCATGCGAGGATTGATCGCAGTGGCAAGACTGACCAGCCGGATTGCAACGACATCTGAGACCTTCCGGGCCAACGCCGCAGCAATGCAGGCGCTCGTCGACGATCTCCAGCGCAAGCGCGCCGAGGTCGCCCTCGGTGGCGGCGATCGGGCACGCGCACGCCACGTTGCCCGCGGCAAGCTGTTGCCCCGAGACCGGATTGTCCGCTTGATCGACCCGGGAGCACCGTTTCTCGAGTTTTCGCAGCTTGCAGCCAACGATCTCTACGGTGGCGATAGTCCAGGGGCTGGGATCATTACCGGGATCGGCGCTATTGCCGGTCGGCCTTGCGTGATCGTGTGCAACGACGCCACGGTCAAAGGTGGGACCTATTACCCCATGACCGTCAAAAAGCACCTGCGTGCGCAGGAGATCGCGGCGGAGAACAAGCTCCCTTGCGTCTATCTGGTCGATTCGGGTGGGGCGAACCTGCCGCATCAGACCGAGGTGTTCCCCGACCGCGATCACTTCGGCCGCATCTTCTTCAATCAGGCAAGGTTATCAGCTGCTGGCATCGCGCAAATCGCCGTCGTGATGGGCTCCTGTACGGCCGGCGGCGCGTACGTACCGGCGATGGCCGACGAGAGTATCATTGTACGAAACCAGGGCACGATATTCCTCGGCGGTCCGCCGCTCGTCAAAGCAGCGACTGGAGAAACCGTCACGGCTGAAGACCTTGGCGGCGCCGACGTTCACACGCGCTTGTCCGGCGTCGCTGACCATTTCGCAGCCGACGATGATCATGCTCTCGATCTCGCGCGACATGCGATCGCGACGCTTCCGCCGGCGATCGGCGCAGGGGTCGAGCGACGCAGCCCCCGCACACCGCTTTACGACCCGGCGGAACTCGATGGCATCGTGCCGCGCAACCTTGCAACCCAGTACGATGCGCGTGAGGTCATCGCACGCATCGTCGATGCCTCGGAGTTCGACGAATTCAAAGCTCGGTTCGGGACGACGATCGTCACGGGCTTTGCCAATATCGAGGGTTACCCCGTTGCGATCCTCGCCAACAATGGCATCCTGTACTCAGAGAGCGCACAGAAGGCTGCTCACTTCATCGAGCTGGCATGCCAGCGTCGCATCCCGCTGCTGTTTCTTCAGAACATTACGGGCTTCATGGTCGGCCGCGATGCTGAAGCGAGCGGCATTGCACGCCACGGCGCAAAAATGGTCACCGCGGTCGCATGTGCCAATGTCCCAAAGCTCACCGTGATCATCGGCGGCAGCTACGGAGCGGGGAACTATGCGATGTGCGGGCGTGCCTACGCGCCACGGTTTCTCTACTCCTGGCCGAATGCGCGCATCTCGGTGATGGGCGGGCAGCAGGCCGCGACCGTCCTTGCAACGGTCAGGCGCGACAACATGGAGGCCCAGGGTGGATGTTGGTCGGATGAGGATGAGGCAGACTTCCGCGCTCCGATCCTCGCGCAGTACGAAGCCGAGGGCCATCCCTACTACGCGACCGCGCGCCTGTGGGACGACGGCATCATCACGCCCGCCGAAACGCGCCGTATCCTCGCCCTGAGCCTTGCGGCAGCCCTTCAGGCGCCGGTTGAACACACAAGGTTTGGTGTTTTCAGAATGTGAATGACGCTGCGGGCCGTTTGCACACCAAGCCCGTTTGAGACCTCGAACACCATCAGTCCAAATCGTCAGGACTAAGGATCATGAACATCGCATCGACGTCGCACGAAGCCCGATACCGGTGCGCCTTCGACAGGGCGCCCGTTCGCTCAATTGCAGCCGCAGCCATTGCGATCAGTGCGGCTGCATTCGTCGGCGCGTGGGCGATGATCTATTCGAGCCCGGTCTCGGCCGCCGTCGACGAGCGTGTCTTTCGATGCGTCTTCACGAACGGCGAGGTTCGCATTTTCGACCAGAGTGCTTTTGAGCGCAGGCCCGCGACGGACCTGACATTCGACATCGGCCGCGTTGATCTCTCTGCACAGACAGCAACGCTCTACACCGGCGGCGGCGAGGCCCAGCTGCGCATTGTGCGGGCCATCAACGCCAATCATTTCCTAGAGGTCGTCACCCAGGGATACCTGAATATGACGACGATCTACCAACCGCTTGACGGAACGGATCGCGCACCAGCCGTTCACTCCCGCCATATCGGCTTATCGGGTCGCCCGTTCGTGTCGCAGTACACGGGATTTTGCGAGCCCGTCGAGCCGGCGCGCTGACCGGCCTGACGCTGCGCCTTGCAGGCAGCTCGAAACCAGTGGGAGCCCCAAATGATACGCCGACTGCTGATCGCAAATCGCGGCGAGATCGCATGCCGGATCATTCGAACAGCGCGCGCGCGGGGCATTGAGACGGTCGCCGTATTCTCGGACGCGGACAGGGAAGCGTTGCACGTCAGGCTCGCGGACCGGGCTGTGCGGCTCGGCGCTGCGCCGAGCCTCGAGAGCTATCTTGTCGCTGATCGCATCATCGCGGCTGCACACGAGACCGGCGCTGATGCGATCCATCCGGGCTACGGCTTCCTTGCCGAGAACGCTGACTTTGCCGACGCCGTCGTTGCTGCTGGCCTCGTGTTCGTCGGGCCAAGCGGCGCCGCTATGCGCGCGCTGGGCGGCAAGGCGGAAGCCAAGCGGCTCGCCATTGCAGCCGGTGTGCCCGTCATACCGGGCTATCAGGACGATGACCAAGACCCGGTCAGGCTTGCAGCGGAGGCTCAGCGGATCGGCTACCCGGTGATGATCAAGGCTGTTGCCGGCGGCGGCGGACGCGGCATGCGTCGCGTCGTCAGTCCGGATCTGTTCGCAAGCGAACTTGAAAGCGCTCAGCGGGAAGCGCGGTCGGCGTTCGGTGATGCCCGCGTCCTGATCGAAAAGGCGCTCGACGCGCCCCGTCACATCGAAGTGCAGGTGTTCGGTGACAGCCACGGCAGCGTTGTGCATCTTTTCGAGCGCGACTGCACCCTGCAGCGGCGCAATCAGAAGGTCATTGAGGAGGCGCCGGCGCCGGGCATGCATCCGGACCTGCGCGAGGCCATGTGCGAGGCTGCGGTGCGACTTGCGGCCCGGGTCGGCTACGTCGGCGCCGGCACGGTCGAGTTCCTGGTCTCTGGCGGTGAACTGACGGCGACGGCCCCCTGGTTCTTCATCGAGATGAATACACGTCTTCAGGTCGAGCACCCGGTCACGGAAGAGATCACTGGGCTCGATCTCGTCGCATGGCAGCTCGAGGTTGCCAGCGGCAGGGCGCTGCCGTTGCGCCAGTCCGAGATTGCGATGACGGGCCACGCCGTCGAGGCGCGCCTGTGCGCAGAAGACCCAGCCAACGGCTTTGCTCCGGCCGTTGGGCGGCTGGCCTCCTTCGACGTAGCGCCCGTCACCGGATTGAGGCTCGAGACCGGGGTTGCGAGCGGGGATGAGGTGACGCCGTTCTACGATTCGATGATCGCCAAATTGATCATTCGGTCTGAAGACCGCGAGACGGCATTCGAGAACCTCGCCGTCGCCCTCGATGGCACGAGCGTGATGGGCCTGCCGTGCAATGCCAGGTTCCTTCGCGCCCTTGCCACACATGAAGACGTTCGAATGGGCAAGTTGGATACCGGCCTCATTGCCCGCAACATTGACAGCCTCGGCGCTGCGCCCAAGCGTCTGGCCGCCCTGTCGGTCGGCATCCGCACGCTGTTCGGGACGGCATGGCCCGACACGGAACATGCGCCGTCATGCGCCCGGCCGTCGTCGCCTTGGCGTGCCAGCGATGCGTTCCAACTTGGGCCAGCGCGGCGCGAGGTTCGCTCACTCGTCGTTGATGGAACGATGCGTCCCGTCTCGATCGTCTGGAGCGGGGGAGATCCCATCGTCAACGCTGTCGCGGGGCTCGAACTTGGCGATGATGTCGCCGGAGTAGTCGTGGCTCGCAGACCCGTCGCCTTTGCAACCGATGCGGGCGTGCATGTTCTCGACGATCTCATTCACACCTCCTTGGCATTTCCGCCGGTCCGGCCTCTCGAGGACAGCGAGGGCAGTGGGGACGATTGCGCGCGGGCGCCGATCAACGGCCGCGTCGTACGCGTGTTCTTGACGGCAGGCGACCGGGTCGCTGCCGGAGCCTCAGTTGCCGTCGTTGAGGCGATGAAAATGGAGCATCAAGTGATCGCAGGCCGCGACGCGGTGATCGAATCGGTCGACGTCGAAGAAGGACAACAGGTGGCTGAGCGGCAGGTGATCGTGACCTTCCTGCGAGCCTAGTGCCGTGACCACGAAAGTCGTTTCATGCTCCAGCACGCACGAAACGCCTGTCGCGATCTGAACGAAACTAGATCGAGGTCGAATATGGCGCGTTGAGGCCCGTCAGCGCACCAGAGAACGCCCCAGCGCAGAGAAGGTGAGTGGCATGGCGGTGCACATCGTCAAACTTTGTGTCGGCGCAGACAGCATCGATGACCTTGCCCAATGGCAGGCTGGTCGCCTTGCACTGGGCCGCCGTCTCGGCGACGCGCGCCTGTTCCACACGACGCGCATGGTTCCGAAGCGACAGGCAGACTTGCTCGACGGCGGTTCTCTCTATTGGGTGATCCGTGGTTCGATCCTGGTGCGCCAACGGATCGTCGGTTTCGACAGTGGGACCAAGGAGGATGGCACCTCCTGCTGCCTGATCGAGCTTGATCCGGGACTTGTTCCGGTGAGACCAGTCCCGAGGCGGCCGTTCCAGGGCTGGCGGTATCTTGAACCGGATGATGCGCCCGTTGATCTTTCGGCGGTGGGACGTGGCGACGCCGGCGCGCTCCCGGAGGCGATGCGGCTTGAACTCGCCGAGCTCGGCTTGCTCTGAGCGGATGGCGTGATCCTCGCAACTGGAAGACGTGGAGTTCACCCCTTTGGCCCAATCGCGCCCTACACCTGTCGTTTCAGCGGCACCGATTGAAACCGGCGTTGTCGCAGAGTTGCCGGCATCCGTGCCTTTCGTTGGGCCCGAAGCGCTGGAACGGCGCAGAGGCGCCGCTTTCCGCGCGAGGCTCGGCGCGAATGAGAGCGTGTTCGGCCCATCGCCGCGAGCTGTCGAGGCGATGACACGGGCCGCGCGTGACGTTTGGATGTATGGCGACCCCGAGCTTCATGACCTGCGCCATGATCTGAGCGCGCACCACGGTGTTCACCCTGAGGAGATCGTCGTTGGCGGTGGCATCGACGGGCTGCTTGGGCTTGCGTGCCGCTTGGTCGTCGAGCCGGGTCTCGGCGTCGTAACGTCGCTTGGTGCCTATCCGACGTTCAATTATCACGTAGCGGGCTTCGGCGGGGTCTTGACACGCGTCCCTTACGTCCATGATCGCGAGGATCTCGATGGGCTCGCAGCAGCTGTCATCGCGACGGACGCGCGGCTCGTCTATGTTGCAAACCCCGATAATCCGATGGGCAGTTGGTGGCCTGCCGAGGCCGTGACCGAGTTTCTCGACCGCGTTCCGCCGACAACGCTGATCTGCCTTGATGAGGCCTATGCCGATACAGCACCTGCCGAGGCCTTGCCGCAGATTGATACATCAAGACCGAACCTGCTGAGGCTTCGCACTTTCTCGAAAGCGTACGGGTTGGCCGGTCTCCGGGTTGGATATGGCATTGGTGCGCGGCACCTCGTCCAGAGCTTCAATAAAATCCGCAATCACTTCGGCGTAGGGCGCATCGCACAGGAGGGCGCCCGGGCGGCGTTGGCCGATCAAGCGCATCTTGCCGCAACGGTCGAGCGGATCGGGCAGGCGCGCGCAAAGATCACTGCGATCGCGCGTGCCAACGGCCTGTCTGCGCTGCCGTCTGCGACCAACTTCGTTGCAATCGATTGTGGTGCGGACGGTGCGTTTGCAAAAGCCGTTCTAGAGGCTCTTGCGGAGGATGGCGTGTTCGTGCGCATGCCCGGTGTCGCGCCGCTTGATCGGTGCATCAGGGTGAGCGTCGGAACGCCGGAGCTTCTCGACATTTTCAACCAGGCCCTACCGCTGGCACTCGGACGGGTACGGTCGCTTGCTGGCTGAAGCTCTGGCTTCCCGGGTCGCAACGCTCGTTCACGGAGCATTAGCTACGTTTGGCTAAGCTCCTGGCGGGGATGTTGGGTGCGGGGACGGGCGGATGTTTGCTGCGTTGCGATTTGGCGCACTGATGCTGATCGGGCTTGGGGTCGGGTCCGTTACCTTTTTGCTCGATCCGTCGACGGCTGGATTCGGGACCCCTTCGCTGGCCGCGCTGGGAGGCTTTCCATTCGACAGCTTCGGAGGGGGCGTGGCCGTCGGCCTCGTGCTCGGCTTCATCGCGACGCGCGACTGGCGAGGGTTCGCCCGCAGGATCGTGCACGCGATGAGGCGGATCGGCGCGCGCCTGCCGATGGCTCTGCTCGGCGCGGGCTGTTTCGCCGTCCTTGTGTACGGATAGACGATCCCTGAGCCAAAGAATGCTCAGGCGAACCCTCGCTTTTTCATCAGACCTTCGATACCTGGGAGCTGCCCCCTGAACGCCTCATAGGCCTGCTGCTCCTTTCGCACGCCACCGGCTGCGTAGATGTAGCGCCTCAGCCGTTCTGCGGTCTCAGCGTGGAATACGTCGCCCGTTTCCTCGAAGGCAGCGAATGCGTCCGCATCGAGGACCTCTGACCAGAGGTAACTGTAATACCCCGCCGAGTATCCGTCGCCCGCGAACACGTGAAGAAAGTGCGGCGTTGCATGCCGCATGACGATCTCGCGCGGCATACCAATTTCTGTCAGCACACGCGCCTGGAAAGTCATCGGGTCCATGTCGGGCGTATGCGCGTGCTCGTGGAACGCGAGGTCAACCAGCGCGGATGCGAGATATTCGAGTGTCGCAAAGCCCTGATTGAAGCGCCTGGCCGCGATGATTTTCTGCTTGAGCGCTGCCGGCAACGGTTTCCCTGTCTCGGCATGGCGCGCGAAACGGTCGAGCACGTCGTCGGTCTCGAGCCAGTGTTCGAACAATTGGCTCGGCAACTCGACGAAATCACGGGCGACGCTTGTGCCAGCAAGTGATGGGTAGGTGACATCCGACAACAGTCCGTGCAGCGCGTGACCAAATTCGTGAAACAAGGTTCGCGCATCGTCGAACGACAATAAGGTCGGTTTGCCTGGCTGAGCCTTCGCAAAGTTGCACACGTTGACGATGATGGGGCGCACGCGGCCGTCGAGGTTGCGCTGGCCGCGATAGGCTGACATCCAGGCACCGGAACGCTTGCTCGCGCGGTTGAAGTAGTCGCCAAGAAACAGCCCGACGTGCTGCCCCGATGCATCACGCACGTCCCACGCCCGGACGTCCGGGTGATAGAGGGCGAGTCCGTGGTGTTCGACGAAGGTCAGGCCAAACAGGCGGTGGGCCGTGTAGAATGCGGCCTCGATCATCGAATCGAGCGTGAAATAGGGCTTTACTTCCACTTCGTCGATGTCATAGCGCGCCTTGCGCACCCGCTCTGCCCAATACCTCCAGTCCCACGGCTCGATCTCGATGTTGGCCCCCTCCGAGCGGGCGTATTCGGCGAGCGCGTCGCGCTCCTCCAAGGCCCGCGCAAGCGCCGGTTGCCAAACGCGCACCAGCAGATCGCGAACCCGCGCTGGGGTCTCGGCCATCGTGGTGTCGAGCTTATAGGCCGCGAAGTTCTCGAAGCCGAGCAGCCGCGCGCGATCCTGGCGCAGCGCGAGCATCTCGGCGACGAGGGCACGATTGTCATGCTCGTTCGAATTGGCGCCGCGGCTGACCCACGCTTTGAAGGCCCGCTCACGCAGGGCCCGGTTCGGGCAAAACATCAAGAACGGCTCAATGAGAGAGCGCGACAGTGTGATCACATGGCTAGCCGACGACCCGCGCTCAACGGCGGCTGCTTCAGCGGCAGCGATCAGGAAATCTGGTAGGCCTTCGAGGTCGCGTGGGGCCTCAAGCGGCAGTTCGAAGGCGGCTTCGTCGGCGAGGACGTTCTGCGAGAAAGCGGTGCCAAGCTCCGACAAGCGCTGCTTGATGATGCCAAGCCGCTCCTTGTCGGCCTCTTCGAGGCTGGCCCCTGCGCGCACGAAGCCGAGGTGTGTGCGCTCGAGGACGCGCGTCTGCTCGTCAGTAAGCCGGAGGCTCTCGCGCGATCGGTAAAGCGCATTGATCCGGGCAAACAGTGCCGTATTCGAGGTGATGGCATTGCTGTGCGCTGCCATCTTGGGCGCCAGTTCCCGTTCGATCTCCTGGAGGGCTTGCGACGTCGCCGCGGAGGCGAGGTTATAGAAGGTCGCTGCAACCCGGTCGAGCTGTGCGCCTGCACGCTCGAGGGCTGCAATGGTGTTGTCGAATGACGGCGGGTCCTCTGACGCCGCGATCATATCGATCTCGCGACGGTGTTGCGTCATCGCTGCCTCAAACGCATCCCGGAAATCGGCAATCGCAATGGCGCCGAATGGGGGCAGACCGTAGGGCGTGGTCCATGGCTCGATCAGCGCACTCGTCGTCATCAGGGTTGTCTCCAAGGGGTGTTCAGCAGGGCGATATGCGGGGCGTAGGTCATCACGAACCGGGTCGTGGACGCCGGTTGGAGCTGTCGGTCTAACCTCAATTGTTTGAAGGATTTAGTTCCGCACGACCCATCTTGAAACTATCGCTAACTTGATTTTAACCTTATGCGGGCGCTGCACAACGGCCCATCGGTCGCTGTTCCGTCCTGATGTTCGTCGCGTCTCGACCTCCATTCTGCCCCGAAGTCCGTCGTTACCGCCACAGCGGTCCGAAGGCCGCTTGTGCCCAGCGAGTTGGAAGGCCTTCCATGCAAGAGATCGTCAGGCAACTGCCAACAGGTGCCGCGCATCGCGCAGCCGATCCCGGGTCGAGCCCAGAGCCTCGCTTCGGCGAACGCCAGGGCCTTGAGGAACGGGCCGTGGCGTCCGTGGCGGAGCCCATTCCTGATCCGACCGCGAGACCTGTCTCGGCCATTCCGTTCCTCGACGGCATCACCATCGACTACGGTCCGCGCACCTTGCTTGCCGGCTACCTCGCAGCAGCCAACGAACTGATCCGGAGCCGTGGGTTGACCCTCACGTTCGAACCGCTGGCGACGCTCGTTGCCATCAACAGGGCCAAGCGTGCCACCTGGATCCCGCTTCTGCCGCTTTTCGATCCGGAATGCGGGGCGGTCGACGACGAGGGGTTCTGCATCATCGCCCGCGATCGCAGCGGGAGGGTCATGGCGACCCAGGCTGGACGCTTCTTCAACTGGGCCGGAACGAACTTCAAACACGAGGCAGAACGCCTGAGCTTGTTCTATGCCGATCCCGGCGCCATGCGGAGACCTGGAGAAGCCTGTCACGTCACGGTCGATGGCGCAGATGCGATCGCTGGGCTCGTGCTGTTCTCGGGTGGCGTCTGGATCGACCCTCAGGTGCGTGGGACTGGATTAACCGAGGTTCTCCCGCGCATATCACGCGCGCTCGCGATTGGACGCTGGTCGTGCGACCGCACGATGACGTTCTTTGCCCGCGGCGTTGCGAACGGCGGGGTGCCGCAGCGCGCCGGTTACAGGTCTGTGGCCTACCACGTCAAGTTCGAGAACAACCATCTCGCCGGCGTCGAGGTCGGTCTCGGCGTGATCCCGATTGGAGAGGCCATCGAGGACTTACGCTGGTCGCTGGAGCGCCTCGTCGACACGCAGGTCGATGCTGTCTTCGAGGGTCGAACTCGCGAGCAGCCAGGTCCCGGCCTGCGTGTGGCAGGGTAGGATGATGCGCTTATAGCGCAGCCGATAGCGCCCGAACTCCGGCGTCGACACAATGGCATCTACGTCGTGCACCAGCGGGTCTTCGCATTGGAGCGCTGCGTCATAAGTGCGCCGAAGCCAGTGGCCATAGTCAACGTCGGGCTGCTGCTCGAACAGCGCGCCGCGCGCCCGCTTTGGCCAGTCTTTGCCGTAGCTCGTATAGCCGCTGCCGCTCTCTTCGATGACGAGAGCACGTGTAGAAGGGTCGTAGCGCAAGAGCGTGTACCGGTCTTTGGTGATCTGCGCCAGGATGCGCCGCAGTCCGTCTTGATGCACGCGCTCGCGAAGCTGCGGCCAGCTGCGCAATAACGACATCAGAACTGGAAAATCGTTCAGGCTATCGACCGGTGCAGGGCGGGCGATGAAATCGCGTGGCCTTGCCAGCTGCAACGTGTTGATGAGCTCAAGCACCCGATGCCCGAGCAGGGCAGTCGAACGGTGCAACTCGAGCCGCCATTCACCGTCGAAGTAGTTGAGCACGACGCGCTCGCAGGTCTGGCGCGCAAGCCAAGTCATAAGGGTCTCGAACGTGGCCTGGCTTGTGATAGCGGGCCTCAGCCGCACTTGCAGCGATGCTCCGAACTGGTCGATTGCGGCAAAGCCCAGGTTGCGGACGAGATATGTCGTATATCCCTCATCGCCGGAGGGCCCGGCAAAGGAGCGCCGGGCGATGGGTGAGGATTGGCCCCACAACTCACCGCGATCGTCGATGAGGATAAGTCTCATGGTGGGCAACGCGCTTTCGGGATGAATCGTGTTCGGGGATGGTGAGCTGAAAAGCTGAACGCAGCGTTACCGACCGGCCAGACACCGACCCGAACTCAGTTTATCCGCGCCGTTCCTCCGCATTGCCGATGCCACTTCAGACGCGCAAACGCCGGACCTTGCAGCCCGGCGTCGATGCGCTCACGTCGAAGGGGTTCCCACGAGCTGGCCAGGCGCCAGGGCCCGGCTATGTCGGTGGATCAGACCGAGTAGTACATGTCGAACTCGACCGGATGCGGCGTCATCTCGTAGCGCATGTTTTCTTCCATCCGCAGCTCGATGTAGGCGTCGATCATGTCGTCCGAGAACACGCCACCGGCTTTGAGGAACGCGCGGTCTGCGTCGAGCGACGCGAGCGCCTCGCGCAGGCTTCCACACACGGTCGGGATCTCTGCGAGTTCTGCCGGCGGCAGATCGTAGAGGTTCTTGTCCATAGCAGCGCCTGGATCGATCTTGTTCGCGATCCCGTCGAGGCCAGCCATCAGCATGGCCGAGAATGCCAGATACGGGTTGGCCGATGGGTCGGGGAAGCGAACTTCGACACGCTTCGCCTTCGGCGAGGTCGTGTAGGGGATGCGGCACGATGCCGAGCGGTTGCGGGCCGAGTAGGCGAGCAGGACCGGAGCTTCGTAGCCGGGGACGAGGCGCTTGTAGGAGTTGGTCGACGGGTTGGTGAACGCGTTAAGGGCCTTGGCGTGTTTCAGAATACCGCCGATGTAGTAGAGGCACGTCTGCGACAGGTCGGCGTACTGGTTGCCTGCGAACATCGGTTCGCCCGATTTCCAGATCGACTGGTGCACGTGCATGCCAGACCCGTTGTCCCCGAACACCGGCTTCGGCATGAACGTCGCGGTCTTGCCGTAGGCGTGCGCCACATTGTGGATCGCATACTTATAGATCTGCAGATGATCTGCGACCGTGACGAGGGTCGCGAACTTGATGCCGAGTTCGTGCTGGGCCGATGCAACCTCGTGGTGGTGCTTTTCGACGGTCACACCCATTTCGGCCATGACCGAGAGCATTTCAGATCGGATATCCTGGCCCGAATCGACCGGCGGTACCGGGAAGTAGCCGCCCTTGGTACGCGGGCGATGGCCGAGGTTGCCCATCTCCATCTCTGTGCCCATGTTCGACGGCAGCTCGCTTGAATCGAGCCGGAACGACGTCTCGTAAGGGTCGGATTTGAACCTGACGTCGTCGAACAGGAAGAATTCAGCCTCGGGGCCGAAGTAGGCCGTGTCACCGACGCCGGCTGACTTCATGTAGGCTTCGGCCTTCTTCGCAATCGAACGCGGATCGCGATCATAGGGCTCGCCGGTCGACGGCTCGAGCACGTCGCAGAAGATTGCAAGCGTGGTCTGGGCGAAAAATGGATCGATATGCGCCGAGGACGGGTCCATCATCAACATCATGTCGGACGCTTCAATGCCCTTCCAGCCTGCGATCGAAGAGCCGTCGAAAGCATATCCATCGGCGAAGATGCCCTCGTCGATGCACGAGGCGTCGGCAGTCACGTGCTGCATCTTGCCCTTGGTGTCGGTGAAGCGCAGGTCGACGTACTTCACGTCCTTTTCTTTAATCATATTGAGGACGTCAGCAGGTGTGCTCATCAGTTGTTCCCCTTCGAGCTATAGGAAAGAAAGCCCGGCTGCTGAAACCGCGTGGCGGCTCGGCCGGGCCGGGTTCGAGCCACCGGAAGCTTAAGCTCGGTTGGCTCGAAATGGGTGGGTGCTCAAATCGCGTCGGTGCCGGTTTCGCCGGTCCTGATGCGAATGGCGTCGTCGATGGTCGAGACGAAGATTTTGCCGTCGCCGATGCGACCCGTGTGTGCGGCCTTCTGAATGGCTTCAATCGCCTTGTCGAGCATGGCATCGGGCAGGACGACTTCGATTTTGACTTTGGGAAGAAAGTCGACGACGTATTCCGCGCCGCGGTACAATTCGGTGTGCCCCTTCTGACGACCGAACCCCTTCGCCTCAACGACGGTGATGCCCTGCAGCCCGATCTCCTGCAAGGCCTCTTTGACCTCGTCAAGTTTGAACGGCTTGATGATCGCCTCGATTTTTTTCATCGACCAACCTCCTCCCGGTATGGTTGACGGTAATACTGCATGGGACATGCCAAGCGGTGAGCAGGAAGTGAGCGCGCGGAAAACGAAGGAGAAAACAATCTGGTGCCGGGAAAACAGTCAGCCCACGTCACCGTCGAAAGATCAAAAATAAGGCGAATTGCTTATGAATGCATCAGAATGCCTGCCCAACGACTGGGCAGTTCAATCGTTGGACCATCTGGTTCTCACCGTTGCCGTCATAGAAGCGACCTGCGACTTCTATGAGCGGGCTCTCGGGATGCGCAGAATCACTTTCGGGCCGCAGTCGCGCGTCGCGCTGACGTTCGGTACGCAGAAGATCAACCTGCATGTCGCAGGCCATGAGTTCGACCCGAAGGCGAGCGCTCCAACTCCCGGATCTGCGGATTTGTGCTTCATCGTTGCCAGCATCGACCGAGTGCTGGCCCATCTCGCAGCAGAGCGCGTGCCGGTGATCGAGGGGCCGGTCAGTCGCACCGGTGCCATGGGCCAGATAAGGTCAATCTACCTGCGTGACCCCGACGGCAATCTGATCGAACTCTCCGAGTACCTCTGAGGCGCGCTCGCGACGTCGGACAGGACCTGCGCCAGACAGCCTGAATGGTTCCTGACATTGCCGTTCAAAGCCGGTTCAGTGCCCGAGAACTAAACCGACCCCAACGCTTGTCCCGCGGGGCGCTGCCAGCAAGCGCCGCTCGGTCGCTGGGACAGGGTCTTGCTCGGTACGCTTGCCAAACTGGAGATGTCGCCATGAAGCGCTTGGTTCTCAGCCTGATGGTCGCAGCAGCAACCACGGCTGCAATCGCAGTCGCAATCCCGCCGGCAGACGCCCGGCCTGCTTACGATTTCGACCGCCGTATCATCTTTCTCGAAGGTAAGATCGAACGCGGTCGCCAGATTGGAAGCATCACATACATCGAAGGGCTCCAACTGCGACGCCTGGTTCGCAATGCCAAGTCAATGCTGCAAGATGCGCGCGCCGATGGGCGGATCACGCCACACGAGTCCCGTGCGCTCACCCGTGAGCTCGATCGAGTCAACGCCCGGATCGAGGCCGAGGCTCAAGATCGCCGTCGGCGACCTGGGATTTTGCCACGCGTCGGGCGTTGAGGCGATGGACCGCCGATCCGCGCTGTCCGTTGGGCTGCCTAACAAGGCGACCCACGGACGACCGATCGGCGCTACGGACCCTGAGCTTCAAGGGTGATCCACACAGGCACGTGGTCGCTCGGGCTTTCCCAGCCTCGGACGTGCCTGTCGATCCCTGCGGTTGAGAGACGATCGGCTGCTTGTGCGCTCAAGAGGATGTGATCAATGCGGATCCCGTTATTCTTCTGCCAGGCGCCGGCCTGATAATCCCAGAATGTGAATGTCGCCGGTGCCGTCGTGGTTGCCCTTAGGGCATCGGTGAAGCCAAGCGCCATGAGAGCTGATAGCGCGTCGCGACTTTCGGGCTGATACAACGCATCGCCGAGCCAATTTTCCGGTGCTTTCGCGTCTTGCGGCTCCGGGATGACATTATAGTCACCGGCCAGAACGACGGGGATCTCATGTGTGAGAAGCGTCCGGGCGTGGGCCTCTAGCCGCTTCATCCACGCGAGCTTGTAGTCGAATTTGCCGGTATTGATCGGATTGCCGTTTGGCAAGTAGATGGTGGCGACGCGAACGACACCCTGCCCGAACGGGATCGTTGCTTCGAGGTAGCGCGCCTGCTCGTCGTCCGCATCGCCAGGCAGGCGGTCGATCACGTCCTCCAGCGGCGCCTTCGACAGGATTGCGACGCCGTTGAAGCTTTTCTGGCCGGCCATCGCAATGTTGTACCCAAGTTCTTCGAACGGTTCGCGCGGAAACCCTTCGGCAACCGTCTTGATCTCTTGCAGGCATACGACGTCGGCGTTTGCCTCGCGAAGCCAATTCAGAAGGGTTTCGAGCCGTGCCTTGATTCCGTTGACGTTCCAGGTCGCGATTTTGAGACTGAACTGAGAGGTCAAGGTCGTCCGTCTCCTCGTGGCGGGGTTTCGTCGCGAAGGTTCCCGGCGCGGCACTGCTCGCCGAGCGGACAGCGCGACCCGTCACACGCGCCAAGCGTCACTGGTGCCCGGGCGCAGACCCTCCGCCGCGCGTTAGACCGTGAAACTGGTGCCGCAGCCGCAAGCTGCAACCGCGTTGGGGTTGTGGACCTTGAAAGCAGCGCCGATAAGCGCGTCGACGTAATCGATCTCTGACCCGGCCAGGAACGGCAGCGAGACCGAATCGATCGCAACCTTGGCACCGGCCCGCTCGATCACGATGTCATCATCCGCAGGTGTCGCGTCGACGAGATCGAACTTGTACTGAAACCCTGTGCAGCCGCCGCCCTCCACGCTGAGGCGCAACATCTTCGGTTCCGGTTCTGTTGCAACGATCTCGGAAATGCGCCGAGCGGCGTTTTCGCTCAAGCTGACGGTTGCGTCCATGATCGACATCCTCGCGATGGTAGGAGCGGTGCAGTACAGTCCGGACTGCCTGCACGCGACTTGGCTGCACAGGACTTGGCTGCACGCCTTGGTCGGCGCCCTTGCGCCAGAGGCGTTTGACATACGTCGCAACGCCGTAACACTTGACGACAATATATAGTGCCGAAGCGTCAGCGCCAATCTACGGTTTGCACCCGGGATCGCGCGGCGCAGGTGATCGCATCTTCTCGCATCCGCAGGAGCGCGCCCTTGGCCGCATCTCGCAACCCTACGCCGCGCGATCCCGAGGCGCACTTCGACTACGGTGCCAAGCTGCCACGCGGCCATCGCGCGCTCGCGCCCTACGCCGCAAGCCGTCTTCAAGGCCGCGGCAGGCTGCACGCCGAGCCCGAATGTCCGACCCGCTCGGCGTTTCAGCGAGATCGAGACCGGATCGTTCACGCCTCGGCCTTCCGGCGCCTCACGTACAAGACGCAGATGTTCGTGTTCCACGAAGGCGACAATTTTCGCACGCGCCTCACGCATACTCTTGAGGTCACCCAGATCGCGCGGACGATTGCACGCCAGCTTTGCCTTGATGAGGACCTCGCCGAGGCGATCGCACTATCGCACGACCTCGGCCACCCACCATTCGGGCACGCGGGGGAGCGGGCGCTCGATGCAAAGCTCGCCGATTGCGGCGGGTTCGACCATAACGTGCAGAGCTTCCGCATCGTCACCTATCTCGAACGCAAGTACGCCGACTTCGATGGCCTGAACCTGACGTGGGAGACGCTTGAGGGGCTCGCCAAGCACAACGGTCCACCGGCAAGTGGCGGACATCCGGGTGATGCCACGCTGATGCGGGCGCTTCGGGGGTTCCAAGCGCTGATGGATCTCGAATTTGATTGTCAGCCCTCGGCGGAAGCACAGGTCGCGGCACTCGCTGATGACATCGCATGGCGAACCCACGACATCGATGACGGGCTGAGGGCGGGGCTGATCTCCATGGAGGACCTGCGGCCAGTTCCCCTGATTGCACCAATCTTGGAGCGGGTCGCAGCGCGCGCGACGCGCGAGCGTGCGCGCGACATCTACGAAGTCGTCCGGCAGTTGATCACGCTGATGGTGAACGACGTCGTGGGGGAGTCACGTCGGAGATTGGCGAACATTGAACCAGCCAACGCGACCGATATTCGCCAAGCGCGCGAGCCGGTAATCGGGTTCTCCGCCGCCCTTGCCCCCGATCTCGAAATCCTCAAGCGGTTCCTGTTCGCCAAGCTCTACCGGCACGCGAAGGTGATGGCTGTCATGGATGACGCCTGCCTGGTCGTCGGCGATCTCGTGGACAGATATCGCGCGCACCCCCACGAAATGCTGGAGCGCTGGGCGCGCGGCGCTCAGGTTGAGCGGTGCGAGCGCAACCGTTTGCGCATCGTTGGTGATTTCGTCGCAGGCATGACGGATCGCTTCGCCTTGTCCGAACATCGCCGTCTGTTTGACGCCACACCGGAACTGCGTTAGCCGGCCCGACCGTTGACGCGGCATTCGCGTCGTGCGCACTCCGGGGATCGTCTGACATGAACATATTTGCCGCGGTCGATGCCAAGGTTCGCAGCGCGCTCAATTCGCTCAAAGCCGATGGACAACTTGGCTCCGACGTTGGGTTCGATGGCATTGAGATCCAGGAGCCCCGGGATCCCGCGCACGGTGACGTTGCCTCGAATGCTGCACTCGTTCTGGCAAGGCGGGCTGGGCTCAAACCGCGAGACCTTGCCGAGGCGCTGTCGCGCAAGCTGCTTGATGACAAAGACATTGCCGCTGCGGACGTCGCAGGTCCCGGCTTTCTCAATATTCGACTGGCCGAGTGTGTGTGGCAGCGGCTCCTGCAGGCAATCCTCAACGATCCAGCGTCGTTTGGCCGTGTTGGCCTCGGGACGGGACGACGCGTCCATATCGAGTTCGTATCGGCCAATCCGACTGGCCCGATGCACATTGGTCATTGTCGCGGCGCGGTGTTCGGCGACACGCTTGCGCGGCTGCTCGGCGCAGCCGGCTTCGACGTGACACGCGAATACTACATTAACGATGCCGGCGCTCAGGTCGACAAGCTCGGGCTTTCGGCCCTGTTGCGGTACCGGGAAGCGCTCGGCGGGACCATCGGCGATATTCCGGAAGGGCTTTATCCGGGTGAATACTTGAAGACCGTCGGCGAGGCGCTGGTTGAACGCTATCAGGGTGCCCTGCTTGAGCGGCCGGAAGCAGACGCCGCGCACCTTGCGCGTGATCTCGCGATTGAGCTCATGCTCGAAGACATCAAGCGGGATCTCGCGGCGCTGGGCGTTCGCCACGACGTCTTTTTCTCTGAGCGCGCGCTGACCGAGGCGGGCCGCGACCAGGTCAAGGCTGCGATCGAAAAGCTGCGGGCACGGGGCTACATTTATGAAGGCCACCTCCCGAGGCCAAAGGGCCATGACGACGAGGAGTGGGAAGACCGCGAGCAAACACTGTTCCGTTCAACCGACTTCGGAGACGATGTCGATCGCGCTCTCATGAAATCGGACGGCAGCTACACGTACTTCGCAGCCGACGTCGCCTATCACGACAACAAGGTCGAGCGCGGTTACGATCATTATGTGAACGTGCTTGGCGCTGACCATATCGGCTACGTTCCGCGCATCAAGGCGGCCGTGAGGGCGCTTTCCCCTGATCCCGATCACCCGGTCGATTTCGAGACGCCGATCTGCAATCTCGTCAAGGTCGTGCGTGACGGCGAGCCCGTGCGCATGTCGAAGCGCGCTGGCACGTTCGTCGAGCTGCGCGATGTCGTTGACGAGGTCGGGCGTGATCCGGTGCGGTTCATGATGCTCATGAACAAGCCGGAGACGCAGATCGATTTCGATCTCGCCAAGGTCGTCGAGCAGTCGAAGGATAACCCGGTCTTTTATGTTCAGTATGCGCACGCACGCATCGCGTCGGTGCTGCGCAAGGCCTTTGACGAAGGGCTTTACGATCCAGTGCGGACCCCCAGTCTGTCAGCGGCCGATTCGGCGCTGCTGGCCGACCCTGGCGAACGCGATCTGTTGCGACTGCTCTCGCGCTATCCGCGTGCGATCGAAAATGCAGCACGCGAGCGCGAGCCGCATCGCATTCCCAGATACCTCTATGAACTCGCGTCGGCGCTCCATGGGCAGTGGGCAAAAGGCAATGATTCGCCACATTTGCGCTTTATCCGACCCGACGCTCCAGAAACAACCAGGGCGCGCTTGGCACTCGTTCATGCGGTTAAGACCGTGATTGGGCTTGGGCTTGCGCTGGTCGGCGTTTCGGCGCCAGAAGAAATGTAAGGTGAAGCGCGGGGCGAGCGGTCGTTTGTTGCTGCGAATCGTGCGACCGAGGTCGACGTTGCATCGGGGAGGTCGGATGCTCTCACGGGCCAACGATCCTCATAGCATCGGGGCAACCTCAAACGGGGGGCCGAAGGCTTCCGGCCACGCGGTTCAGCAGGGGGAGAGCGTCACGTGCGCTGGTGGGGCCTGTGCTGGCGGATGGATCAGTAATTCCGTGCGCCCCCTTACCGCTGGTGTGAACGCGTGCACGACATGCTTCGGTCAAGCGGGGTCGCTGGGCGTGCAGAGTGGGGTTTGAGATAGAGGGAATTCCGGGACTGTCCGCTCCGTGCGCAAGCGTGGGCCTAAGACCCTTCCAGGGTCGGCTCACAGCGCGATCGACAGAACGGTGACGACGTCTTGGGTCAATAAGGTCAGGGGGTAGCGGATGGTGCGCTCGACACCGCCGACGTCCAGCTCAGATCTGGACCGGGCCTTTCGCGAGCGACAGCTCCGAGCGCAGCTTGGTCCTGATGGTAACCATCACCCTTACCGCGGCCAGGCGCAGGACGGCGGTTGGCCGGCGCCACCGTCGCATCATCATGCCGGCGTCACGGCTCCTGCCCGGAACGGCATGTCGCAAGACGACGGCGGGCAATTCAACGTGCGCCAGCCTGGCTACGGCGTTGCAAGCGCCCCAGGCTCTGGGGGCATGGGCTCTGCAGCCCAAGGATACGGGCATCCAAACGACGTTCCAACGCCCCAAGGGCCCGACGGCTACGCGATCCAGCGCGGCGCTGATCCGGTAGCCAACCGGGGCCATTGGGGAGAGGGCGGTTACGGCCCGAATGGCGGTCAGGAGACCGGCTACGCCCAGAGCAACCATGACGATCGCGTCCCGCACGCGCCGGCTGCGCCGCAGGGTGGATACGCGAATGCCTATGGCGGGGGCGCCGGTCACGGCGGCTATCAGTCCGGTAACCCGATTGATCCGTTCGCCTGGACCGCGGCAGACTGGAACGCGCCAGAAGCGCACGGCGCAGCCGCAGGCAGACAACCAGGTTGGGGCGCGCCGGAGCTCGATCCCCAGCAGCAGTATGCTGTCAGCGCACCTGTTGACGATGGCTCCACGTATCACGCCTACACGCAGGCGAGCGCATATCCTGCGTCGACCCACGCCGAACCACCGCTGTCGCAGTACTTCGTTCCGGGCAGTTACGGGTCCCACGTGGACGATGATCCGAGAGCCTATTCACCCACATTGGCGCAGCGTCTCGAAACACAGTACGACGGTCCGTCCCGTGGCGAATTGGATCCACGGTTCGGGACCTTCGATCCGGCCGGGACTGTTCCTCCACCGGGACTACGGGGAGCAGCCTTTGAGCCGGAACATGGCTTTGCGCGCCCTGAGCCTGCTGAATTCGATGGGTTCGGCGTGCGCGCTCGGGCGGCGCAGCCAGCCGATCTCGATCATGACCTATCGAACTTCGGCTGGTCGAACGCCAATGCGAACCGTGTCGAACCCGGTCTTGGGCAGGCGCCTGAGTTTGGCACCTACAGCGAGGGCGCGCGCAACGCTGGCGTTTATGGCTACCAGGGCGATCCCTACTCCGATCCATCGTCGCAGCCGTTCGATGGCTATGGCGGGACAGCGACGATGCCGGTTGCCGCTCAGGACCGCGTCTACGACGATGCCGACGACGAGGACGACGAACTGCCGGCGCGTGCGCGCAACTCGCGTTGGAAACGCGGCGTCGCCATCGCTGCGTCCCTGATCGTATTCGTGATGGTCGGAGGTGGCGTTCTCTACGGCTACAATGCGATGTTTGGCGGCGCGCCGAGCCAGGATGGTCCCATTGTGCGGGCGTCAACCGGCCCCACCAAGGTCAAGCCTGACGATCCTGGCGGACAGCGCTTTGCGAACACTGATAGCCGGTTGCTCGATCGTCTCGATGAAGGCCGCGGAGTGCCTGCGGCTGAGCGCTCGGAACGCGTGCGTACGGTGTCCACCATGGTCGTCCGGCCTGATGGGACCGTCGTCGAGGAGACACGACCCGCGACGCCGCCAATTCAGCCGCTGCCGGGTATCGCATTTGTCGGCGACGACCCAGCTCCCCCTGCCCAAGGGGCACCACCATCGCAGCGAACGGACCCAGTAGTTGAGGCTCCGGCTACGTCGCCCCCGCCCCTGCTGAATGCCGCTCCCCGCGGCCCCTCTGCCTCCGCGCCGACGACATCCCCGCCACCCAATGCGCCGGTTGTTGTCAACAACTCGAGCGGACTCCCGGTGACGCCCGGCAGCGTGTCGAGCGCAAGTGACCCACTGCGCGACGTCCCGCTTCCGGCACGAAATCGTCTCCCAAGGACGGACCTCGAGCCGGAGCGTGCGCCACCCGTGGCGCGCGAGGTTGCGAGTGCCGCGGAGGCCGAAGCACCCCTTGAGCGCAATGTCCGCGCGCCCGTGACGACAGCGCCGTCATCTGGCCTGGGTTTCGTGGCCGTGATTGCGTCCAAGGGCAGCCGCATCGAGGCGCTTAAGGCGTTTGCCGATCTTCGCGAGCGTTACACAACGGCATTGTCCGGCGCTATACCTGACGTCCAAGAGGCCGATTTGAGCTCGCGAGGGCTTGGGATGATGTACCGCGTCGTGATCGGGCCGCCGGCATCACGCGATGCAGCGAATGACGTTTGCGCTCGGCTGCGCTCGGCAGGGTATTCCGATTGCTGGGTCAAGGCCTATTGAGGCGCGCTGGTGTGCAACCGGCCGGGCTGGACACAGCGTCCTTGTCGTCGACCGTCCGGCCACTTGGAATGTTCAAATAAGACCCTTACGGCGCCTCGGGGGTCGAAATGGTTTGTGCGCACCATGGCTTTTCCCATTTCGTCGCGTATCTCGCCGGCATCAGGGTAGTCATCGGGTCGATCGAGGCCGAACCATGCGCATGCGCTTTATGACGGGTCTCGCTGGCGAACGCCTCGGCGACGCGGAGCGGTGCTTCTTGCGGGACAGTGAGCCCGCAGGCCTCATCCTGTTCACGCGAAACTGCCGCTCGCGCGAACAGGTGCGGCGCCTCGTTGGAGAAGCTCTAGACGCTGTTGGCCATGACGACACGCTGGTCGCCATCGACCAGGAGGGCGGCCGAGTGCAGCGTCTGCTGCCGCCAGAGTGGCGCGCCTATCCGCCGATGGCCGCCTTCGGGCGCTGGTACGAACAGGCGCCGGAAACCGCCACCGAAGCCGCACGGCGTGTCGCGTCGCTGATCGCGGCCGACCTCACCGACGTTGGCTGCAACATGAACTGCGTGCCCGTTCTTGACCTGCCCGCCCGTGGGGCCGACCCGATCATCGGTCCACGCGCGTTTTCAACGGTGCCTGAGGTCGTTGCAGCGCTCGGCGCGGCGATAGCAGATGGCTGCAGAGATGGAGGGGTGTGCCCCGTTGGGAAGCACGTGCCGGGCCATGGGCGAGCCACAGCCGACAGCCACGTCAGTCTGCCAGTCGTCGACGCCGATCGCGATGAGCTCGAGGGGCATGATTTCGTGCCGTTTCGGATGCTCGCGAGGTTGCCAGCAATGATGACAGCGCACGTCCTGTACTCGAAAATTGACGACGGCCGCCCTGCGAGCCAGTCCGCCTTCGTTCACAGCGACATCATTCGCGGAGCGATGGGCTTCAATGGTCTGCTGATCAGTGACGATTTATCGATGGGAGCGCTTGAGGGGCCGATGGATCGGCGCGCGGAGGCTGTCATTGCCGCCGGCACGGACATCGCCTTGCACTGCAACGGCACGCTGGCAGAGATGGAGGCAGTCGCAGCCGCCGTGCCCCGGCTCGAGGGCGACGCGAGGCAGCGTGCGGAGGCCTGTTTTCAAGCCACGCGATTCGGGTCAATTCTCGATAGGGAAGCGGCTCTGGATGCCTTGCGTGAGGCGTTGACCTTCGCAGATGGCGCGGCGTCGCGCTGAAGCATAGGTCGCGCCACGCTAGGAGCCCGTCCGGATAGCTGCTGAAGCGGGCTTATTTCGTCACGATAGCCTGCTCATGCGGCGCTGGCGAGCTTGGCAGGCGAGACGGCAGAAGGTGGGGACCAAGCGTTAGTGACGCGACACTAGCTCGCGGTCGTCTCGAGCCGTTGGGCTCCAACCTGGAGGGATGCCGATGGCGGGGCGCCCCGGTCCTGCGAAAACACGAACCCGATCGGGGGGGGACGCGCGTCGAGAGCAACGCCCTGATGACGCTGATCTCCCTTGGGATGCGCCGCAGCGCTTGCCTGCCAATGCACTCGCTGCTTCCGGCGAAGCCGACGATACGATCGTCATTGCCATCGATGGCTATAGCGGCCCTCTCGACCTTCTGCTTGCGCTTGCCAGGTCTCAGAAGATTGATCTTCGGGAAATCGCTGTGGTCACTCTGGCCGACGCCTATTTGGCGTTTGTCGAAGATGCGCGGCGCCATCGGCTGTCGTTGGCAGCAGATTATCTCGTCATGGCCGCCTGGCTGACTTTCCTCAAGTCGCGGCTGCTTCTCCCACGCTCTGAATTGAAGCCCGATGAAACACCACCGGACGAACTCGCCCGCCGGCTTGCTTGGCGGCTTGCCAGACTGGGCGCGATGCGGGAAGCCGCGGCGCAACTGATGGTGCGCCCGCGGCTCGGCCGTGATGTTTTCGCGCGCGGTTCTGTCGAGAGTGTCACGACCGTTCGCGAGCCAGCTTGGCGCGCGGAACTCTATGATCTCTTGAAAGCCTATGCCGACTGCCGCCAGACCCAGGCCCGGCGCGCTGTCGTGCATGTCGTTCGCGCGCGCAAGGTTTGGTCGATCAGGGAGGCGCGGGCGCGCCTCGAGCAGCTCCTGGGCCATGCCCTGCCTGACAATGGCGGGTGGATGCAGTTGTCGCTCTGCTTCGACGATGGGCTGGCCGTGGGCGAGGAAGGTCGAACCGCGCTTGCAGCGTCGTTCGGCGCATCGCTGGAACTTGCACGCGACGGCCTGATCGAACTTCGCCAGGACCGCGCTTTTGCACCCTTGTACCTGCGGGTCGCGCGCCGCGATGAGAGCCGTCGCGAGGCTCCCCTTGATGATGATGCGTCATGAGTGGACCTGGACGCCCATCACCCCGATCGCGAAAGACTGTGAGGCAAGCGGGTGGCGGCTCGCACGCTGTTCCCGATGGGGAGGCGAGGCGTGCGTTGGAACGAGCGCATCCAAGCGCTGATGGCCACGGTGCCCACGAGGCACGCCCGGACCGAATCGCGCACCTGCCGTCCGCTGCGCGCAATGCAGCACTCCGGGCACTGGAAGCGACGCTGTTCGCCGCCGGCCGACCACTCTCAATCCGCGACCTCGAGCGCGTTGCCGGTGAGGACGATCTGGCGCAACTGCTCGCGGACCTGCGCACACAATACGCGGGCCGTGGTGTGAACCTGGTCGAGGTTGCAGGTGGATGGATGTTTCGCACAGCACCAGATCTGGCGCACCTGCTTGAAGTCCATGTCGTTGAAGAGCGGCGCCTGTCGCGCGCGGCGCTCGAAACACTTGCGATCATCGCCTATCATCAGCCTGTCACCAGAGCTGATATCGAGGACATCAGAGGGGTTGCGACGTCGAAAGGCACGCTGGACGTGCTGCTTGAATTGGGCTGGGTCCATCTGCGAGGTCGCAAGCGATCGCCTGGACGCCCTGTCACCTACGGAACGACACCGGCCTTCTTGTCACAGTTCTCGCTTGGAAGCCTTTCCGACCTTCCTGGTCTTGCCGACCTGAAGGCGGCGGGGTTCTTGGACAGCGCGCTTCCAACGGGCTTTCGCGTCCCGGAGCCACGCGAGATCAGCGAGCTCTTGCCGGACGAAGTGCCGCTCGACGCAGACGATGCACCAATGGACGACCTCTTCGAGGGCGTGGTCGGTGAAGGTACTTGGCTCGACGGTGGCGATGGCGAGGAGGCCGTGGCGCCGACCGCGCGCGACACCGATCCGCAGCGCAGACGCGCGCAGCGACGCCTCACGCGTAGCCCGTGACAGCCGAAGGTTGGGGCTTGGGTGGCGCGTCAGTCGTCTGGTGCGGGTGCAGAGTTTATATGGCTTGGGCGGGCCATTACCTCCCCGGATCGTGATGGCGCACCGAGTTGAAGGGACGAGCGGATGGGTTTTATCGACCGATTGAGGGCCGGGATCGGCTTGGCGCCGGGGCAACCATTGCACTCGCCTGGGCGGGTCGAGCGCAGAGCGCGCACACCTGCGACCTTCGCGGGCCGCATTACCTTTGAGAATGTTGGACGTCGCTTCGGTGATCACGTCGCCCTTGTCGGCGTATCGTTCGAGGTGAAACCTGGTGAACTCGTCTGTCTCCTCGGGCCTTCGGGTTGCGGCAAAACGACGCTCTTGAGGATCGCATCGGGCGTCGAGCGCCTTACCAGCGGTCGCGTGACGATCGATGGGTTCGAGGTTGCTGGCCCTCAGCGCTTTGTTCCACCCGAGCGGCGGAGTGTCGGGCTGATGTTCCAAGACTTCGCGTTGTTTCCGCATTTGACCATCCGCGACAACGTGATGTTCGGCCTGCAAGCTCTGCCGCCGAGCCAAGCACGCGCTGAAGCCGATGCTCTGCTCGCACAAGTTGGGCTTGAGACCTACGCGGATGCTTATCCCGATGTCCTCTCCGGCGGGCAGCAGCAACGGATTGCTCTGATCCGAGCAATTGCGCCCAGGCCCTCTGTCATTCTGATGGATGAGCCGTTTTCAGGTCTCGATGTGCAGTTGCGCGACTCGATGCAGGAGCACACGCTCGCCTTGCTCAAAGAGACACGCGCGACGGGCCTGATGGTGACCCATGACCCGACCGAAGCCATGCGCATGGGCGACCGCATTGCAGTGATGGCCGGTGGCCAGCTCATTCAGATCGATACGGCTGAAGGGCTCTACCGCGCTCCTGCCGATATATTCGTTGCGCGGTTGTTTTCCGAGACCAACGAAATCGAGGCGCGCGTCTCAGGTGGCGCCGTCGAGACTCCGCTCGGACGCTTTCAGGCGACCGGCTTTGGCGATGGTGAGACCGTGGTCGTGTGTATTCGCCGGCGGGCCGTTCGCCTCGCGCCCGATGGTGAGGGCATGGCCGGTCGCGTCGTAGCACGGCGGTTCAGAGGTGATCTCGCCGTCGTCGACGTGATCACGTCGGGGCTGGACCAGCCGGTGCGGGCTTTGCTGCGCGAGCGCGATGCCTTTGCGCAGGGTAGCGATGTCAAGGTGCGGATCGATCCCGAGGGCGTGATGGTGTTTGCTCCACGGGAGCAAATTCACAGGAAGGAAGCAGACGCGCGTCCGTCAACCAAAGTATGACTGCTTTCGGCTCGTGATGCGGTGCTGCTTGAAGCGCGTGCAGCGATCTGCGAAGGTCTTGCGACGAAGGGCGAAATCTGGTCCTGACCACCTTAGGGATGTGCCGGTCAGGCTGGTTGTGGCGCACACAATGTCGCCTGGCGTCTGCGGCACAGGTTGAAATGACGCGGCGCAGCGCCCAATCCATTAGGCTTATGACACCCTCATAGGAGAATGCCCGTGTCTATCGGTTTCTGGCAGATCATGGCCATCATCGTCGTGCTGATCCTGTTGTTCGGCCGGGGCAAGATCTCCGAACTCATGGCGGACACCGCCAAGGGCATCAAAAGCTTCAAGAAGGGCCTCGCCGACGATGAGGTGGCGAACGACAAGACCAAGCCTGAAGCGGGCAAGGTGATCGAGGGAACCGCCACGCGGAGCGAGGAAAGCACGAAGGCTTGACAAGGGCACCCAACACTCTGACGTGGTCCGATCCGACGCGGTGGACGCGTGAGTTTGGTCGCTGGTCGCGCCAAAGGTCCGGTCGCTGGTCGGGCGCAGCCCAGTTCGTGTCGTGATCGCGACGTTCGGTGTCTTCTGCGGCAGGCGTAGAACGATCTTCGCGATCTGAGCAATACCAGTGTCGAATCCCTGACGCTTGGTAGCCTTTTGCGGCTTTGACCGTGACCAAGCGTTGGTGACCTAAGCAACATCCGAGCTGACAGGATCGCCAATGCGATTCACAGATTGGATGAAATCGCTCTAGACTCTGAGGACGAGTACTCGCTTTCCGGAGTTCGTCTGCCAGTGTTGTGAGGCGCCGAAACGAACGACGGCAAGTAAAGGGTACGAGCAACATCATGACTCTCGTACCGCTTTTCGATCAGAAGTTCCTGGACGGCGGGTGTAGCGGATGGTGCAGGGACTTCCGATCGGCGGGACTAGCCCATTAATTTCGCTCGTGGCCTTCAGATCTCGCCAAGATCGCTGTGCTGGCCGCAACCGCTGGCGATTTAGGCGAGACCGCCCACTCGCGCCTGCTTTCCGTAGCTCGTCTGGCACCCTCGTCAGACGCCGCAACGAACGACGGAACGCAAAGGGTACGAGCAACATATTGGATCTCGTACCGCTTTTCGATCAGAAGTCCCTGGACGGTGGGTGTTGCGGATGGTGCAGGGACTTTTGATCGGCGTTAGGAGAGCATGCTCATCCGACCACTTGACCGCGAATGCTGTCACGTATGATCGGGTAGTGCTCTAGGAAATTCAATGTTCTCGTGTGACTGAGACCGAGCCGTCCGCTTCAAACCCGTGCCGCGTGGAGCGCAGCGGACAGTTCGGTCATCACACCAGTGGCGCTGGTGGTGCTGGACGAAACGGCTGTCGGCGCTTGTGTGCGACGGCGGAGTGCAATCGGGTCAAGGCCCGTCGGAGGTGGCATGTTCGACATCGGCTGGGCTGAGCTGATGGTGGTGGGCGTGGTGGCGCTTCTGGTCGTGGGACCGAAAGAGCTGCCAGCACTGTTGCGAACGCTCGGCCGGTATGTCGGCCTGGTTCGTCGCCACGCCAACGATTTCCGCCGCCAGTTTGACGAAGCCATCAAAGAAACCGAGCTCGACCAGTTGCGCAAGGAGGTCGATGGCCTGCGCTCGGACGCGACGAAAACGTGGCGTGATGTCGAGGCGGCCGGAAAGGTAACGCCGGACGCGCTGGGCAAGCCTGTCACCGGTCCGGGCTCCGACAGTGCACCCGAAGCTGCGGCTAAGTCCGAGGTCGCGGTCGACGCAGCCCAACCACCTGTCGCACAGGTGCTCCCGGCTCACCTTGACGCCGGCTCGGCTTCCCCCGCGGCGATGGCGGCAGCCGCAGCAACAGCACGCCGGATTGAAGCGAAACAGAACGACAAGGGCGATCACATTCGATCCCCGCAGGCTTCCACTGAAGTGCCGATCGTGCCGCCATCGCCTCCTGCGAATGACACTGGGCCATCTGGTCTCAAGCCAGCCGCAAAGGCAGAAGCCTGACGCTCCTCGACGCAGTCGATGGAACCTCAGCCGGGTATCCCCATTCTGATCACGAGTTCATCCGACAGCGAACACCATGAGCACCGACGCACATCGGCCCGACGACGACGACATCGAGGCCTCGCGCGCGCCCTTGATGGAACACCTGGTGGAGCTGCGGCAGCGGTTGCTCTATGCGGTGCTCGCCATCGCAGCGATGTTTCTCATCTGCTTCATGTTCGCCCAGCAGATCTATAACATTCTGATCTGGCCCTATCAGCTCGCGCGCGGTACCGAGACACCGATCCGGATGATCTATACAGCGCCGCACGAGTTCTTTTTCACGCAGATCAGGCTCGCGCTCTTCGGCGCAGTGTTCCTCGCCTTCCCCGTGATTGCAACGCAGCTCTATCAGTTCGTGGCGCCAGGCCTCTATCGCAGCGAGCGGCGGGCCTTCCTGCCGTACCTGATCGCCACGCCGGTCTTGTTCCTGGTGGGCGCTGCGCTCGTCTATTTCGTCGTGATGCCACTCGCGATGACGTTCTTTCTTTCGATGGAGCAGACGAGTGGCGACGTCCAGATCACGCTTGAGGCAAAGGTGAGCGAGTATCTCTCGCTGATCGTGGTGCTGATCCTTGGCTTCGGCATCTGCTTCCAGTTGCCCGTCATTCTGACGCTGCTTGGTCGAGCTGGGGTCGTCACAGCCGAGGACCTTCGCCAGAAGCGGCGCTGGGCGATCCTCGGCGTCGTTGTCGTCGCAGCTGTGCTGACACCGCCCGATCCGATCTCCCAGGTGGCCATGGCCATCCCGACGCTGCTCCTTTACGAGGCGTCCATATGGTCCGTGGCGTACGTGCAGAAGCGGCGCGCAGCGGATCAGGCAGAACCCAACGACGACGGATGATCGAAACACGCCTCGGAACAAGTTTCGGCGATGGTCGTTGTTGACGGGAAATCGGTGACGCCACCGGCGCCGGCCATGCTGAGGACCTTGCCACACGCAGCAGGGCGCCTATAGCTCCGCGCGAAGGCTGCGCCACGCAGAAAGCTCGGCAAGGAACTGCGTCATGCTCGACATAAAATGGATCAGGGAGAATCCGGCCGCATTCGATCGTGGTCTGGCGAAGCGTGGGCTCGAGCCGATGGCTGCCGTGGTGCTCGGACTCGACGAGGAACGACGTCGGCATCTCGCCAGTCTACAAGACGCCCAAGCCCGCAGGAACGCTGCATCCCGCGACATCGGTCAGGCAAAAGCCCAGAAGGACGAGGCGCGCGCGGCACGCCTGATGGCCGAAGTCGCTGAGTTCAAGGCGACGATTCAGCAGGGCGAGGAACGCGAGCGTGCCATCGACGCCGAGATCGAGGCTCTGCTGGCTGGCATTCCGAACCTGCCGCTCGACGAGGTTCCGGTGGGGGCCGATGAAAGTGGCAACGTCGAGGTGCGCCGCTGGGGTGAGCCGGTGCGCCACGATTTCGACGCTCAGGAGCATTTTGATATCGGCGAGGCGCTTGGTCTCATGGACTTCGAGGCCGCAGCGCGCATGTCGGGGGCACGTTTCGTCGTGCTCAAAGGCGCACTTGCGCGGCTTGAGCGCGCACTTGCCCAATTCATGCTCGACGTTCACACGGGCGACTTCGGCTACCTGGAAGTGTCGCCGCCGCTGCTGGTGCGTGACCAGGCTGTCTATGGCACGGCGCAATTGCCGAAGTTCTCCGAGGACCTGTTTCATACCGACGACGGATTCTGGCTCATCCCGACGGCCGAAGTCTCATTGACGAACCTCGTGCGTGAGCAGACGCTTGATGCGAGCCAACTGCCCCTGCGCCTGACGGCCGCGACACCATGTTTTCGGGCCGAAGCAGGATCAGCCGGCCGCGACGTCCGCGGCATGATCCGCCAGCACCAGTTCACGAAGGTCGAACTGGTCTCAATCACCACGGCCGAGCAGGCGCTCGAGGAACACGAGCGGATGACGGCCTGCGCCGAAGACATCTTGAAGCGGTTGGGGCTTGCCTACCGTACCATGATGTTGTGCACGGGCGACATGGGGTTTGCGTCCCGCAAGACCTATGACATCGAAGTCTGGCTCCCGGGACAGAACGCCTATCGCGAAATCTCGTCGTGCTCTGTGTGCGGCGAGTTCCAGGCGCGCCGGATGGGAGCCCGCTATCGCGCGGAAGCGAGCAAGGACCTGCAGTTCGTCCACACGCTGAATGGTTCTGGTCTTGCAGTCGGACGCACTCTGATCGCCGTTCTCGAGACATATC
Source organism: Hyphomicrobiaceae bacterium (assembly GCA_050330095.1). Taxonomy (GTDB): domain Bacteria; phylum Pseudomonadota; class Alphaproteobacteria; order Rhizobiales; family Hyphomicrobiaceae; genus JBCBWG01. Next base: position 42,189 of record JBHJOC010000053.1, read on the forward strand.
TGCGCGCGGACGGCAGTGTCGCAGTGCCCGCGGCTCTTCAGCCCTATATGGGTGGGATCACGGAAATCCGGAAACCACTGTGAGGGTGCCAGCGTAAGCAAGGTGCTCCGGTGCACGGCGAGGATCGTCAATGCGCATTCTGATCACGAACGATGATGGTATCGATGCCGACGGCCTCGCTTCGCTTAAACGGATTGCGCTGACGCTGTCGGATGACGTGTGGACTGTTGCGCCACAAGTCAACCACTCGGGTGCCGGCCATTCGCTCTCGTTGCGCGAGCCGCTGCGGATGAACCAGCTCGATGAGCGCACGTTCTCGGTACGCGGTACGCCGACAGATTGCGTGATCATGGCATGCCGCCACGTGCTCAAGGATCATCGCCCCGACCTTATTTTGTCGGGCGTCAATCGCGGGCAGAACATTGCCGAGGACGTGACATACTCCGGAACGATCGCGGCAGCGTTCGAAGGAACACTGATCGGCATTAAGTCGATCGCATTGAGCCAGGCATTCGGCGGGCCGCACGGTCGAAAGATGCATTACGAAACGGCTGAGCATTTCGGCCCCGATATCGTGCGCAAGCTGATCGCGCTCGATTGGCCGGACACGGTTCTCATGAATGTCAATTTTCCGCCGGTTCCCGTTGGCGAGGTGAGGGGTGTCCAAGTTACGCGCCAGGGTCGCCGCGATCTGGACCTGATGGAGATCGATGAGCGCCATGACACCTGGGGCACGCCCTATTACTGGCTGGCCTTTCAGCGTACGCGCTCGACACCGCCGGAGGGGACTGACCTTTGGGCCGTTTACAACGGGTACGTCTCGATCTCCCCCCTGAAGATGAACCTCACCTTCGACCCGCTGCGCGAGCAGCTCGGGGCAATGTTTGCTGCCTGATTACAGGCTTCGGGGCGCTTGATTTTCTGCGCGTCTCATCGGTCAGGACCGCACCGGGCGGTAACGAGCGGAAGTATCCGGAAATGACTTAGTGTGGGCACGGATCGGTCGGGAAATCGCCGAACCCGGAGCACATTTGCGCGCTATTTTTTTGTTCGGTGTGGCGTATCTGCATCTTGTTTCCGACTGGGCTAGATCGGCTGCACGCGTCTTCTGCGGTCGCATTGCGGCAGCTGCCCGCAGGGCCCAATCGAACCGGCCTCGGCCCCCCCTCCCCGGCATGGGATCGGGCAACGGGGCCCAAAGTTCTGGCTCTCGGTTCACCTCCCGACGCCCGGGCCGTCGGACGTGCACGGAGTGCATCGGTTAACGTGGCGTTAACCTGATCTTGGTTAAGTGACGGTGTCGGAGGTGTCCCATGTTGCGTCTCTCGGGTCCGTTGCGAGTTTCGTGCCTTGCCAGAACCGTTGGCGTGGGCAGCGCCATCCTGAGCCTGGCGGTCGCTGGCTGCAGTGCTGACGTCAGCCGCTTCAATGCGCCGATGCTCGGTGCCAGCGATGAAGCGTCATCGCGCGGTGGTGCACGCGTTGAAGGCGACCGGTCGATCCCCCTTGCGAGCGCCGGACCAGGCGTTGAGTATGCCCCTCCGCCACGTTCCGAACAGCGCTTCGGGGCAGGACCAGCGCGTTCCGTTACGGCGACCGACGCGCGGCCAAGCGATTTCCGAGACGAGACAATTTCCTCTGAAGCCACGCGCGATCCCCCGCAGCGCAGCTATCGTCTCGCCGACGCCGCGCCGCGCGGTGACGAGCGTTTGCCGTCGAATGTTGCCGGTGAACAGCAGATCACCGTGATCAGCGGCGATACGCTCTACGGCTTGTCACGGCGCCATGGCATATCGGTCGGCGCGATCAAGTCAGCGAACGGTCTGACGACCGACATCATCAAGCCGGGACAGACCCTGATCATCCCGGGCGCGTCGAGTTCAACGTCGCTCGCATCCCGCTCGCCCGCAACGCGGCCACGCGTGTCCGATCCGGGAGTGGCGGTGCCGACTGATGCGGCCACCGGCGATACGTACACGGTTCAGCCTGGTGACAGCCTCTATCGGATATCACGCGAAACGGGCGTGAGGACGGATGACCTGATTGCCATGAACGGCATCACGGACGTGCGTCGGCTCCGTCCAGGAACGGTGCTGAAGCTTCGCGAAACGGCCGATGTCCCAGAGGTGGTGACCGTTCAGCGGACGCAGGTCGTCGAGCGTGTTGAGACGCTACCGAGCCGCGCCGCAGACGCCCCGTCGGTTGGTCCGCGGACCGAGATCCTCAACCGGCCGCAGGGAACTCCCGCGGCCCGATCAGACCCATCGCCGGGGCCAGCAGCCGCACCACAGCAGACCGCCGATGCCGCACCGGTGGTCCGGCCCCCCGCGACAACCCAGCCGAGCAGTAGGCCTGATTTTCGTTGGCCGATTGTCGGGCGCGTGATCTCCGGTTTTGGGCCGCGTGCTGATGGCTCGCACAACGACGGCATCGACATCGACGTCCCGATGGGCGCCGACGTCATGGCGACGGCCGACGGCGTGGTCGCCTACGCCGACAGCGAACTCAAAGCCTATGGCAACCTGATCCTGATCCGCCATGACAACGGCTGGGTGTCCGCTTACGCCCACGCCGACCAGCTGCTCGTCAAGCGGGGTGACGAGGTTCGTCGCGGGCAGGTTATCGCAAAAGCCGGCTCGACCGGTTCGGTCACGCGGCCAACCCTGCATTTTGAGCTTCGGGACGGTGCGAAGCCTGTCGACCCGTTGCCGCTGCTGCCGCGCATATGAGGGTCATGCAACCGAGCGCTCTCCGCTCGGTCGCTTGGAGTTCAAAAGGCTCCGGGGGGAGTTAGCGACGCAGCCAGCGGTTCGGCATCAGCGTCGCGGGGCCGGCTCTCGTGTTACGAGGCCGGCCTTTTTTTCTTGAACGACGACGTTGCGGCGAACGGCTGTCGATCGGGACCGTGGCGCGACGCGATCCATCAGAAAAGGTTCTGTTCGAACAACAGGTTGACGACGAACCGCGCTGCGACTGTCAGCAGAAAAATTCCAAACGCG
>JBHJOC010000054.1:0-48809 GCA_050330095.1 Hyphomicrobiaceae bacterium
AAGGATGTTGCGGATCGTGCCGTTCGGCGAGCGCCACATCTTCTTGAGGCCGAACTCTTCGACGCGCGCTTCGTCGGGCGTGATCGTCGCGCATTTGACACCGACGCCATGGCGCTTGATCGCTTCGGCTGCATCGATCGTGACCTGGTCGTCGGTCTTGTCGCGGTACTCAATCCCGAGATCGTAGTATTCGAGTGTCACATCGAGGTAGGGGTGGATCAGCTTGTCCTTGATGGCCTGCCAGATGATGCGGGTCATCTCGTCGCCGTCGAGTTCGACGACCGTGCCTGCGACCTTGATTTTGGACATGCTGGGCCTCCGATGGTGTGTGGATGGTCGGCTGCCGCGCGCGGCGCGGCCAGGGATCGCACGACACGTGAGCGACGTGACGCGTGAGATGCGTGACGCGTGAGATACAGGCCACGGCAAACGGCGCCAATGGGCGGAAGGGATGAGGGGCCGACCCGCTTGGCGCTGTGATGCGCGAGGAGAGGCATCCCACGCCGAACGTCTGAGAGGCATCAACTGTCGCAAAAGCCGTATAACGCCTAACCCGGGTACGGCACCTGAGAGCAGCCGGAAGCTGCAGCGGGCCACGAGGGATCAGATCGAATGTTTGCTTTGCGCTACCTGCCGCTGTGGACCGCGTTCGTTGCAACGATCGTGGCGGGCGCGGCGATCTACGGGTTCCCTGCGCTCGCGCCCTGGCTCTCGCTCCCCTTTATCGCGTTCGCCGGGTTGACGTTTCTCGGGTTGCGCGATCTCTTTCAGACCAAGCACGCAATCCTGCGCAACTATCCGATCCTCGCGCACCTCCGGTTTCTCTTCGAAAAAATCAGACCGGAAATGCGGCAGTATTTCTTCGAGAGCGAGAAGGATGGAACGCCCTTCGCGCGCGATAAGCGGGCGCTTGTCTATCAGCGTGCGAAGCAGCAACTGGACAAGCGTCCGTTCGGTACTCAGTACGACGTTTACGCCGACAGTTATGAGTGGATGCAGCATTCGCTCGCGGCAAAGCCCGCGTCAGGCGAGCATTTCCGAACCCTCGTCGGCGAAGGTGTGGCTGCCCAACCCTACGCAGCCAGCGTCTTCAATATCTCAGCCATGAGCTATGGCTCGCTCTCGCCGAATGCGATCCGTGCCCTCAATAAGGGTGCGCGCAAGGGTGGCTTCGCGCACGACACAGGCGAGGGCGGGATCAGCCCTTACCACCTCGAAGGTGGAGGCGACATCATTTGGGAGATCGGGACCGGCTACTTCGGCTGCAGGACCCCGAACGGGGACTTCGACCCGGAAAAGTTCGCAACCGCAGCGGCAGCACCCCAAGTCAAGATGGTCGAACTCAAACTCAGCCAGGGCGCGAAACCCGGCCAGGGTGGGATCCTCCCGGCTGCGAAAGTAACCCGCGAGATCTCGAAGATTCGCGGGGTGCCGATGGGGGAGGACTGCATTTCGCCGACAACGCACAAGACGTTTTCCGACCCCATAGGCCTTCTGCGCTACATTGCCGAGATGCGTCGCCTTTCCGGCGGAAAGCCAGCCGGCTTCAAGCTGTGCGTCGGTCATCCCTGGGAATTCATGGCGATCGCAAAGGCCATGGTCGAGACTGACATCACGCCGGACTTCATCGTGGTGGACGGCAGCGAGGGCGGCACGGGGGCAGCCCCACTCGAATTCATGGATCACGTCGGCATGCCGATGCGCGAGGGCCTGTCGTTCGTGCACAATACGCTGGTCGGCATCGGAAAGCGCGATCGGATCAGGGTTGCTGCCTCAGGAAAGATTGTCAGCGGCTTCGACATGGCGCGGGCGATGGCACTTGGCGCAGACTGGTGCAATGCGGCGCGCGGCTTCATGTTCGCGGTCGGCTGCATCCAGGCGCAGACGTGCCACACCGGTCGGTGCCCAACGGGTGTGACCTCGACCGATCCCTACCGGCAACGCGCGATCGTTGTGAGCGACAAGTCGGAACGCGTTGTCAGCTTCCACCGCGAGACGATTCACGCGCTCGGCGAGCTCGTTGCCGCTGCCGGCCTCGATCATCCGCGCGATCTCGCACCGGAGCACTTTCAGCGCCGCGCCTCACCAGATCAGGTCGTGAGCTTCGCGGAAAAGTATCCGCGCTTGCACCCTGGCGAACTCGTCATGGGGACCGCCCGAGCCCCCTATGCGTCCGCGTGGGCCATGGCCAGGCCAGATACGTTCATGCCCGCACGCGCTTTCGCTTGATGTTCCGTAAGCCACGTCGTGCGGTGTGCCGGTCCGGCACAGGCCCGCAACATGCACGAATGGTGAGGGTCGGTTCTTGACCGCCCTGAATTCACTGGCGGCCAACGCTCACTGGCCGCTCGGATTCGACGCGCTGCCACCGTTCTCAGAAAAGCGCATCTTCTGCATGGATGTGTTGGCAACGGTTGCCAGGAACTTTTCGTCATCACCGACCGTAATCGTCGGATTGCACTGCGGCGAGCAGTTGTAGGAATGGCGCGCGGTCCCCTTCTGCAGGTTGACCGTTGTCACTTCATCGCGCTGCACGATCACGCGCTGATCCTGGATGACGTTCTGATCAGCATCGAGTGCGATGATGTTGGTGATGCCGAAGGACTTGCCCGTGATCACAAGCAAGTTCGAAGCCTTCACCGTGACGTCTGCGATCGAGGGGTTGCCGATGACGATCTCGGCAACGGGGCGCGGCATCCTTAGCAACTGCGACTGGTCATATTTGACGATGAGGTCGGAGGCCGTCGCGTGGGTCGGCACAGCGACGAGCGCGAGGATCGCTAAGCCGCATGCGAGTGCGACAGAGATGCGCTGCGCGACAGCGCGCGAGAGGATGCTCGACATTTGGGGCTCCAGGGCAGAAGTGTCGGGTCCAGTAGGCCCGAGAATTATGAATCAATTGCAAATGATCGCTCGTCTTCGGGATCTTCGCGAGCGCTGCCAAGTCGCCCGCCAGGATTTGCGCCAGTTGATGGATGCGACCGCGCGATGCCAAGCTGCGCTCCATGGTCCGGAGTTTGACCTCCCGCGAGACACGCGTTCGGTGGTCGTGCAGTAATGTCACCGCAGTGCGATGGGGCTTCAGCGGGGCTTCAGCGCTTGCGCCTGTCGAACCGGGTTCCGAGTGCGCTTCGCAATCACTCGCCTGTTACGTTCGGTTTACTATTTCCGAAACGGCCACTGTTTACGACTTGTTTGCCGTTCTCCTTAAGCGGCGCGAAAGAACTCCAGCGTATCAATGCACTCAAGCGGGCGGGACACCCCGGCGCTGCCTGGCAAATGAGAGAGCCAGGATTGTGAGACATCAGGAGATCTTGTCATGCGTAACCTCTTCGCTCGTTTCGTTGCCAACGAGTCTGGCGCCACCGCAATCGAATACGGCCTCATCGCTTCGCTGATCGCCGTTGCTGGCATCGCAGCTTTCACGGCTGTCGGAGACGGCATCACCAACACGATGACCAACGTCAAGAACAAGCTCTAATTCGCAAGCAAGCTTGGACGTTTGAGGGGTCGTCGGCGCTGCCGGCGGCCCCTTTTCTGTCTCGATGTCAGTTTGAAATGAGCCCTGATACTTTAATCATTCATTTGTCGTGATTTTAGTAGCCCAAGTTAATCTTGAAATTACCATCTTCATTAAGTCCGTAGAAAATGTCTCTGGGTCATAACGTTCTTCACCGGAGCGGTGAAGCTGCCCGGTAGGGCAAGAGAGAGCCTGATCTGAAAAACCTGGAGAGTCACATGCGTAACCTCGTCGCTCGTTTCGTTTCGAATGAATCTGGTGCCACTGCAATTGAATACGGCCTGATCGCTTCGCTGATCGCAGTTGCCGGTATCGCAGCTTTCACGGCTGTTGGAGACGGCATCACCAACACGATGACGAACGTCAAGAACAAGCTCTAATTCCCGATTGATCTTTGGGATGATGGTGCAGAGCCGCCGGGCAACCGGCGGCTCTTCGCGTTTCAGCCTTTCCGGCGCGGCGTGGGTGCAAAACAATTAACTCAGAGGGATAAATGCCCGTCGAATTAACTTATGCGCAAGGCCGGATTAGTAGGGTTTTGCCTGTAAACAAAAGCAGTCGGTCGAAGTAGGCTGCAAAGCGCGTGCGGAGAGTTCCATGATCGAGATCGTTCGGCGTTTTCTATATGATAAGCGGGGCGGGACGGCGATCGAATATGCGCTGATTGCCACGTTTATCGCCGTTGCTAGTATTGCTGCCTTCCAGAGTGTCGGCGATGCAGTGGTGGGGTCCATGACCAACGTAAAGGATGCGTTCTGACGGGTCGTAGCGGTTCGCAGGCGTCAATCCTTGTTCGATCGTTGATCGGGTGACGACGATTGATCCCGCTGCTCACGATCCGTTCAGACCTCCAGACTAACGTGCGAGGCCGAAAGTTGGTTCTGGCGAAGGTCGTCTCAGGGGGCGTTGCGTGCTCGGTTCCGAAACACTGATCTACATGGTTCTGCTCGTTTTTCCTGCAGCGATGGCGCTGGCAGCTGCCATCGATCTCGTCAGCATGACCATCCCGAACCGGATTTCGCTCGTGCTTGTCGGAGCGTTTTTCGTGGCAGCCGTGCTCGTTGGTCTGCCACTCGAGACGATCGCGCTTCACTTGCTCGTCGGCATGCTGACGCTGATCGTGACCTTCACGCTGTTCGCCTTCAACACGATCGGCGGGGGAGATGCCAAGCTCCTACCAGCCGCCACCCTTTGGCTCGGCCTCGCACCGCTCAGCGAATTCCTGATCTACACCGGGCTGCTTGGGGGTTTGCTGTCGATCGCCCTGGTGCTTTATCGGGCAATCCTGCCACCGACGTTTTTGATCGGTCAGGATTGGGCGCTTCGCCTGCACCAGAAAACCTGTGGCGTTCCCTATGGCCTCGCGATCGGCGGTGCTGCACTGATCGTGTTCCCGAGCACGGTTTGGTTCAAGGCGGTCGCGGCCCTGTAAGCGTCGCGCGCCCGCCCGTCCCCGTCGCACGTCGTCTGCGACCTTGCCGCCCCGGTTGCATCGAGTTCGTGCAACTTGGCGCTAATTCTGAGCCGCGGATTAACGGCCCGTTGAGGTTTCACCGCCATGGTGTGGCGAGAGGTGACCTGAGGTCGACAGACGCGGGAAGAGCGGCGAGATGAGACGACCACAAATTATCGGATTGGCGGTTGCCGGCGTTGCTGGCATTGGAGCCATGATCGCATCGCAAACGATGCTGAGCCCAGCGACGCGCACGGTGGTGAAAACTGAAACCGTCAACGCGACCCGCGTTCTCGTCGCAAGCCGCGACATCGCTCTCGGCGAGATGACGAACTCGGCGTTCTTCAAGTGGATCGACTGGCCGAGCGAAGCCGTCGCACCCAACTACATTTCCTATGACCGTGAGCCAAACGGGCGCGAGCTGATGTCAGGTGGCGTGGCCCGGTCGCCGATCACGGCGAACGAGCCGATCACGGCGCAAAAGCTGATCCGTGCAGGCCAGGGCGGGGTACTCGCCGCCATCCTGCCGCCGGGCAAGCGCGCCGCCTCGACGCCGATCTCAGAGCGCTCGGCCGTTGGCAAGATGATCCTGCCAAACGACCACGTCGACGTCATCCTGACGCAGCGCAAGCGCAGCCGCACAGGCGCTGAAGAGTTCGTCTCCGACACGCTCTTCCGCAACATCCGCGTGCTCGCAATCGGTCAGATGATCGAGGCGCGTGAGGGTCGCAAGGACGCCGAAGGCAACGTTGCGACGCTGGAGTTGACCCCGCGTCAGGCCGAGATGCTCGCACTTGCCAACACCATGGGCGAGATCAGCCTGGCGCTGCGGTCGATCGCCGACATCACAACGATGGACGATGGGTCCGGCGACGCGCTCAAGCGCGACGAAGGCCCGTCCAACGCGATCAGCGTGACGCGGTATGGGCAAACAACGCGTGCCTTCGGTGTCAACTGACCATTTTGCGTCGGGCCTTAGCACTTTCTCAACCCGGCGCGTCGTAGGTCTCAAGTGGTGGTCGGGGTGATCCCGGTCGGTTTCGTATGCGTGAGTAAGCGTTTTCTGTTGCGTGCCACCCGAACTGGTAGCTCGTGAAAAGGCTTTGATCCATGCGGAACAAGCATTACCCAGGCAGCCCGCCGCTGGCGATCGGCGCAGCCGTCGTCGCCCTCTCCGCGGTGCTTGCAGGCCCGCTCGCCTCCATTGCTGTCGCAGACGGGGGTGGTCCCGCGCTGCGCAGCGGCTTCGGCGCGCAATTGCCGCCGCGGTCGAATGCTGCTCCGCTGCGCCAGCATCACGCCCAGTTGACGATCTCGCACAGTGACCGCCTCCCGCAGTCGAAGTCGGTGACGCTCGGCCGCAACAAGTCGATGCTTGTAGAGCTGCCGCGCAACCTGCGCGATGTAATCGTGTCTGACCCAGAGGTCGTCGATGCGGTCGTGCAGACGTCCAATCGCGTTTACCTGATCGGCAAAAAGATCGGCCAGGCCAACGCCTTCTTTTTTGATGAGTATGGTGAGCGGGTGCTGACCCTCGACATCGGCGTCGAGGTCGACATGACGCCGCTGCAACAGATTCTCACGCGCTTGATCCCGGGTTCCGACATCAAGGTCGAGGCGCTCAACGATACGATCATCCTGACCGGGTCCGTGCGGAGCCCTGCCGATTCGAACCGCGCGTCCGACATCGCGTCGCGGTTTGCGGTCACGTCCGATCCGACAGCAGAAGCGCGCCAGCCGCTCAAGGTCATCAATCTCGTCGCCGTCGAGGGCGAGGAGCAGGTGATGTTGCGCGTGACGGTGGCTGAGGTTCAGCGCGAGGTGCTGAAGCAACTGGGCATCAACCTCGGGGCCGCGATCAACGCCGGCAACTTCTCGACGCAGGTGCTGACGGACAATGCGCTGCCGGTGACGGGTAATCTCTTAAGTACCGCGACTCGGATCGGAATCGAGACGGCTGCAACAGGTGGTGCTTGTGCCGTCGCTGGACTGTGCACGTTCGGCCTCAACCCAGCTGCAAACGAGACGGCCTTTAATAATAGTGGCGTGACGGGGCAGTGGCGGTCTGGCGGTAATGCTCTTGCCGGCGCAATCAAATCGCTCGAGCGAACTGGCCTGATAAAAACCCTTGCAGAACCAAATCTAACAACTGTTTCAGGTGAAACTGCAAGGTTTCTTTCCGGAGGGCAGTTCCCATTTACAACCCGGGACAAGGATGGAAACTTTATAACGGAATACAAAGATTTTGGGGTTGGACTATCGTTCACACCTAATGTTATGAGCGAGGGTCGCGTAAGTCTCAAAATTTCAACTGAGGTGAGCGAGCTTTCTGGTGGTGCGACCGTCACAGGCGCTTTTGTTATCAAGACGAGGAGAGCTGATACCGTTGTTGAACTTCCCTCTGGCGGCTCGTTGGCGATCGCTGGTCTCGTCTCCGAAGACACGCGGCAGAATATCGACGGTCTGCCAGGCCTCAAAAACCTGCCCATCCTCGGCACGCTGTTCCGTTCCACCGACTACCTGAAGCGCGAGACAGAACTCGTCGTGATCGTCACGCCCTACGTGGTTCGCCCGACGGCGCGCCAGAACCTCTCGCGCGCTGGCGACGGATTGCTGCCCGCGACGCAGGAAAAGCAGACTTTCCTCGGTCACCTCAACCGCATCTACAGCCGCGGCGAGCCCCAGAATGGCGGGTTCAAGGGTGACTACGGTTTCATCGTCGAGTGACCGCTGATCTGGAGACCCCTGACATGACCTCGCCAATCAAAAAGAGCGTCGCAAGCGGTTCCGGCCAGCGCGCACAGGTGAACACCGCACTCCGGAGCACCTCGAAACTCGCCCTCGTTGCCGCAGCCGTCGTGGCGCTCGCGGGCTGCAGGGACGGTCTCGGCGGCCCCGAAGTCGGAAGCTGGACCCTCGCCGACCACGCGCAGCGCCACCCGATCCTGGTGACGCAGCACCCGAGCACCGTCGAGCTCTCGGTCAACCACGGCCACTATCCGCTTTCGGCGCCTGACCGATCGAGGCTCGTTTCGTTTCTCGCCCGGCATCGCGCCCAGGACGGCGGCCAAGGCCGCATGATGGTCGAGGCACCGGTCGGAACGGCGAACGAGGTTTCAGCGATCCGAGCCGTCGAAGAGATCCGACATTCTGCGCTCGAACACGGCTTTGATCCCTCGTCATTCACCGTCACGACCTACGATGCGCGCGGTCGCCGCCATGCGCCCGTCCGGCTGACGTATACGACCTTCACCGCCCAAGGCCCGGATTGTGGAAACTGGAGCGAAGACCTTCATCGCACGAAACGCAATCTGCCTTACCCGGATTTTGGCTGCGCCGATCAGCGAAACTTCGCAGCGATGGTCAAAAATCCGGCGGACTTGCTCGGCCCCCGCACGATGACGCCACGTCCTGGTGAAATTCGTGAAGGCGCTTGGGACAAGTTTAAGAAAGGTGAGTCCACAGTATCGCAGAAGTCCGAAGACGAAAAAGTCAAAGTCAGCGAATAACGCGAGGGCAAACCTGTCATGAGCACGAAAGCACAAGCGCTCATCGATCCCGATCAATTCTCCGGGGATCCGCATAGCTCGAGCGGCGCTGCTGGTAGCTCGGCCATGTCCGCGCGACCCATTCCGCGGATCTCGATCCAGGCGTTTTGCGAGACGAGCGACGTTGCCGACGTCGTCCAGTTCGCGGCCGAGGATCGGCGCTTGGCCAAGGCCCATGTGAGCATCCACATGGGCGGCACCGGAGCCGCGCTCGCTCACTACGAGACAAGCCCGACGCCGAACCTGATCATGCTCGAGGCGGTCGGAGGTCGCGAGGCGATCCTGACGCAGATCGATCAGCTCGCCGAATGCTGCGACGTCGGAACGAAGGTTCTGCTGATCGGGCACGTCAACGACGTCGTGCTCTATCGTGAACTTATTCGCCGCGGTGTGAGCGAGTATCTCGTCACGCCCGTCACCCCCCTGATGCTCATGGAGGGTATCTCCAATCTGTATAACGATCCCGATGTCGATCCCGTCGGCAACGTGATCGCGTTCATCGGCTCGAAGGGCGGCGTCGGCTCATCGACGCTCAGCCACAACGTGGCATGGACGATCTCGGAGATGCTGTCGACGAACGTGTGCGTCGCTGACTTCGATCTCGCCTTCGGGACGACCGGGCTCGATTTCAACCAGGACCCGATGCAGGGCATCGCCGATGCGCTGTCCTCGCCGGAGCGGCTCGATGAGGTCCTGCTCGATCGGCTGTTGACGAAATGCACGGATCGCCTGACGATCTTTGCTGCACCCGTCGTGCTCGATCGCGACTTCGACATCACACCCGAAGCGTGTGATACGGTCGTCGACATCGTTCGCCAGAACATGCCTTACGTGGTGCTCGACCTGCCGCACCTCTGGACGGCATGGAACAAGCGGCTGCTGCTGCAGGCCGACGAAATCGTGATCACGGCGACGCCCGATCTCGCCAACCTGCGCAACACCAAGAACCTGCTCGATCTCATCAAGCAGTCGCGCGCAAGCGACGGGCCGCCGCATCTCGTCCTCAACATGGTGAACCAGCCGAAGCGGCCGGAAATCTCGGTCGAGGACTTCTGCAAAGGTCTCGAGATCGAACCGACCGCGGTCATCGATTTCGACTGCGAGGTGTTCGGCCATGCCTCGAACAACGGCCAGATGATCGAAGAATTGAACGCGAAGTCGAAGGTGGTCGAGGTGATCCATCAGCTCGCGCTGATCCTGACGCACCGGCAGGAATTCCGTTCCGATTCGAAGAAGAAAGCCTCGAAGAGCGCCCTTGCTCCGCTGCTCGCGAAACTTTCATTCAAGCGCTGAGGATAGCAGTCCATGTTCGGTAAACGCACCGGCGATCCAACGCCCCGTGTCCAGAAGGCCCCGGTGCCGGCCGCGCAGGCCAAGGCACCCACACCGTCGCAGAAGAGCGCGGCGCCGCAGTCTGAAGGTCAGCGCTCCTTGCAAATGCCGCCGCAGCGTTCCTCACAGCGCTCGGAAGATTACTATGACGTCAAGACGACCGTCTTCAACGCGCTCATCGACACGATCGACCTGACGCAGCTTGCAAAGCTCGATCCGACCGCTGCGCGCGAGGAAATTCGCGACATCGTCAGCGAGATCATCCAGATCAAGAACGTCGTGATGTCGATTGCCGAGCAGGAAGAGCTGCTCGAGGACATCTGTAACGACGTTCTGGGCTATGGTCCGCTGGAGCCGCTTCTGGCGCGGGACGACATCGCCGACATCATGGTGAACGGTGCCAACACCACGTTCATCGAAGTCAACGGCAAAATGATCGAGACCAACGTGCGTTTCGCCGACAACGCACAGCTGATGAACATCTGCCAACGCATCGTGAGCCAAGTGGGCCGTCGTGTCGATGAATCGAGCCCGATCTGCGACGCGCGCCTTGCCGATGGCTCGCGCGTCAACGTCATTGCCCCGCCACTCGCGATCGACGGTCCGGCACTGACGATCCGCAAGTTCAAGAAGGATCGCCTGACGCTCGATCAGCTGATGAAGTTCGGCTCCATTTCGCCGGCCGGCAAGGCGATCCTCGAAGTTATCGGCAGGGTGCGCTGCAACGTCATCGTCTCTGGCGGCACGGGGTCAGGAAAGACGACGCTGCTCAATTGCTTGTCGTCATGCGTCGATGCAACCGAGCGCATTATCACGTGCGAGGATTCCGCTGAGCTGCAACTTCAGCAGCCGCATGTTGTCCGCCTCGAGACGCGGCCGCCAAACCTCGAGGGTGAGGGCGAGATCACCATGCGCGAGCTCGTGAAGAACTGCCTTCGCATGCGGCCCGAGCGGATCATCGTTGGCGAGGTTCGCGGCCCCGAGGCGTTCGACCTTCTGCAGGCAATGAACACGGGGCACGATGGCTCGATGGGCACGCTGCATGCCAACAGCCCGCGTGAAGCGATCAGCCGTATGGAATCGATGATCCTGATGGGAGGCTACGCGCTCCCGACCAAGACGATCCGAGAGATGATCACGGGCTCGGTCGACATCATCGTGCAGGCATCGCGATTGCGCGACGGTTCACGGCGCATCACGCACATCACCGAGGTGGTGGGCATGGAGGAAGAGGTGGTCACGCTCCAGAACATCCTCGTCTACGAGATCATCGGCGAGGACCCTGAGACCGGCAAGCTCATCGGTCGCCACCGCTCGACGGGGATCGCCAGGCCGCGGTTCTACGAGCGTGCCGAATATTACGGCGAACATCACAAGCTATCCGAAGCCTTGGCGATGTCTGAAATGTCTGATGCAAACGGTCGAGTGATGGGAGAGAAACTTGGTTGATCCTACATTCGGTCACTTCATCGTCTCGATGACGATCGGCCTTTCGATCGCTGGCTTGGTTTGGGCCCTGAGTTATTCGCGCTTGTCCGGCGACAGCAATCTCGATAAGCGCAGGCAGGTCTTCACCGAGAGTTTCGCAAAGAAAAAAGCGCGTATCATCAATGCAGAACAGGCCTCGAACCGTCGTCAGGCAGTTGCTGATACGCTGAAGGAAATCGAAGAGCGTGCGAAATCGAAGCAAAAGCTCACGATGCGCGTAAAGCTTGAGCGTGCAGGCCTCAAGATTACCCCAAACGTATTCTGGATCGCCAGTATCGGCGTTGGCGCCGTTACCGCCCTGCTGATGTTCATCGTCGCGCCAGGCATCAATCCGCTTGGCTATGCTGTTGCTGCGTTCGTCGGTGCATTCGGGGTCCCGCGCTGGTTCGTCGGCCATATGACGAAGCGTCGCCAGAAGCAGTTCACCGCTGAGTTCGCTAATGCGATCGATGTGATCGTGCGCGGTGTGAAATCAGGCCTTCCACTGAACGAATGCCTTGGCATTATCGCTCGTGAGAGTCCGGAGCCTATACGCAGCGAGTTTCAAGAAGTCGTCGAACAGCAGCGGGTTGGCGTTCCGTTGTCGGAATGCTTCGATCGAATGATCAATCGGATGCCACTTTCAGAGGTGAAGTTCTTTGCGATCGTTCTGAGCATTCAGCAGAAGGCCGGTGGCAACCTCTCCGAGGCGCTTGGCAACTTGTCCGGCGTGCTGCGTGATCGCAAGCAGCTCTTGAATAAAGTCAAGGCGTTGTCAGCAGAGGCGAATGCCTCGGCCATGGTGCTCGGTTCGCTGCCATTCGTGGTTGCAGGCCTCGTCTATTTGTTCACGCCCGACTACATCGCGATGATGTGGACGACCAAGACCGGTCAGTTTCTGCTGCTGTGCGCAGGCATCTGGATGACGATCGGAATGGTCATGATGAAGAAGATGATCAACTTCAAGTTCTGAGGGCTGCCTGCCTTGGAGGCAGAATAACCCGCTTCCCGCCGGCGATGAGGTTCTGTTATGTTCGATCTGATCGATATCATAATGCGACCGCAGTTCCTGATCTATCTGATGATCGGGGTCTCGGCGTTTGCAACGGTCCTGGCGATCGCAATGCCGCTGTTGAATTCGGACCGGGTCGATCAGCGCATCAAAGTGATGGCGACCGAGCGCGATAAGATGCGCTCGGCGCGGCTGTCCGATTTCAAGGGAGCCGAGGCGACGAGCAGGCTGCGCCAAAAACCCAAGGGTATGATGCAGCAGGTCGTCGACGCACTCGACCTGAAGAATAAATTCGAGACCGACGAGCTCAAGAACAAATTGAAGATGGCGGGCCTTCGCGGGCCAGCGCCACTTTACGCCTATGCCTTTTTCCGGTTGGTGATGCCGATCCTGATCTTCATCGGCGCAATCTTGTATCTCTTCGTCCTCAACCCACAGCTTGGGTATCCCGCATTTGTGAAGCTGATGATTGCTCTCGGCGGTGGTTACCTTGGCTACTATCTGCCGAACATGTTCGTCGAAAACATGGTCCAGCGCCGTCAACAGGCTTTGAAGGCCGCCTTCCCCGATTCTCTGGATATGCTGCTGATCTGCGTGCAATCCGGTATGTCCATCGAGGCTGCGTTCGGAAAAGTCGCAAGTGAGATTACAAGCCAATCCATGGAGCTCGCCGAAGAGCTGAGCCTGACAACCGCTGAGTTGTCCTATCTCCAAGACCGCAAGAAGGCGTACGAGAACCTTGGGAAACGCACCGGACTGAATGGGATCAAGGCGGTCTCGACGGCGCTCATTCAGGCCGAGCAGTACGGGACGCCGCTCGCTCAAGCGCTGCGCATTATGGCCAAGGAGAACCGCGATCTGCGGATGTCGGAAGCCGAAAAGAAGGCAGCAGCCCTGCCGCCGAAGCTCACCGTGCCGATGATCGTGTTCAACCTGCCGGTGCTGTTCGTCGTCATCCTTGGCCCAGCGATCATTCAGGTGATGAAGTGGGAGTGAGCCCTCTGACCCTGTTCAGTCGCTCCACTGAACATCACTTCTGTCATGATGTCGTTGCGCGAGTACAGCCGATCAGAGGTCCATGGCGGGAGCGTGCTGCGATTGGTGCAGGGACTTCTGGTCGGCGGTACTTTCGCCTGGCAATCGTGAGCGACGAAAGCAACGCTAGGCTGATGAAGTTGCTCGTGTTTCCTGTGCCTCCGACACATGGTCAATCGGGCGCTGCAAACGGAACCAAGTGTCAGTGACGCAGCACTAGCCTGCAGGAACTCGCCGGCCGATCACTCCAGATCACCGGCGCCTGAACATGCCGAGAAAGATCCAGATGGCGGCGATACCAGCGACGAGGAGCCCGAGCCGCGTCGGCAATCCCTGGGGCAGCCAACCGGCCTGAATGAGCATGCGGCCGCCGATGAGGGCGAACGCGATGCCGCCGGCGACCGCGAGCATCAGCCTGATGAAGGCAAGGATAGGATTGTCGCGTCGAGGCCGTCGATCGCGAACCGGCGCCGGCGCGGCGTTACGCGCTCCACCGCGCGAGAACAGGCCGATGATCAGAGCGGTCAGCACTCCGCCAATGACCGAGACGACGAGTTCGGTGACGATTGGGGTGGCTTCGAGCATGGTGTAGCCTCACCGGATCTCGCAGACGGTCGCAACCGACCTTTGACGCCTTCTTTATCGGTTGCGCACGCGACAACTGTGGCAGCGTTTTGATGCCTGAGCAGAATTGGTTGTTCGTCTACGGCACGTTGCGGCCCGATGCACGAGTGCGCCTAGGCGCCCGGCAGCGCGCCCGGCTTCGAGCGGCCGGGTGGGTCCTTGGAGCAGCTGTCGTGGACGGTCGGTTGGTCGATCTCGGAGGGTACCCCGGATTGATCGTGCCGACCGGGCAAGAGCGTCGCGGCCGATCGGCTGGGCCCGCTCGGACGCGATCCGCAAGGGGTGTCGCTATGGTCCTTCGGGCGCCCGCCGTCCTGCTGCCGCTGCTCGATCGGTACGAGGGTATCGGCGGGCTCGTCGGGTTGAGGGAGTACGTGCGCATTGAACTGCCCATTGTGATCGGGCCGGTGCCACGGCGATCCGGGGCACGGAGGGGGACGGCCTGGGCTTACATTTGCGCTGATCAATCTCCGCGCAGGAGCGCATTCGATCCTCGTCGCTTGTTCTCCCGGAGGCAGCCGACCTGAAAGGCGGCTGCGCCGCTGCGCGGTCGGAGCCCGGCCGCAAACGGATCGATTCCGCTGCGTTCAGGATTGATCGAGGCTCAGGCCGCGGTCATGGCGATCCTGCCGACGCCGTCGATTTCGAACGTCACCGTGTCGCCCGGACTGACGGAGAAGGTCGGGATGAGGCTGCCGGTGATGACGATCATGCCCGCGCGCAGTGGGCGCCCGCGTTTTGCAACGAGGTTTGCGACCCATGCGAGCGACCAAAGCGGGCGATCGCTGATGCCGCTGCCAACATCGATGCCGTTGACTGCCGCCCGACCTTTCAGGGCTCCGAGTTCGAGGTGATCGAACGGCGCCATGGGATGGCCGAGAACGACGCCGCCATTCCAGGCGTTGTCCGCGATCAGCGTCCTCGCGTCGGTCGATTTGTAGTCTGCATTGCGATCCTCAATCAGTTCGAATGCCGGCATGATCTCGGCGATCGATCGTGCGATCGTCTCGGGCGTGTAGGGCCCGTCGGTCGCGGGCAGATCCGTCGCGACCCGCACGGCCAACTCGCATTCAATCCGCAGATTGACAAAGTCACCCGCCCTGACGCTGGCACCCGTCGGGTGGGCGGTTGCGGCCAGGATCTGGCCGCCGCAGGGATGGTCGATCCCCATGAGTTCCTGCATCACTTTCGTGGTCGTCGCGATCTTATAACCGACCACCGGGCCGCGGCTTTCGGCGAGGCGATCGACGACGCGATCCTGCACCTCGTAGGCCGACGCAATGTCGGGCGGACAGAGTGCACCGTGCAGGTTGGTGAAGGTCGTCCGTGCCGCGTGTGCCGAGAGGATGGCGTCGGCTGCTACATCCGTGTTGAAGGTCATGGGGCTGGCCCTCAGCTCGGTCTTGTCGCGTCGAACGCAGGGACGTGGCGGGCGAAGTCGTCCAGCCAGGCAACGAGCTTTGGGTGTTCAGCGCGCCATTTGCCTTCGTGGCGGAAGTCGAGATAGCCGAGCGCTGAGGCAAGCGTGATGTGACCGTAGTCTGGTGTGCCCTGCCAAGCAGGGGGTGATTTCTCGACATGGGCGAGGGCCGCATCGATCTTGTTTTGCTGGCGCACCATCCAGTCATCGACCCACTTGTCCTCCGGTCTGAACCGCTTCTCGTAAACGAGCAGCAGGGCAGCATCGAGAATGCCGTCGCCGAGTGCGCCGAGCGTCAACGTCCGCCAGCGCTCCGGTCCATCGCCAGGAAAAAGAACGGGCGATGCAACTTGCGCATCGAGATATTCGCAGATGACCTTGCTGTCGTAGAGGCTTTCGCCACCGTCGGTGATAAGAACCGGGATTTTGGCGAGCGGGTTATCGGCCTGGAGCTCGGGGTTCGAAACCGGCAGCGTGCTCACCGTTTCGATCCTCACTTGGTCCTTGAGGCCCTTCATGAGCAGCGTAATCTTGACCTTGCGACCGTAGGGCGAAGCCGGGGCAGATAGCAGTCTCATCTCAGTTCCTCCACTGGCCAGACGACGGGCGGCGGAGCCCGCGCCTGGTGCTTGTTCTAACTGGCATGCTGGCGCCACCGTCGTCGCCCACCCGGGCCGTCGATCGATGCGGCAACGAACTGATGCGCGTCTCGTCTCACAGGCGCTCGGCGTTGAACGTCTCGCAGGCTTGCACGTTACCGGTCTCGAACCCGCGCGTGAACCAGCGGACGCGCTGCTCTGCTGTGCCATGCGTGAAACTGTCGGGCACGACGCGCCCCGTCGTTCGGCGTTGGATCGTGTCGTCGCCGATCGCAGCTGCGGCACGCAGTCCTTCTTCGATGTCGCCAGGTTCGAGCCTGTCCTTCATCTGATGGTTGAGATTGGCCCACACGCCGGCGAGGCAATCGGCCTGCAATTCCATGCGCACTTGCAGCTGGTTGGCTTGCGCCGTCGATACGCGCGCCTTCAGCTGTTGCACGCGTTCGGCGATGCCGAGCAGAAGCTGGATGTGGTGCCCAACCTCGTGCGCGATCACGTAGGCTTGGGCGAAATCGCCGGGTGCGCCGAACCGGCGATGCAACTCGTCGTAAAAGGCCAGATCGATATAGATCGTGCGATCGAGGGGACAGTAGAACGGGCCCATGGCTGCCTGTCCGGTGCCACACGCCGTTGTCGTATAGCTTGTGAACAGCACCAAGCGCGGCTCCTCGTAGCGCTTGCCCATGCGCTGGAAAACGCGACCCCAGACGTCCTCGGTGTCGGCCAAAACCTGCTTGGTGAAGCGTGCAAGCTCGTCTTCTGGCGTCGCCGGGCGGCCTGGAACCTGGCTTGGCGCTTGAAACGGATTGTTGCCGCCCGGCACGCGGCTCGATTCCGTGCGCGGCAGCTGTGGGATCTCGCTGACGTCTGGCATGCCGGGGGTGCCGAAGTTGCCGCGTAGCACATCGATCGGATTGATGCCGAAAAACAGCATGATCGCGCCGATGATGAGCAGCGTCGTCAGCGACAGCCCACCGCCCCGACCGCCGCCCATCGGAATGCGGATCTGGCGCCCCTGGCCACCCGGCCTGCGCATGCCACCAGGGAAGCCGAAGCCTCCGCGCTGACCGCGGCGATCCTCGACGTTGCGGCTCTCGCGATCCTTGTCATCATAACGCACGGCTGGCTCACTCCAGTTGCATCGTTCGCTGCTCAACGATCACGACCCTCGAGGCGCATTCGTCACAGCGAACTTCAGTTCGCGGGCAGAAGTTTCATCCCTGGCCGTGGTTTCGGCTGGCCCGGGTTCGGACGCTTGACCAGCGAACGCACTGTACGGCTCGCTGCGACCTTACCCTCGTTGGCAAACGCCTCATGGTTCTTTTCTATCTCGCGCGGCTCGTAGAGGTAGTTGACCATTAGTCCGTGGGCTTCGCGCAAACCCTTACGCGAGGGATCACCCAGCATGTTGATGCGCTCGAGCCGGGCTCCGTTGCCGAGATGGAACCGAGCGACGGGATCAATCACATTGCCCGTGTCGTTGCGTGCTGTGACGAAATAGTGCGCAGCGAGCGCCTGCAACACAGGTGTCAAGGCAGCGATCGCCTTCGCATCGCGGTGCCAGGCATCGTTGGGGAGCAACGCCAGAGCGTCCCGTTCGGCGTCGGTAAAGAAGTCCGGACTGTTGGTCAGCTGCCGGTCGAGCCAAGCCGCAAACCCCGGTACGGGGGAAAGCGTCACGAATGTCTTGAGGCTCGGCACCTCGCGAATCAGTTCTTCGACGACGTGCTTGATCAGGAAGTTGCCGAACGAAATCCCCTTAAGCCCGGCCTGGCAGTTCGAGATCGAATAGAAAACGGCCGTCGTCGGCTGCGGCGTCGCTTGACCTTCACGCTTGCGGTTCTCGTCGATCACGTCGCCGATCGCATCCGGGATTTCGGTCATGAGCGCGACTTCGACAAAAATCAGAGGTTCGTCGACCATCGAGGGATGGAAATACCCAAAGCACCTCCGGTCGACGGGATCGAGCCGCCGCTTCAAATCATCCCAGCCGCGGATCTCGTGAACGGCCTCGTAAGCGATAATCCTGTCGAGGATTGTTGCAGGCGTATGCCAGTCGATCGGTCTGAGAACCAGGAACCCGCGATTGAACCACGATTGCAGCAGGTGGACCATGTCGCGATCGACAACGCTCAGTTCGGGGTGCTTCTTGAGGAAGCGCAACATGTCGGCGCGCATGCGCACGATCTCCGCCGTGCCACCTGGCGCGAGGTTCAACCGGCGGAAGAACTCCTGACGACGGCTTTCGACGGCGGCCTGCAGCGCGGCGTAGGTCCGCTCACTCGGCTCGGCTTCGTAGGCGCGGGCTGCAGCAATGATGACGTCGGACTCGGGTTCGAAGATCGCGCCGACGTAGCGAAAGAATGCAAGCCGCTGCGAATCGTCCTCGAGCACGTGATAGTGGTTGAGAAGCTGTCGTGCGATCGCAACGCCCGAGGCTTCGCCGCGCCCCGACATCAAGAGATCGACAAGCTTCTGCAAGCCTTCCTCTTCGTCCTCGCCGAACAGACTCGACGGCAGCAGTGAGCGGCCCTGGTCGGCGATTGCCGTCATCAGATCCTGAAGAAACCAGCCGTTGTTCATGGTCGAACCCGCGCGTCTTTGAGGCCGATCGCCCTCGATCCGTGGTGCATTGCTTTGGCCTGCACACCCGCCACCATATCTCGTCACATTCGTCGCGTGCGCAAGGAAACTCGCACCCGCGACGCACATCTCCGCATGGGTTCAACGCGCTCAATGACCTCGACAGTCGCGCGTGTGCTCGCGCAAAGTCGCCCCCAAGCCACATGGCGCTCGTGCTGGCCGACGATGGTGAGACCGACGACAAAAAGAACGTCCCAAGGAGACGACCGATGACCGAAACCTATGAAGTTCTGGCACTGAAATATGGAGAGATGAAGCAGCGGTTCCGGCATCATAATTTCATTATGGATGACGACCACCTTGCCCCCATGCCGATCGACTACTTTATCTGGGTGATCCGCAACGCGCATCGAACCATCGTCGTTGATTGCGGTTTCGACCACGAGGAAGCCAAGTCGCGCGGGCGCAAGATCACATCGCTGCCGCGTGAGGTTCTCGCAAACATTGGCATTGACGCCGCGACGGTCGAGACGCTGATTGTCTCGCATTTGCATTACGACCACGCAGGAACCCTCGGCGACTTCGGGGCCGCGCGCTTTCATATCCAGGATGCCGAAATGGCCTACGCGACGGGCCGGTGCATGTGTGACGATGCCCTCAAGATGCCGTTCACGGTCGACCACGTGTGCCAGATGGTGAAGAACGTGTTCTCGGGTCGCGTTCAGTTCCATGACGGCGACGGCGAGGTTGCACCGGGTGTCACGGTGCACCACGTCCCAGGGCACTCGAAGGGCATGCAGGCCGTGCGCGTGATGACCGAAGCAGGTCCACTGGTGCTCGCGGTCGACGCCACCCACTTCTACGAGAACTTTGAGCGTCGAAAGCCCTTCCCGATCCTGCACTCGATGGAGCAGATGTTGCGGAGTTACGACAGGCTCGAAGCGCTTGCCGGTGGCAAGACCAATGTAGTGCCAGGTCATGACCCGCTGGTCCTTGCCCGCTACCCAGCATGGAAGCCCGAAACCGAGGGCATCGTTCATCGTCTCGACCGGGGGCGCATCGCATGACGGCAACTTGGCCAAAACGCTGACCCGGCGGCTCGGGTCGATGCTGGAGTGATTGACATGCTGGACGTTCACGGAAGTGCGAAGGTCAGGGCCGCACGCAAACCCATCGCAACTGTTCGATCTGCGGTTGGGCTTGCGGTCGGTCTGTTGGCGGGATGCCTCGTCGCACTCGCTGCAGCATCAAGCGACGTCCAGGCTCAAGCACGGATCGAAGCCGGTTTGCTGACATGCCAGGGCGAGGGAGGCTGGGGCGCCATCCTCGGATCGCGACGCGAGTTCATGTGCGAGCTCAACGGGATCTCAGGCAGATCACTCGGCCGCTATCGCGCCGTCGTCACGCGGTTCGGCCTCGACATCGGGGTAACCGGTCCGTCCGTCGTGATCTGGGCCGTATTTGCACCGGCCGACCTCGCCGAAGCCAACATCACCGACGGTGCGCTTGAAGGCGAATTCGTCGGCGTCGGCGCCGAAGCGAGTGTCGGGCTCGGCCTCGGGGCGAATGCGCTGATTGGCGGCGGTCCGCGGTCGTTTGCCCTGCAACCCCTGAGTGTCGAGGCACAAACCGGCCTCAACCTCGCGATTGGCGTTCAACAACTGAGCCTCGTTGCGCTCGAGCCCTAAGGGGGTTTGTCTTCGCTCAAGGGCCGAGTAGGGTCTTTCTTCGCTCACGGGCCGTACCGGCCTTCGGCCTGGCCCTCCGCGGGGGCGGCGCTTGGCGCCGGGCCGCGTTGCGGCCGGACAAGTTGGTCTTCGCTCAAGGACCGCCGTCGCGCGTTTGTCATGCGAGACGGCTAGGACCCGCTTTCCGCAGTTCCTCTGTCGCCTTTGTCAAGCGCCGAAACGAACTACGGAAAGCATAGGGCACCGGTAACATGATGACTCTCGTACCGCTTTTCGATCAGACATCCCTGGCAGGCGCGTGTCGCAGATGGTGCAGGGACCTCTGATCGGCGGCACGAGCTTACCAAACCTCGATCAGCGAGCCGGCGCCAGCACTTCGAGGAAGAGCACTTCGAGGAACAGGGCTTCGCGCACTTAAACGGGGCGCAGGGGCAACGGGGGCAATCATGCAGCGATCGAATGCGAGGCCGCGAGTTGGCGCCGCGGTGATGGTCGAAGATCTCGACCAGGACGACGAATTGCGGGCGTTTCTGGTGGCGGAAAGCCGCGATGTCGAGGTGCAGGATTTCCTGCTGCCAGAGGTTATATCCGGCGACTGGAACCCGGTGGTTGCCCGCGCGCGCCGACTGCTCGACGGCCACCGGGGTAGGGTGGGTGTTCACGGTCCCTTCTACGGCTTCGCGCTCGACACCGCTGACCCAGACGTCCGTCAGATTGCAAGCCGAAGGATTGTCGACGGCGTGCGCGCGGCCGCCGCGTTGTCCGGCCGAGACCGGCAGGCGCACCTGGTCATCCATTCACCGTTCACGACCTGGGATTGGTACAACGCTCCAACACGGCCCGCGAGTCGCGAGGCGAAGGTTGGACGCGTCCATGACGTCATGCGCGACGCCGTGCGCCTCGCAGAAGGGGAAGGGGTCGTGATCGTAATCGAGAACATCGAAGACAAGGATCCCGGGGCCCGCGTCGCGCTCGCCCGCAGCTTTGGATCGCAAGCCGTGAAGGTTTCACTCGACACGGGCCACGCGCATTACGCTCACCGCGCGACCGGAGCCCCTCCCGTTGATCTTTATGTCTCAGCCGCCGGAGCAGACCTCGCGCACGTGCATTTGCAGGACGGCGATGGGTATGCCGATCGTCACTGGCGGATCGGTCACGGCGACATTCCGTGGCCAGCCGTTTTCGACGCTATCGCACGCTACGCCACGCAGCCCCGTCTCATCATCGAAATGTCCCAGGCCAGGGAAATTCTCCCGTCGGTGCGTTGGCTTCAGATCGAGGGTCTCGTGGACTGATGAGGTCGCGTGGCCGCCCACTCTCGATGGTCGTCGTCCGAACCCCGAGCGCATAAGAACCGTCAGGCGTCGTTGGGACATCGAGACACGCTGCATCGCACGCGAAAGGGCGTCCTGTGAGGATTGCCATGCCATGGTCGTCAGGCGCCGCGCAGAACGTGGAGAGGTGCCGGCCTGCTGTCTGTGCCATGCGCGGAAACCGGCAGGACGCCGCCATGACCCGCTCCGCCTCGTTCCACAAAGTTACGACCGTCGCCCGCGCGCGGGGTTCGTTGAGCGCGGTCCACGTGCGCGGCCGACGCTTTAGGGCTTCATCCACATAGGCCGCTGTGAACGCCATCAGCGCTGCAAGCCCATCCCGATGCAGCGAATAGATGTGCGTGCGCTCGAGAGGATTGAGCGCAACCGCGGTGTTGAGGTCGTGCGTGTATGCGTTGAACTCGTCGAGCAGGTAGCGGAAATAGTCAGCCGAGGAGGCCGCACCCGGCATCAAGTAGGTTTGAACGTACATGTTGCCACGGTCGAAGAGGGGCGCAATCAACCGCGGTGGGTAGAAGTCAGGGCTCTCAGGGACACGAACGATCTGTCCACCTCCGATCAGCGGATAGGCGTCGATGCGCGACGTCAGCATGTGCACGCTTTCGTGGACCGCGGTCGCAAGCCCGCCCACGACATCGTCACACCGCATCCAAGATCGGAATTTCTGCGGGTTATTGTAACGCGCGTAGATCTCGTAGCCGCTAGGGGAAAGGCGCCGGAGCTCGCCAATGGCGGCACTCGTGCAACCAGCCGCGGAAGCCACGGAGCCAACGAGCGCCACGACGCCAGCGATGAAGCCGAGAATCCATGCCGGAGCCCTGACGCTGCGCGCTTTTTTGCAGCTCGCCGGACGGTGGTAGCGGTGACACTGCGGGAGTGAGTGAGTCATGTGCTGCTCGACCAACGCTCTGCCGGGCCCTCGTCCGGCGGACCTTGCCGCACGTGCGATGTGGAGCACGGCTCGGGTCCGCGTCACGGCGTCAGCGCGGTCATTGTGCGGCAATGTCGGGACCATCAGGCGGCGGCACCCTGCTCATTTTTGCATCGCAACATCATGGAGTTGCTCGACGATGATGCTGGAAACGGCTTGCAGGCCGCTGCATCATCGCCGATGGTGGCGCCATCCATGATGCGAGCGGAATTGGCCATGCGTGACGATCTGCCTGCAACTGCCATGATCGAGGGCGGCCCGAGACCCTTCGGTGCTGATCCCGCTGAGGTGCGCTCGGCGTGCCGCTCCGGCGTAATTACAGGGCACACAGCCGGTCTGGCTCCGGGCTACGTCCAGGGCAACCTGTGCATCCTGCCCAAGGACCTTGCGATTGATTTCGCCGCGTTCTGCCAAAAGAACCCGAAGCCCTGCCCGCTCGTTGGAATGACAGCGGTCGGCGACCCGCATCTGGCGGATCTGGGGGACATCGACCTCAGAACGGACTTGCCACGCTATCGTGTGTTCGAGAACGGCGTGTGCGTCGACGAACCAACCGATATCACCGATCGCTGGAGGGAGGATTTCGTCGGCTTTGTGCTCGGGTGCTCGTTCTCGTTCGAGGCGCCGCTGATCGCGGAGGGCATCTCGCTGCACCACATCACGCATGACACAATCGTCCCGATGTATCGGACGAACATCGCGTGCGAGCCTGCCGGTGCATTCTCCGGCCGCATGGTCGTCTCGATGCGCATGATGACGCCGGCGCATGCGATCCGAGCAATCCAGATCACTTCGCGCTTCCCGGCGGTCCATGGTGCGCCGGTGCATATCGGTTTGCCGGAAGCGATCGGGATCGCCGACATCATGACGCCCGACTACGGCGATCCGCCACCGGTGGTCGACGACGGATTGATTCCGGTTTTCTGGGCCTGTGGGGTGACACCCCAGTCTGTCGTGCTCGATGCTCGACCGCCGATCTGCATCACACACAAGCCAGGTTCGATGCTCGTCACGGATCGTTTGAACCAGCACCTTGCCGCGCTCTGATGGATCGTGGTTCATCATCGCCCGGCAAGCCGTCGGCGGTGAGAGCGTTGCCTGACACGGGCCGGCAGGTTGTGCCGAGCGCCGAGCTGAGAGGGGCAACGACGTTCTTCGGACGCTTGCAAGATTACGCCAAAACTTTGAGCTCAAGGGAGACACTATGAAACGCACCACGTACACGGCCGGTCTCGCCGCAATCGCCATTGCCGCGAGCATGGCGACGGCAGCGGCGCAGGACCTCGACAAGAAGCAATTCAATGTTGTTGGAACCTGGGGCTTTCTGACGAACTGGCAGGAGCTCGAGGGGCCGTTCTGGAAAGAGGTGCTGCCACAGGCTTCCGGCGGCGCGATCACGGCCAACGCCAAGGCCCAAACCGAGGTCAACCTCAAGGGCACCGAAATCCTGCGTCTCCTCAAGCAGGGCGTGTTCGACTTCGCTGCCGCCCTGCCGATCTATGTCGATGAAGGCGGAGCTGTGATCGAGGCGGTGGACATCGCGGGCGTTTCGCGCTCGATGGAGATGTCGCGTGCCATCGCCGATGCTTGGCTGCCTGAGATGCAGAAAGTCATGCAGGAACGCCACAACGCGATGATCCTTGCGACATTCCCGTTCCCGGAGCAGGTCTTTTATTGCAACTCCGAGATCTCGGGTCTTGCGGATCTGCGCGGCAAGAAGGTGCGCGTCCAGGGCACGTCCCAGGGCGACTTCGTGACTGCCGTTGGCGGGTCACCGGTGACAATTCCGTTTGCCGAGGTCTTGCCAGGCCTGCAGAAGGGCGTGGTCGATTGCGGCATCACGGGCTCGATGCCGGGCTACAAGGCGAAGTGGCACGAGGTCGTCAAATCGCTGCTGCGCTTGCCGGTCGGCTACACGCTCGGTTTCTGGGCGGTGAACCTCAACACCTGGAACGGTCTGTCGCCGACGACGCGTGATTTCCTGACCGCACAATTCAAGGATCTCGAAAACCGGTCTTGGGAACGGATTTCGGCGGAATCTGACGAGGGTATCGCCTGCAACACCGGCGGCACGTGCTCGGCGGGCGAAGCTGCAAAAGTAAAACTGGTGATGCCTTCGGACGAGGATCTGAAGAAGCGCGAAGAAGCGTTGAACGATGTGGTTCTCGCGAACTGGGCAAAGCGTTGCACGCCAGAGTGCGTCGGGCGTTGGAACGAACTTGTTGGTTCCAAGTACGGCCTGAAGGCTGAGGCTCGCTGAGCATCATTGAGCCGATGTCGGCGGCAGTTTGCTCGAGCGCCGCCGATGCAGGCCCGTGGTTCGTCGCGCCAAACTCGCGACATGGCCGCGACGCCCGATCGATGTTGGCGCGACAGATGGGCCACGGGCAATATCAATAACGAGTTCCCGGTTTCCGTAGTTCGTCCGTCACCCTTGTCAGGTGTCTGAACGAACGACGGAAAGCAAAGGGTACGAGCAACATCTTGGATCTCGTACCGCTTGTCGATCAGATGTCCCTGGAGGGCGCGTGTTGCGGACGGTCCAGGGACGTCTGATCGGCGGGACTAGTGTTCCGTCTCCGACACTTGGTTTCCTTTGCAGCACCCGATTGACCACGTGACGGAGACACAGGGAACACGAGCAACGTCGTGCTTCTCGTGTTGCTTTTGTCACTCACGCCTGGCAGGCGAGACTGCAAAAGGTGGGGACCAGGCGTGAGTGACGCAACACTAGAGCCAGAATCCCCGCGTTGGCTCGCGCAGACGTTGTGCAAAGGCGCTTCCCCTGCGCACGGGCCTCATCCCAAATACGCAACCCCAAACATGCCACCTCAAGAATGCGACCCGGCCCCATCGAGCGCCTCAAACCGGGCCTGACCAACGGGCGAGCCAGCGATGATTGACTCCTTCTGGCGCGGCTTTTGCGCCTTCACGAGAGCAGCTGCGTTCGTCGGCGGCGCCATGTTGCTCGTGGCGGCCTTCGTCGTCACGTACGAGATCATCTTGCGGAAAATCGTCAGCCCCGTGCTCGGTCCTGAATGGAATGTCACCGGTTCTGACGAGGTGGCCGCTTATCTTTTTGCAGTCGGTACAAGTTGGTCGCTCGCCTATGTCGTCACCTCACGCGCCAATGTCAGGATCGACGTGCTCTATGCCGTGTTCGGTCCGCGTTCGCGGGCGGTGCTCGATCTCATAGCACTCGCGCTGTTCATGGTGTTCGTTGCCTATCTGATCGAACGGGCGTGGTCGCTGGCGTTGATGAGCTATGATGGAAACATCCGCTCGAACACCACGCTGCGGGTACCGCTCGCCTGGGCACAGCTGCCATGGGCCATGGGGCTCAGCCTGTTCGCACTCTCCTTGGTCCTGTCATTTCTGGTTACAATCGGACATCTTCTGAGTGGAAACCTCGCAGGCGCGGCGCGCGTCTCGGGTGCCGCTTCAGCCGAGGAAGAAGTTTCGGCCGAAATCGCCGGCCTCGGTCTTTCGACTTCCGGCGGCGACGGCAGCGCCGCAACTCATCGCGGCTCGCAAGACACACCACGCGGCCCACGCGCTTCGGGAGGCGCCTGATATGCTTGGCACCGCGTTGTCACTCCTGATTGTGATGCTTGCGATCAGTGTGCCCGTTGCGGCTGTGATGGGCGTGCTAGGGCTGGCGCTCAGCAACTTCTTCAGCTTCATGCCGCTGCACCTTGCGATGGGCGAGGTCGTGTGGGGGGCGAGCGCGGAATATATCCTCATCGCGATCCCGCTGTTCGTGATGCTCGGAGAAATTCTGCTGCGCTCCGGGATCGCGACCAGGGTCTACGCAGCAATTGCGCAATGGCTGTCCTGGCTTCCAGGCGGGCTCATGCACGCCAACATTGGGACCTGCACCGTATTTGCCGCCACATCCGGATCGAGCGTCGCGACGGCGGCGACTGTCGGGACGGTTGCTATCCCAGAGATCGAACGGCGCGGTTATGACGAACGCCTGTTCCTCGGCACGCTCGCTGCCGGTGGCACCCTTGGCATCCTCATTCCGCCCTCGATCAACTTCATCCTCTATGGCTTGCTGACCAACACAAGTGTGCCGCGCCTGTATCTGGCGGGCTTCATCCCGGGCTTTATGCTCGCCGGGCTGTTTGTGCTCATCGTCCTCATCTACTGCCTCGTCGATCCAAAGAAGGGCGGCAGCCGCATCGAGACGACATGGCAACGGCGGATCGCGGTTCTCCCTGATCTGTTGCCACCGCTATTCATCTTCTTCGTCGTTGTCGGTTCGATCTACGCTGGCTGGGCAACACCCACCGAGGCGGCCTCGCTCGGCGTCGTCGCTGCATTGGTGCTCGTTGCCGCTTACGGGCAGTTGAGCTTCTCGCTGATGCGGGCCGTCCTCGAAGGCACGATGCGCACGACCGGCATGATCATGCTGATCATTTTGGCCGCTCAGTTCCTCAACTTCGTACTCGGCGCCATCGGCATCACCGACGGCATTGCTGAAGCTCTGAAGTCGCTCGGCCTGGGCGTCGTCGGAACTTTGCTGCTGATCGTCGTATTCTACCTGATCCTCGGCTGCTTCATGGAGACGATCTCCATGATGATCCTGACGACGCCGTTCGTCGTGCCCGTGATCGTCAGTCTCGGGTATGACCCGATCTGGTGGGGGATCGTCCTGACGATCCTGATCGAAGCCGCACTCATCACGCCGCCGATCGGGCTCAACCTCTATGTTGTGCAGGGTGTGCGAACGCGCGGGCAGATTACTGACGTGATCTTCGGCGCCATCCCCTTTGTCGGCGCCATGTTTCTGATGATTCTGCTTCTGATCGCGGTCCCGGACATTGCGCTGTGGCTGCCGCGGCTGGTCATGGGCTAAGCGCGCAGTTGCGTCCGGCGCTCGACTTGGGCGGTGTCAATCGTTGCGAGTCAGCTTGCTGCCGCTCGACGGTCGGCAATGCGCTTTTCAACAGCGTCCAGGATGGCGAGCCGCACCTCATCAGGTGTCGGTGATCCACGCCGAACCGAAGCTGGAAGGGCGATCTGCTGCGCCCGCGCCATTGCCTTCAGATGGCCGACATCGGTGATTTCAGCCAGCCGATCAGACACGGCGTCGCGTCCTTGTTTTTGAAAGGTCGGCACGAGGCCAAACGCATAGGGATCGAACGAACCCGCGACACGCGCTGCGGCTGCCGCAGCCTCTGGACCCGCGGAACCCTGCTCGTACGTGGTCATCGCAGATGACGATGCTTGCCCGGAGACACCATCACGCGCGCCGCTCGCCGCAGCCGCGTCCGGCCGTCGGGAAGCCTCTGGCGCTGGCCGCCGAACCGCGAACGCCGATTTCATCGGCATCGGTCGCCGCGAGATCTCGGCTGCGAGAATCGATGACATGAGCCGATCGCACATCATGCGAACCCTGTCGGCGGGCAGGGCGCTGCCAGCACAAAGCACAGCCTCGAGCACGTCTCGCAGAGCTCGCCCACGCACGAGGCGCGCCGGCCGCCTGCTGGTTCTCTGTTCCGTCATGCGCTTGGGTCGCCTCGGAATCACTGGCGTCTCCCGACGTCGAGGTCTTGTATCAAACGGAGAGGAGCATCGACAGTTCCGCATGCAGCGCCCTCAGCGGCGTGATCGCTGCTCCGTACTTCTCTTCGATCGTCTGCGGTTCGCCGAGATAGTCGAACGAGTCGGCGATCTCTGACATCAACGGTAGCCGCGATGCGAGCATCGGGTGATTCGCCGCAATCGTGTCCACATAGATCGAATCCCGGCCACCTGGGCGAACGTAGTTGGCGAGGCACATGTAGCGCCGATCCATCATCGGCATGGCTTTGACGTCCTCGTCCGAACGCCCCTCGATGATCTGCGCGATCCGATCGACGGCGAACTCCGAAACCGCGTCGGGGCGGAACGGCACGATCACCTTGTCTGCGAGTTTAAGTGCCGCCGCCGTCGCGTGGCTCAAGCCTGGCGCACAGTCCATGACGATGATGTCGGCAATCGGCCGCGCGAAGCTCAGGGCCGCGCGAAAGTGGTCGGCGCACCGCAGTTTGGCTTGCTTGAACGGGGTCGACCCGCGCGAATAGTGCGTGATCAGTTCATCCTGCATGTCCTCGAAGTCGAGCGAACCTGCAATCAGGCTGAGCTTCGGCCGCGATCCGTCCGCGCGTTCGACCTCGCCGACGTTCGACGTCACGTAATCTTTGATCTTCGATTGCTGGATCGAGTAGAGCCGATCCTCGATGTAGGCGGCGACGTTTCGCGAGGCCATCTTCGTCTCGAGCCAGCCCGTGCCGCCGAGCAGGATCAGTGACGAGTTCGACTGCGGGTCCAGGTCCATAACGAGGACGCGCTTGTTCGACCAGACGGCGAAGGCGTAGGCGAGCATGACGCTGACGGTCGATTTGCCAACGCCGCCTTTCCGGTTCGCGACTGCAAGAAACATGGGGATCAGCCCTGGGTCATGGGTGGCGCTCGAAGCGGAGCCTGCGCGAGGCTCCTAGTGGCCCGTCTCCGACACTTGGTTTCCTTTTCAGCACCCGATTGACCAAGTGTGGGAGACAGAGGGAACACTAACAACTTCATGAGTCTCGTGTTGCTTTTGTCACTCACGCTTGGCCGACGAGACTTTTGAAGCTGGGGACCAAGCGTTCGTGACGCCACACTCAGCCATTCATTCGGCGAGACAGTCCATTCGGACCGCCGGTGGTGGCAAATCGATGTGCCCCCGCCAGCATGTGCGATAGCCGACTCTGCACCGAACTGATACGTCCCACGTGGGCCTCGCTGGCCTCGATGCCAAGCGCTACGAAATGCGCGTCTGGACGAGATGCATGCGGGCCACAGCGCGGGTGCTTGGTTGGCAATGCCTTCGCCGCGATCGTGTGTAAAGCCGATTGGCACGGGTATGGCATGGTTAGCGCTGAGAACGGCGACGCTGGGGCGGTCGTGCGATCGGATGTTACTGAGACCCGATCGCTGTCCAGAAAAGGTGAACCGATGGCGAGAAAGTACTTCGGGACGGACGGGATCAGAGGGCGCGCGAACACTCCGCCCATGACCTCCGAGATGGCCCTACGCGTTGGGATGGCCGCTGGCAGCCTGCGAACTGGCGCGGGCGATGCACCGAAGCGGGTCGTGATCGGCAAGGATACACGGCTTTCCGGCTACATGCTCGAAGCCGCGCTGATGTCAGGCTTTACCGCCGTCGGCTGCCAGGTGTTCCTGCTTGGTCCTATGCCGACTCCGGCCGTAGCCATGCTGACGCGCTCCATGCGCGCCGACATGGGTGTCATGATTTCTGCGTCGCACAACGCGTTCGACGACAACGGGATCAAGTTCTTCGACGCAGACGGCTACAAGCTCTCCGACGAGGATGAGTTGCGCATTGAGGCTCTCATCGATACCGACACCGCTGGCCTGCTGGTCGCAGCGACAGATATCGGTCGAGCCCGTCGCGTCGACAGTGCTCAGGAACGCTACATCGAGTTCGCAAAGCGCACGCTGCCGCGCAACCTGAGCCTTGATGGCCTGCGCATCGTCGTCGACTGCGCAAATGGCGCAGCTTACAAAGTCGCGCCGCAAGCGCTGTGGGAACTGGGCGCAGAGGTGATCACGATCGGTGACGAACCGAACGGTCGCAATATCAACGAGGAGTGCGGCTCGACCCATCCAGCCGCCCTCGTTGCCAAGGTCAAGGAAACCCGGGCCGATATCGGAATCGCGCTCGACGGCGATGCCGACCGTCTCGTGGTGGTCGATGAGCGCGGTGACATTGTCGATGGTGATCAGCTCATGGCCGTGATCGGCGAAAGCTGGCACCGGCGCGGGCGCCTTGCGGCTGGCGGCGTCGTCGCAACGGTTATGTCGAACCTCGGGTTCGAGCGCTACCTTCAGGGCCTGGGTCTCAGTCTCGTGCGCACTGCGGTGGGCGACAGGTATGTCGTCGAGCATATGCGCAAGCACGGCTACAACGTAGGTGGCGAGCAGTCGGGCCATATCGTCCTGTCGGACTATGCAACGACCGGCGACGGGCTCGTATCGGCCTTGCAGATCCTCGCCGTCGTGGTCGCGACGCGCCGGCCGGTCAGCGAAGTCTGTCGCCGTTTCGATCCGTTGCCGCAGTTGCTCGTCAATGTTCGCTACGATGGCGGCAAGCCCCTCGACGAGCCCATTGTCGTCCGCTCGATCGACGACGCGCGTCGCCGGCTCGGAAATGCCGGACGTCTCGTGATCCGGCCGTCTGGCACAGAGCCCGTGATCCGCGTTATGGCCGAGGGTGAGGACGAAAAGCTGGTCCGCGAGATCGTCGCGCATATTGCCGAGACCGTGCGCACAGCGGCGAACAAGACAGCGGTTTGACCGGGCCGGGCACGCGCCGCCGTGTCACTTCGTGACGACCGGTAACTGCTCCTTAAGCGTTCTCAGGCACTCTCCTTCTCGAGACGGGTAACACGCCGCCATCGCGGCCCGCGTTGTCGAGAAGGGGCTTTCGTATGCGCATCCCAACCGTTGTTGCCGCGACCGCCGCGGTGTTTTCTATCAGCAGCTCAATTGCGTCTGCCGCAGACCTCAACACGGGCCTTCGCGGCTCTTACTCCTCGAAAGACGTGGTTTACGCAGAGCCGGTCGCAACCGCACCACGCCTTTATGGTCGCATCGACTTTTCTTATGGTCGCCATGACACCCCGGTTCTGACAGAGGCTGGGATCGATACGCTCACGAATGTCGGGTTTGACGACTCGAAGTCCTTCGGCGGCGGCATCGGCCTCTATTTCACCTCCAACGTTCGCGGCGACATCACCTATGAGCGTCGCTTTGAAACCGACGTCAGAGGCTCGCTGCTTCACGCTGGCGCGACGTTGCCAGGCGTGCGCGATTTCGGACTGCAGAGCGATCTGTTGCTCGCGAACCTCTACTACGATTTCGACATGCGCGGGCGGTTCACCCCCTACGTCGGGGTTGGCCTCGGCGCGGTTCGTCACTCGACGTCGCGCAGCATCGTCGAGAGCTGCAACTGCACGACCGGCGTGATGGAAGAGGGTGAGACTTGGAGCGTTGCTGGCGCCCTCATGGCGGGCGTCGGGATGCAGGTCATGAGCCGCGTGCACCTCGATGCCGGCTACCGCTTCCTTTACCTCGGAGAAGCCAAAACCGGCGTCATCAACTTCGAAGATGTGAATGGCGTGCCGGGCCCGCAAGCGTCCCCGGGCGTCAAGGTCGAAGAGA
This sequence comes from Hyphomicrobiaceae bacterium, assembly GCA_050330095.1. Classification (GTDB taxonomy): domain Bacteria; phylum Pseudomonadota; class Alphaproteobacteria; order Rhizobiales; family Hyphomicrobiaceae; genus JBCBWG01. The sequence continues at coordinate 31,760 of JBHJOC010000054.1, forward strand.
TGCACGCTCATGAATTCCGTGTCGGCATGCGCGTTGATCTGCGCTGAGCCGACAGGGGCCGGAATGGCGGTGGTGCGGCCGGGCTCGGTCGTGCTGCCGCTCTGAGACGAGAAGCGCGGCGCGGTGGTCGCCACGGCATCGGGCCGCAGGGCGGATCGTTCGGGGTCCTCCCTGTGTGGTGCTCGCCAACGGTGTGCGTCGTGGTCGCGTCAAGTGGCCGAGGCTGGACGTGCTTCGCTCGGCCTCGCGCTGGGCTCGCAAAACAAAGTTTTCTACCGGCGGGGAGCTTGTTGCTCGTCCCTCGCCCCGTATCAGGGACCGAGAGAGATGACCACCGAGCCCGTCCGCCTTGTGCTGTGTGCGGCGCTGCTGTGCGCAACTGCCGGCGTTGCCGAAGCAGGCGACCCCCGATCCGTGACCATGCGGGGCAGCTATTCCGAACGCGTCGCGCACGTTCCAGCACCAGCGCCCATTCCCGAATACAAAGCCGATTATTATGTCGAGCTGCACACAGGCTTTGCATTTTCGAGCTCGGGCACGATTGCGACGGGCGGCGATAGTGTCGTTGCACGGTCAATGTCGGAGACGAGTAACCTCTGGAACGCTGGCATCTCAGTCGGGCGGTATTTCGGTGGTGGCCTTCGCGGTAGCTTGTCGCTGGATTTCCGGCCTGAGAAAAATGTCGTCAATGACAGTGGCCCGCGTGAAGTCACCCACCGCCACGTGACCGCAGATGGCGATCGTGTGACGTCGCGGATTAGCATGTACGATAACCCGGACGACAGCGACTCGGGCCGATATCAGTTTCAGACCGGCCTTGCCAATGTGTTTTATGATTTCGAGCGCTTCGGAAGGTTCAGGCCCTATCTTGGCGCAGGCGCCGGTGCGGTTCTCTACACCTTCGACCGAAACCTGCAGGGTGGCGCGACGTGCCTCGATCAAACGATCGATTTTGCTGACCCACTCATTCCGGACCAAACCGTGGCCGCGGCCTGCGCTGCCACGCACGATCCGACCCGGTTCGTCAGCAACAGCAAACTCGAGACCACATGGGGTTACGCGCTGGCTCTGATGGCGGGCGTTGGGATCCAGATGCACGACAACCTGACCCTCGATCTCGGCTACCGGGCACTCTACACGAGCGGGACGGCAGGTATCACGTTGCCGTCGGTGCTCGGCGGGTCGTCAACGGTCAAGATCGAGGACCGGCTCGACCATGAACTTCGTGTCGGCCTGCGCTGGGATATCGACTGACGCCACGCGCCCTGTGCACCCAACGCCCGAACCCCCGCCGAGTAAGGTCCCTCGCGTCTCGGTGGCCGCAACGGGTGGCCTCCCTCGGCCACCCGTTGCGAACCTCTTGCAGACGCCGTGATCCGAGAAAACCTGGGCACCGCGCGGGAAAGGGCGTCAGCTGTCGACGAATTCTGCACTTAATCCGCCTCAGCCATCGTCACCAGCCGTTCTTGATGCTCGGCTGCAAAGTCGGCGAAACGCCCTTCAGCGATTGCTTTCCGCGCGGCCGCCATGAGGTCCTGATAAAACCAGGTGTTCACCCATGACAGCAGCATCGCGCCGAGATACTCGTTCGAGCGGATCAGGTGATGTAGATAGGCGCGCGAATAGTCCCGCGCGGCCGGACAAGAACTCGCAGCGTCGATCGGGCGCGGGTCTTCGGCAAACCTCGCGTTCTTGAGGTTCATGCGTCCAGCCCAAGTGAACACCTGCCCGTGCCGGCCCGAGCGCGTCGGCATCACGCAATCGAACATGTCAACGCCTCGTCCGACGGCTGCGATCAGGTCCTTCGGCGTGCCGACGCCCATGAGATAGCGCGGCTTCAACTCGGGCATGAAGGGTAGGGTTTCGTCGAGTGTCGCAACCATCAGATCGTGGCCTTCGCCAACCGCGAGCCCACCGATGGCGTATCCTGGCAGGTCAAGCGCCGCCAGCGCCTCGGCCGAGCGCCGTCTGAGCTTTGGCTCCGTGCCGCCTTGGACGATACCGAACAGGACCTGGCCCTGGCCCGCGCGCCCGAGTGATCGCTGCCTGTCGAGTTCCCTAAGACAGCGCTCGGCCCAGCGAAGCGACAGCTCCATGGCAGCCTCGGCCCGATCGAAGGACGCAGGCAGCTCAATGCACTCGTCGAGCTGCATCTGGATGTCTGCGCCGAGCAGGCATTGAATTTCGATCGAGCGTTCTGGTGTCAGGTCATAGCGCGCGCCGTCGATGTGGCTCTTGAATAAGACGCCGTGCTCGGTGAGGTCGCGAAGGCCCGATAACGACATGACTTGAAACCCGCCCGAGTCGGTCAGGATCGGGCCGTCCCATCGCATGAAGTCATGCAGGCCACCGAGCCGGTGCACGCGTTCAGCGCCCGGCCGCAACATCAGGTGATAGGTGTTGGCGAGGAGCACGTCGGCGCCTGCCTCGCGAACCTGCTGCGGATAGAGGGCTTTGACCGTCGCCGCCGTTCCAACGGGCATGAACGCAGGCGTTCGGATGGCCCCGCGCCCCGTCGTGATCTCGCCCGTTCGCGCGTTCGCCGAGCGTGCCGTGATCTCGAACCCGAACGCGCTCATGGGGTTGGCCCATATACCGGGCCCAGGAACAGCAGCGAAGCATCGCCGTACGAGTAGAACCGGTAGCGCTGGTCCATGGCGTGCGCGTAGGCCGCGCGCATGACGTCAAGTCCGCTGAACGCTGCCACCAACATGAAGAGTGTCGAGCGCGGCAGGTGAAAGTTCGTCATGAGAACATCGACGGCTTTGAAGCGATAGCCTGGAGTTATGAAAATCGCGGTCTCGCCTGAGAAGGGCGCGAGCGAGCCATCTTCGCGCGCTGCGGTCTCCAGAAGGCGCAACACCGTCGTCCCCACCGCAACGATGCGCCCGCCCCGTTCGCGAGCGGCATTCAGGCGCGTTGCAGTCTCTGGCGTCAACTCGCCCCACTCGGCATGCATGACGTGTTCCGACGTCTCGTTTGCCTTGACGGGCAGAAACGTGCCAGCCCCGACGTGAAGGGTCAGCGTTTCGGCTTCTATTCCTGCGTCGACGCAACGCGCAACGAGTCGCGGCGTGAAATGCAGCGCTGCTGTGGGCGCTGCGACGGCACCATCCTTGGCCGCAAACATCGTCTGATAAGCTGTCCGGTCGGCGTCCGTTGCTGGCCGACGCGCTGCGATGTAGGGCGGCAACGGCATCATGCCGACGTTTGAGATGCTGGCGTCGAGGACATCACCGGTGAGATCGAATGCGAGTTCGATCAGTCCGCCGTCGGTTTTGGCTGCGACCGTCGCGTCAAGACTGCCGACCAGGCACGATGCGTTCGGCGCCTCTGCGAACCTGATCCGATCGCCGATTTCGAGGCGCTTGGCCGGCCGTGCGAAGGCCTGCCAGCGTTCCGGCGCGAGCCTTCTTACAAGGTTCACTTGGACGCGGGCGTGAGCGCCCGAAGCGCGGCGGCGGACGCCGTCCAGCGCGGCCGGGATCACGCGTGTGTCGTTGAATACGAGAACGTCACCCTTGTTCAGGAGCAGGGGGAGATCGCCAACGGATCGGTCCGCCAGAGGCGTTGCGGCCCCCGGACGGACGACAAGCAAGCGCGCATCATCGCGAGGGCTAACAGGCTCCAGGGCGATGAGGTCATCCGGCAGCTCGAAATCGAAATCATCGGTGCGCATAACCTCAGCTCATCGTCCGGTTTTCACTCTCGTGCGCGACTGCTTGGGCGAGGCTTAAGGGCGCCCATCGCGCTTGGACCGGCCCCAGGGCGCCACGAGCGCGATCATCACCCAGCCCAGAATGGTGAGCAGGCCGCCGATCGGCGCTGCCATGGGGAACAGCGAGGCCCCGTAGAGGCGCGGCAGCGCAACGGCAAGGCCGAACAGCAACGCACCGCCAACGAGCAAAAGACCGACGACGTTCAACAGGTCTTCACCTCTCGATGAAGAGGCGTTCGATGACCCGAGCGCCGCGACGGCGAGCCCTGCGGCGCCGTGGACGAGCAGCATGACGGCTGCATGGGAAAGCGCCGCTGCATCGCTCGAATCGCCGTGTGCCGCAGACGCAAAAAGTGCGACACCGGCCGCGCCAGCAAGACCGCTCCCAGCGATCAGGACCCGCGCGGCCGTGTTTGTCATCTCGTGGGGCCTGTCATCTCGTGGGGCCTGTCGTGGTGCCGGTCATTTCGTTAGGCTGCACCATCCGCTGCCACGCGCATCGTGACGATCTTGTCTGGGTTCCGGGGTGGCTCACCACGGGTGATCGCATCGATGTTCTCCATGCCTGAGATCACCTCACCCCAGACTGTGTACTGGCGGTCGAGGAAGGTCGCATCGCCGAAGCAAATGAAGAACTGGCTATTGGCCGAGTTCGGGTTCTGCGAGCGCGCCATCGAGCAGACGCCGCGCGTATGCTTGGCATTGTTGAACTCGGCAGAAAGATTGGGGTGGCTTGAGCCGCCGGTGCCCTGGCCATAGGGACAGCCGACCTGTGCCATGAAGCCGTCAATGACACGGTGGAAGACGATGCCGTCGTAGAACTTTTCGCGCGACAAGAGCTTTAGGCGCTCCACGTGCTTTGGCGCGAGGTCGGGCCGCAGCCCGATAACGACCGTGCCCTTGGTCGTTTCCATGATCAACGTGTTTTCCGGGTCTTTGATCTCGGCCATCGCTGGTCCTCCTTATCGGTTCTCGGGGGGTCCTGGCACGTCTGGCCAGGACCGGCAAGTGCGCCCGTTCACGCAAGTGTCATTCCCCTTGAACGCGCGAGAAGCGAGCGTTGGGTTAGGCTTGGCAAACAAGGCACTTGCGAGTCCATTGGCAGAAGGTCATCACGGTGTTCGGGATCTGTTTGCGAAGCATCACCCTTGCGGCCGTGGTTCTTGCCATCGGTGGCGCTGCAATCATCGCAACGGCGCGCGCCGAGCCCGCCGCCTGGAAGCGTGAGGGCTGGTCGAAGACCGACTTTTCGAGAGCCTCGATCAACTGGCGTGAGATCAGGTCCGGCGGCCCGCCGAAGGACGGCATCCCCTCGATCGACCGGCCGCGGTTCATGGCCGTGGGCGAGATCCGCGATCTGGCTGACGTCGAAGCGGTCGTCAGCCTGGAGATCGCAGGCGACGCACGCGCCTATCCTGTCCGCATCCTGATCTGGCACGAAATCGTCAACGACATCGTCGCCGGCCGGCCGGTCGCGATCACGTACTGTCCCTTGTGCAACTCTGCTCTCGTCTTCGACCGCACGCTCGATGCCGAGGTTCTCGACTTCGGCACGACGGGAAAGCTCAGAAATTCCGATCTCGTCATGTACGATCGCCAGACGGAAAGCTGGTGGCAGCAGTTCACCGGCGAAGCGATCGTCGGCGCGATGCTCGGGCGCGAACTTGCGATGATCCCCGCGCGCTTGGAAGCCTACGCCGATTTCAAGGCGCGGCACCCGGATGGACGGGTTCTGGTCCCGAACGATCCTCTCTCGCGCAGCTACGGCCAAAATCCTTATGTCGGCTACGATACCGCGGCCCGCCCGTTCCTTTATGATGGTGCGCTGCCTGACGGCATAGAGCCGATGGCCCGTGTCGTTGTGGTGAGGCCCGGGAGCGGAGTGGCACCGATCATCGTTACGCTGGAGCATTTGCGCAGCCGTGATCAACTCGATGTCGGCCCTGGCCTCAAGGTCTGGTGGCGTCCAGGGCAAGCATCTGCACTCGATACGAGCGACATCGCACGCGGCCGCGACGTGGGGACGGTTGAAGCAGTCCGAGTCGCTGCCGACGGCACGTCAGAGCTTGTCGTGACGGATGTAACCTTCGCGTTTGCAGCTCACGCCTTCCACCCTGACATCGAGATCATCGGTATCGAGCGCCCTCGTATTGAGGGGACCGGCCGGTGATCTGCGAAAGGGTAAGTCCAAGCCCGCGTGGCCTTCTCAAAACTCGATCCCACGCTGCGCTTTGACCCCGGATCGGAACGGGTGCTTGACGAGCGTCATCTCGGTCACGAGATCGGCCGCGTCGATCAGGCGTTCGTGGGCATTCCGCCCCGTGATGATAACGTGTTTATCGGCGGGTTTTTCGCTCGCCAGAAAGTTGATCACATCGTCGATCGCGACATAGCCGTAGCGCAGCGCGATATTGAGTTCGTCGCAAAGGACGAGCCTCACGGACGGATCGCGGATCAGAGCTTTGGCCTTGTCCCAAGCGGCTTGGGCCATTTCCGTGTCGCGTTCCTTGTCCTGGGTCTCCCACGTGAAACCCTCGCCCATGGCATAGAACTGACACAGGCCGGAAAAATGCTTCTCAATCAGGTCGCGTTCACCAGTCGCCCATGCGCCCTTGATGAACTGCACGACGGCGCACGGCATGCCATGGGCAATCGCCCGGAATACCATGCCGAACGCGGCTGTTGATTTGCCCTTACCCTTGCCCGTGTGGACGATCAGCAGGCCGCGCTCGTCGGTCTTCGTCGACATGATCTTGTCGCGGGCCGCCTTTTTCTTTGCCATCTTCTCGGCATGTCGACGCGCATCGTCACCGTTTGCCGGCTGGGCTTCCGCGTTGCCGTCTCGCTCGTTGCCCTCCATCGGGTCAGCCCTTTCTCGCGTGTTGCATCAGGTTCGTCAGCCGATCGTAGGCGCTGTTGCTGTGCGGCCGCCAGATGGAGCGGTCGATTGCATCGCGCAGGCGCAATGCGATGTCGCGCAACGCGTCCGGGTTTACGGCTTCGAGAAACGCCAGCGTTTCCGGCTGCACGGTATAGGCCTCATAGAGAGCATCGAAGTGATGGTCGGCGACGAGGCGCGTGGTTGCAGCGAATGCGAACAGATAGTCGACGGTCGCTGCCATTTCGAAGGCGCCCTTGTAGCCATGCTCCATCATGGCAGCGATCCACTTTGGGTTTGTCGCGCGCGCGCGGACCACCCGGGCGAGTTCTTCGTCGAGGCCGCGCACGACCGGGCGCTCAGGCCTGGCGGTGTCGCTGTGGTAGACCGGGACTGCTCGGCCCTTCAGGACACGTGCCGCAACGGCAAGACCGCCTGCGAACTGGTAGTAATCATCGCTGTCGAGGATATCGTGCTCGCGGTTGTCCTGGGCGTGGACCACAGCGTCCGTCGCGCAAAGCCGCTCCTCCAGTGCTGCGCGGTCGGCCAGCCCAGATACACCGGCGCCATAGGCATAGTGGCCCCACGTGAGGAACGCCTCGGCGAGGTCGGCTTCACCAGTCCACAAGTTCTCGTCGAACAGGGCCTGCAAGCCGGCGCCGTAAGCACCGGGGCGCGATCCGAAGACGCGAAACAGCGCCGCCCTCTCGGCCACCGAAGCCGCCTCGCCCGAACGGATGCGCTCTGCCGTATCCGCGAGAACTGCAGCACGGATGGGGTTGTCGGCGTCGGCCTCATCACGGTGTGCAATGGCGCGAACAACACCATCGATCAGCGCGATCTGTTCTGGAAACGCGTCGCGGAAGAAGCCCGAAATTCGCAACGTCACGTCGACCCGTGGCCGATCGAGCGCGGCGAGCGGCAGTACTTCGAAGCCGGTCAAGCGTCCCGACCCCTCGCCCCACGTCGGCCGCGCTCCCATCAGCGCCAGCGCCTGCGCGATGTCATCACCGCCCGTTCTCATGTTGGAGGTGCCCCAGGCGCTCATGACGATCGCGCGTGGCCAATCGCCGTGATCCTGAACGAAGCGCGTGACGAATTCGGCTGCGGCCTTGCGACCGATCTCCCAGGCTGTCGGCGTCGGCAGCGACCGGGGATCGAGCGAATAGAAATTCCGCCCGGTTGGGAGGACATCGATCCGGCCACGGCTCGGCGCGCCCGACGGGCCCGGCTCGACGAAACGTCCATCGAGCGCCGTCAGAAAGCTCAGGCGTTCCCGCGCGCCGCTTGTATCAAGCGCCGGGCCGATACGCGCCCCAATCGCATCGAGAACCGCGCGGGTCCGGGTCCAGTTGGGAGCGCATCGGTCAGGTTCGGCGATCAGCAGGCTGGCGAGCGCCTCGACCCGCTCAACCGTGTCTGCCTCGGTGCGCCACGGGGAATCGGCCAGGCGCGCCAGCGCTTCAGGCCGGGCGCCCGTCCAAGTGCGCGCCGCTTCGGGTGCGAGCGGGTCGAATGCGCCGAGCCCGAGATCGCCTGCAAGGGCACGCTGCAGCGATGCGTCACCTCGGCCAGCGCCGCGCGGCACCCGCACCAGCGCCGCCAGCGTCTCGGTCCGCTTGTCACCGACCGGCGCGCTTCCAAAGACATGAAGGCCGTTCCTGATCTGGAGCTCCTTGAGGTCACAGAGATAGGCATCGAGCCTCTGGAGCTGTTCCGATGGCGGCGCCTCGCGCTCCAGCCGGCAGTCGGTTGCGATCCCCGAGCGGGTGCATTCTTCGATGATCTGGGTCGCGAGGCGGGCTGCGCGCCGCGGGTCGAGGGTCACCGCATCGTAGTATTCCTCCATCAAGCCCTCGAGCGTCAGGGTATCACCGTGCAGACCGGCGCGCGCCAAGGGTGGCATCAAGTGGTCGAGGATCACCGCCGATGTGCGCCGCTTCGCTTGGGTTCCCTCGCCCGGATCGTTGACGATGAATGGGTAAATGTTCGGGATCGAACCAAGCGCGAGCCGCGGCCAGCATCTGTTCGAAAGCGCCAACGCTTTGCCGGGCAGCCACTCAAGGTTTCCGTGCTTGCCGAAATGGACAACCGCGTGTGCCTTCCAAACCTCGCGCAACCAGAAATAGAACGCGAGATAGCCATGCGGCGGCACGAGTGCGGGGTCGTGGTAGGTTGCCTTCGGGTCGATATTGTAGCCGCGCGCTGGTTGCACGCCGATCACGATGTTGCCGAACGCCTGCACAGCGAGCACGAAGGCGTCGCCTTCGACGAACGGATCGCCCTCGATCGCACCCCACCGTTCGCACACGGCCTCGCGCGCGTCCCGCGGCAAAGCCGCAAACCAGGCTCGATACCGGGCCAAGGGCAACCGGACGCCTGTGCAACTCGGCTTCGCCTTTCGGTCGCGGGTATTGGTCGGCCCAGCCCGGACTATGTCCATGAGGCTCGCGCCATCCAGCGGCGCCCGCTCGACCCGGTAGCCTTGACCCGAAAGCCAAGCCATCGCGTCGACGACACTTTTGGGCACGTCCAAGCCGACCCCGTTGGCAAGCCTGCCGTCACGGTTTGGATAGTTTGCAAGCACGATCGCAACCCTGCGGGCAGCGGGCGCGGTTGTCCGCAGTGCGACCCAAGCCGCCGCGAGTTCAGCGACGTGGGCGATCTGTTCGCCATCTGCAACGGATCGGGTCGGGGCGTACTCGACCGCTGGACAACGGGCGTCGGGCTCACGAAAGGAGACCGCCGTCGTTGCAAGCCGCCCGTCGAATTCAGGCATCGCGACATGCATCGCGATATCGCGCGTCGTCAGTCCCGCCGGGTTGGCCGACCACGCCGCGCGCGTCTGGCTTGAGAATACGACCTGGAGCCACGGGCAGTCGACGCCAAGCGGCGCAGTTGCGGTTTCGCAGTTGGGAGTGTCGACGCCCGCTTGGGCGAGCCCGCTCGCAAACGCCGTCGCGTTGAGCACCACGTCGGGTGGCTCCGCCGCGAGCGCGCTTTCGAGAAAGCCGACCGACGCCGGATCCCTGAGGCTCGCTGCAAAGTAGCAGGTCGCCGCGAGTCCGCGCTGCGCCAGGGCTTCGACGAGGGCCTGGGCCGGGACGATATCGCCCGATTGCACATGGGCACGGTAGATGATGAGCGCGGCCCGGCCGCGGAGGCCATGCGTCGGAGCTGGCGACATTCTGTGCAAAAGACCTGCGCGCGGCAGAATGGTGGGCGGGGGCGGTAGAGGCCCATCAGTGAGGCAGGCGCTGACGGCATCGAGGAAAAGCGCAGCGTTAGCGGGCCCTCCCTCAGCGAGGCAGCGCCAGAGATGCAGGCGACGCACCTCTGCGACGGTGGAGAGCCCATCGAGGCTCGGGTCGGGCCGATCGTCGCCGGGCAGCACAGCGAGGGCGATGCCGGACGCGTCGGCGATGTCTTTCAGACGTTGGAGCCCATAGGCCCAATAGCTGCGCCCTCCGATCAGACGGACGACGATCAGGCGGGCCCGCGATAGCGTGCGTTCGGCATAGAGATCGACGGAATAGTTGTGTCTCAGGCTGCCGAGGTTGGCGAGCCTGAGGCTCGGGCGAGGTGCCGCACCGCGGGCTTCACACCAGTCCCGATAGACGCAGGTCAGCAAGTTGAGCTCGGTCTCAGCCGCCGAAAGGACGACCACATCTGCCGCAGACTGGCCGAGGTCGACCGGAGTGTCGCCGACGTCCAAACCTACGCTGTCGACTGCAAGGATGTGCAACGTTTCAGACCTTGAGATCGCAAATGGCCACAACGGCGGCCCAGGACGGCAGTCCTTCGATGGTGCCGAACGCAGCCTCGTGCGGCGGGGTCATTTTTTCCGTGCCGTCCCGTTCGATTCGGGCACACTCCGTCTCGACAACGCGGGTTCCGGTCTCAGCCACGACGCCAGATCGTGCGCCGTCCGCTGCTAAAGCGGTGACCGTGAACCCGAGCGCGCGCGCGGTGGGTTCGGCTGCACGATCGTTGGTGATGGTTGAACCTACGTCTTCGATCGTGAACGACACTCGTCCCCTGGGCAGGACGAGCGCGACCGACGTCGGGGCACGAGGGGCGCCAAAGGCAAATGCCCGCAGCTTCTCGTGCGCGCGCAGATGCAGCCTCTGCTGGCCTCCGTCGCCTGTATCGTTCATCTTGAGCGTAACGCTGCCGCACTCAAGAACGGTCACGGCCGCAGCCCTATGCCTGATCTCAATAGTGGAACGAACCGGTCCGAGCCCGATGGTCCAGCGCGTGTCGCACGCGAGGGCTTGCCGCGTGGCCCACTGAAGGAGCCCTTCCGGTGACCACGGGAGCGGCTGGACGTGCGATCCCAGTCTCTCGAGCCGCTCGGGAAGCGCCTGCCAAACCCTTTGCTTCTCGAGTTCCGATGCCGTCGACCACGAACTGATTTCAAGGCCGGTGCGCGCGCAGCCGAGACATAGGCCTGTCGTCGCATCGAGGCTGCAGACGCCGATGCAGGGCGAGTGCGTGCCGCACGCCATGCCACCGAGGCTTGGGTCGTGAACAGTCATCGAGCGACCCTTGCGTTACCGGAGAGGAGCCCTGCAAGCGCTGCGCGATCGAGGCCCGCGAGCCCGATCACGACGAGCCGTCCCGGACGGGCGTCAGCATCGCGCCAGGGACGGTCGAAATAGGTTTCGACCCGCGGCCCGACCGCCTGAACGACGAGGCGCATGGGTTTGCCGGGAACCTCGGCAAACCCCTTGATGCGAAGCACGCCCTCTCGCGTGCCGGCTGCAGAGACCCGCGCGATGAGGTTCTGCGCTTCCACGGGCGCTGCAAGTTCGATGACGAAGCTCTCAAACGCATCGTGACCGTGATCGGCGTGATCATCGCCATGCTGATCATCGTCATCATGGTTCATATTGTGGTGGTGCGCCTCATGGTGCGAACGCCGGTGTTCGGCATCCGTTTCGGCCCCGATCCCGAGACCGAGCAGGACGGACGCCGGCGGCTTGCGCTCGCCCGACTGAACGATCTTGGCAGCCGATCTCTTCTCCGCTGCAACCGTCGCGGAAACGCGATCGAGCGTTGCCCGATCGACGAGATCACTTTTGCTCAGCACGATAAGGTCTGCGCACGAGACCTGATCTTCGAACAACTCATGCAGTGGGCTTTCGTGATCGAGGCTCTCGTCTGCGGCGCGCTGGCGCGCAACGGCGTCAGGATCAGCAGCGAAGCGGCCAGCCGCAACGGCCTCACTGTCGACCACCGCCACAACCCCGTCGACGGTCACCGCCGCGCGCACCTCCGGCCACGCAAATGCTCGCAGCAGGGGTTGCGGCAGCGCAAGCCCCGACGTCTCGATCACGATATGATCCGGTCGCCGATCCCGTTCAATTAGCTTCGTGAGTGTGGGAATGAAGTCATCGGCGACCGTGCAGCAGATGCAGCCGTTGGCGAGTTCGATCACGTCGTCATCCGCACAGCCCGTAATGCCGCAAGAGGCAATCAGATCGCCGTCGACGCCGATATCGCCGAACTCGTTGATGATCAGAGCGATGCGCCGCCCCTCCGGATTTCGAAGGAGATGTTGGATCAGGGTCGTCTTTCCGGCTCCAAGGAAGCCGGTGATGACTGTGCAGGGAATGCGCTGGCTCATGAGGATCGATGCCCTTCGGTCGCGGTGTTTGTGATGAAGTTGGGGTTGGTCGCGCCGATCATGTCAGCGGGTCTCAATCCGGGCGAGTTGGGCCACACGGCGCTCCCAACCCGTCTGCTCGAGTTCTGGAGTTTCGGAGGGCGCTGCCGGGTAGCCGAGACAGAGGTAGCCTGCGAGGCGGTGCGCCGGCGGGGCAGCGAGGTCTGTGGCGAGCCGCTCGGCATCGAGGATCGAGACCCAGCCGAGGCCGACACCCCAGGCCCGTGCAACAATCCACATCTGCATGATGGCGCACGCCGCCGACGCGAGCAGCATCTCGGGCATGGTCTGCCGGCCAAGCCCGTTTCCTTGGGCCGGATCGGTGTCGTAAAACACGGCGAGGTGTTCGGGCGCGGTCCGCAGGCCTTCGAGCTTGAGGTCGAGGTAGAGGGCGTGGCGCGTCCCCTCATACAAGCGCGCGGCTGTTGCGTTCGCCGCCTCGAAATTCGCCACGACCCGTGCGCGCGCGTCAGCGCTGCGGACGCGGATCACGGTCCAAGGTTGACTGAGACCTACGGAGGGCGCTGTCTCGAGGCTCGCAAGGATTGCAGCCAGTGCTTCCGGTTCAATATCGCGCGCCAAGAACGAACGCACGTCGCGCCGCCATGCGAGCAGACGCTCCAGACCCGCTCGAAACGCAGCATCGAAGCACTGAGGCGACCCAATTGTGGCATCCACGCTGCCGTCTCCCGACCCGGTCCGAGGGTGTATCGGACACATTGCATGGGGCGGGGCAGCACAGATCAATGATCGACACAGACGTGTGCCGGTCACGATCGCGAGCCGGAACACCCCGTCCGATCACGTCACGTCGTTGACGGCAGGTCTCCTGGCTCACGCATCACCGCTCGTGCGCACCTTCCCGGCCAATCCATCAGCCAGTGGCTTGTTCGCTTCGAGCTCCGCGTTCACAGTCGCGGGGGCGGCCGCGGCTTTCCGGCTGTGACACCGGCTCCGCGTTCCCTTTTCACCGGCTCACCCCATTTACATTTTGCAGGGCGCAAGCCGACACCGTCGACGGGCACTATGGGCGCCTCGTACTGTACGTCAATCGGCATTCCGTTGGCATTTGGGGGTGGGCTGTGGATCGTGGATTGTCCGTTGCTGAAGGTTTTTTGCCCGCTCAGGGTGCTGGCAACGGGCACGCGCTTGTGCTCGGCGGGGCGCGCTCGGGAAAGACGCGCCGCGCCCTCGCTCTCGCTGAGCAGCGGCGCCATCGGATTTATGTCGCGACGGCGCAGCCGCTCGACGAAGAAATGACCGCACGGATCGCGCGCCACCAAGCTGAGCGCGGTCCCGGCTGGCGGACGGTCGAATGCCCGATCGGGTTGGCTGGGTCGTTGATCGACATCGACAAATCGTGCCGCGATGATGGTGCTGCAGGCGACACTGCAATTTTGGTCGACTGTCTGACGCTCTGGCTCAGCAACATCATGCTGGCCAACCACGATGTGCCGGATGAGATCGCCAGGCTCGTCGCAGTCGTTGCAGCCCTGGCGACGCCGACGATCTTCGTGTCGAACGAGGTGGGGCTCGGTATCGTTCCCGACAACGCGCTCGCGCGACGCTTTCGCGATGCGCAGGGGCTTCTCAATCAGGAAGTCGCAGAGGTGGTCGGTCAAGTCGAATTCATCGCCGCGGGCCTGCCGTTACGCCTCAAGCCGTAAGCGATGAGAAGCCCTGGCCGGCCCCGATCGCAGCCCGTGAGCCAGCCACGATCCATTTCGTCTGGGGCGGAATTGATGGGACGCCGTTCAGTCGATGACCGGGGGCGGCGCCATTGATAAGGGGTCAATGACCCGGCGGGTGAGCCCCTCGAACAAGGCGCCCTCGGCGATATCCAGATCCTTGCAATAAAGCTCGGCTTCGACACAGCAGCCGCTTAACAGCGCGATCCGGTTCGCGAAAATCCGTCCGTCCTCCAAGTTCCCTTCAACGAGGACACTCTCGGCAATCACAGTGCCGAAAACCTTGGCACCGCGCTTTATGTGAACGGTACGAGCCCGCAATTCGCCATCGACGTGACCGCGGACTTCGATGTCGAACGGCATATCGATGATGCCCTGCAGGCGTGCCTGCGCGGGCAGAACGAACGGACTGTCGTTGGCGACGATGAACTCGAGCACGTCGACGCCACGCGGCTTTGTCAGGGTCATGACCGTTACGCTCAACACAGGATGACAGGTACGATCTCCGTTGTGCCGGCCTCAGCTGCGAAAGCCAAGACCGAAGCGCCATTATGTTTTAAGTGCCGGTCCGCTGTGGATTTCCTGCCAGTTGTGCCCGCGGCTTCACGCGTACCCTCCCGAGAGAAAGCTGCTGTGCAGCCTTAGCCTGACGGGTGGTGTAGGCTGCGGAACTTCGCGGCGAGCAACCGCTCGAGCGTACGACGCGTTGAGCCATCCGCCCGGCCGTCAATGTGTGCCGGCCTGAAATGCCGCTGGAACGCCTCGATGACGAAAACGGTCCGCGCATCGTAGACGCCGCTCGGCGGGCACCGGTACCCGTAGGCCTCGAGCGCAAGCTGCACCGCAATCAGGTCGTCGCCCTCAGCAATCACATCGTGCGCCCCCTCGAGCGGCTCCGGAGGAACCCAAAGGCCAAGGCCTTCCCGCGCGCACCAGGCCCAATCGAACTTTTCTCCTGGATCGATCTTGCGGTGCGGCGCGATGTCGGAGTGCGCAACGACACGGTGCGGCGCGATGCCATGGCGCGTGACGATGTCGAGGCCGAGTGCGATCACGGCGCGCATTTGCTCGTCAGGAAACGGCGGATAGCCGCGATCGTGCCCCGGGATCTGGATCTCGATGCCGATCGAGCGTCCGTTGTTGTCGGTCTTGCCTTCCCAGTCGGATTGACCAGCGTGCCAGGCGCGCAGCTGCTCTGGCACCATCTGCACGATCTCGCCCGTTTCCGAGACGACATAGTGGCAGGAGACCCGCCCGTGAGCCTCGGCGAGATAGTCGATGGCGCTCTCTGTGTCGGCAAAGCCTGTGTAATGCAGGACGAGCATGTCCGGTAGGATCGCCGGTCCCATCGGTTCCGCTCCGCGCGGTTCGACGTTGACGGCTGGCCGGATGCGCGTCACGAGCGGACTGTCAGGTCGAAAGCAGGCTGCGTTCATCGCTAGAGGCCCCGCTCGCGCGCGATCACCTCATAAGCTGCATTGATCGCAGCGAGCTTGCGCGTTGCAATCACAACCATGTCGTCCGGGGCGCCGCGGGCTTCGAGCGCGTCGGGATGGTTCGCGCGCACGAGCGCGCGATAGTGAGCTTTGACGCCCGCGTCGGATACCGAACGGTCAACACCGAGAATGGCGTAGGGATCGTTAGGGTCGACGACGAAGGCCGCTCTGATCGCCCGATACACCGCATCGTCCAAATTGAAGATTGCCGCGACACTGCGCAGATAGCGCTCCTCGTTATCGTGCAGGACGCCGTCGGCTGCCGCGATGTAGAACAGGCCCTCGAACACGTCGCGCTTGAGCGAGGGGTCATCGGCAAGCAGACGGTCGATCTGGCGAGCGTAGCTCTCGAAGCCGGCCACATCGCGCTTGGCAAGATCGAACAGTCGCCGCACGTTGTGAGCCTCATCTGGCGGCGGCTTGAAAACACGCTCAAAAGCTCGGTACTCGAGATCGCTCGCAACCCCATCGGCCTTCGCCATTTTTGCAGACAGCGCGATCACGGCTGCGGTGAAGGCGACCTCGTTGGCTGCTTTCGTGGTACCAAGGCCGACACGGCGCAATAGGGCATCGAGTGCGGCCCGTAGCGAGCCGCCTTCGGCCAACCCAACCGTTTCAGTGACCCGTTGCCAAAGCATGGCGCTTCATATCGCGGAATGGCGAGGCCTTGAAGCAAAACAGACTGCCATCGCCAGCATGCGGCCTTTGCAGGATCACCACCACCGCCTATCAGGGTGTCATGACCGACGAACCAGAGGGCAAACGGGAGCGGCGTGGGTACCACCATGGGAACCTGCGTGAAGCGCTGATCGACGCCGCACTCGATCTAATCAATCGGAAGGGCCCCGGCGGCTTCACCTTCGCCGAGGCTGCGCGCGCTGCCGGTGTCTCGCCGGCAGCGCCTTACCGCCACTTCAAGGACCGCGAGGATCTGATTGCTGATGTCGCGCGCCAGGGGTTCGAGGCTTTCGAGAAAGCACTTGCGCGTGCCTGGGATGGAGGACGCCCGACCCCCAGGGTCGCGTTCGCGCGTGTCGGGCATGCCTATCTCGATTTCGCGCGGCGTGAACCAGCCTATTTTTCTGCCATGTTCGAGGCTGGCGTCACGCCAGGAGCGCACGCCGATCTGCGCGTCGCTGGAGACCGGGCCTTCGGTGTCCTGCGCGAGGCGTGCGAGGCGCTTGTTGCAACCGTCCCTGCGGCCCGACGCCCACCCGCGTTGATGGTCGCGTTGCACGTCTGGGCGCTCGCGCACGGGATTGCGTCGCTGTTTGCGCGCGGCGACGCGGCACGACGGCCGATCCCGATGTCGCCGGAAGACCTTCTGGAAGCGGCAACGCTTGTCTATCTCGATGGGCTTGGCGTTGGCGCTGGTTGAGGGGTGGATTTGGTTCAAGACTTCGCGCGCGGGCTGTATTGGGTTTTCGCTCACGGGCCGCATCGGCCTTCGGCCTGGCCCTCCGCGGGGGCGGCGCTTGGCGCCGGGCCGCGGTCGCGACCGGACAGGTTTTTTGTTGGCTCACGGGCCGCATCGGCCTTCGGTCTGGCCCTCCGCGGGGGCGGCGCTTGGCGCCGGGCCGCGGTCGCGACCGGACAGGTTTT
>JBHJOC010000055.1:0-10515 GCA_050330095.1 Hyphomicrobiaceae bacterium
CCAAGCGTTAGCGACAAAAGCAACACGAGACTCATGAGTTGCTCGTGTTCCCTCCGTCTCCGACACTTGGTCAATCGGGTGCTGCAAAGGAAGCAGTGTCGGAGACGGAATACTCGTGCCCGCTTCCCGTGGTTCGTCATTCGCCGTCATCAGGCACCGAAGCGAACTTCGGCAAGCGAGAGGTACGAGCAACAGATTGGATCGCGACATCAATGGCTGCGTGTGGCGTAGATCGCGCCTTGATTGACGACCAGCAGGCCGCACGCATAGGTCAATCAAGGCGCGACGCCACACGCGCTGGTCGCAGATAACGAAAATCTCAACAGGTTCTGAACCGGAAACGCCCCCAATGTCCAAACCGCATATCATCATGACAGGGACCATGCTCGACGAACTCGATCTGCCGATCGATGCGGAGTTCGAGGTCCACCGCGCGTCCCAGCAGCCAGACCCGGCGACGTTTCTGAAATCCGTGTCTGATGACATCATCGGCATCGCCCATACGGGCGGCGGGCTCAAGATGTCTGCCGAGACGATCGAGGCCCTGCCAAACTTGCGGATCATTGCCAATTTCGGGGTCGGCTACGATTCAATCGACGTGCGTTCGGCAGCGGCCCGCAACATCGTCGTCACCAACACCCCCGACGTCTTGACAGAAGAGGTTGCAGATACGGCTCTCGGCCTCCTGCTGATGACGGTGCGCGAACTCGGCGCCGCCGAGCAGTGGCTCAGGGCCGGCAAATGGACCGGCGTCGGCAATTACCCGCTGACACCCTTGACGCTCCGAGGCCGAAAGGTCGGCATTGTTGGGCTCGGCCGCATTGGTCTTGCGATCGCGAAACGGTGCGAGGCGTTCGGTCTTACTGTCGCCTATCACAGCAGGTCACAGAAACCGGCCGTGCCCTATGCATATTTCTCCGATGTCGTTGCCATGGCCGAAGCTGTCGATACTCTCATCATCATCACGCCCGGCACGCCCGAGACGCAGAACATGATTGATGCGCGGGTCCTTCGCGCGCTCGGCTCGAACGGCGTCTTGATCAATATTGCGCGCGGGTCCGTCGTCGATGAGACAGCCTTGAAGCAAGCGCTTCGCGACCGCGTCATCTTCGCTGCTGGCCTCGATGTTATGTGGAACGAGCCGCACATCGACCCGGAACTCATGACGTTGCCGCATTGCGTGCTACTGCCACACGTCGGCTCGGCATCGGTCGCAACACGGATCGGCATGGGTCAGTTGGTGATCGACAACCTCGTTGCTTACAAAACCAGGTCCATGCCGCTGACACCAGTGCCCGAGACACCGTTCAACGGCTGGTAGAGGCTTCTGAGGCCGGCGCCGTTGCACCAGGGGCAACGGCAGCATGTGATGGGCCGACGACCGACACCAGTTCGGTGCCGGTGTCATACCCGTCGCGGAGCGACCTCCCGTTCAGGCTGCCGGCATCCGCATTTCAGCCAGCCGCACCCAGTAGCTCACGCCAACCGGGATGACGTCGTCGTTGAAGTCGTAGGCCGGATGATGCAGGCCAGCGGTGTCACCGTTGCCCGTGAAGATGAAGGCCCCTGGCCGCGCTTCGAGCATGAACGAAAAATCTTCGCCCCCCATCACCGGCGGCGTGTTGACGTCGACCGAGGCCGGCCCCGCGACATCGCGCGCGACAGCGGCTGCGAATTCCGTCTGCTCAGCGTGGTTGCTCGTGACCGGGTAGTCGCGCAAATAGGTCAAGTCGACCCTTGCCCCGAACAGGGCCGCAGCCCCTTCGACGATGGTCCGGATGCGGCTTTCGAGAATATCGCGAACCTCGGGCGTGAGCGAGCGGGCCGTCCCCTCGAGATAGGCTGTCTCCGGGATCACGTTCCCAGCATTTCCGGCGCGAAACGTGCAGATTGAGACGACGCCCGAGGCGAGCGGGTCGACGTTGCGCGAGACGATCGACTGCAGTTGCGTGATGATATGTGCGCCGACAACGATCGGGTCGATGCACAGATGCGGCTTTGCTGCGTGTCCGCCCTTGCCGCGAATGGTAATGAATATGCGGTCAGCGGCCGCCAGCAACGGCCCGGCCCTGAGTGCGAACTGTCCGACAGCGAGGCCGGGCGTGTTATGCATGCCGTAGACCTCCTCGATCCCGAAACGGTCCATCAAGCCGTCGGCGACCATTTCGCGGCCGCCCCCACCGCCCTCTTCTGCAGGTTGGAAGATCACGGCAACGGTGCCAGCAAAGTTGCGTGTCTCGGCAAGGTGCTTTGCCGCGCCGAGAAGCATGGCGGTGTGACCGTCGTGCCCGCAGGCGTGCATTTTGCCTTTGACGGTCGAGGCGTAGGGCAGCCCGGTGATCTCGTCGAGCGGCAGAGCATCCATGTCCGCGCGCAAGCCGATCACCCGTGCATGGCCGGCCGCTGGGCTGCACTGCCCCCGAATAATGCCAACGACGCCCGTTCGGCCGACGCCTTCGACCACCTCGTCGCAGCCAAAGGAACGCAGCTTTTCGGCAACGACTCCAGCCGTTCGTTCCACATCGAACAGCAACTCCGGATGGGCATGAAAATCGCGGCGCCAGTCGGTGATCTCTGGCGCGAGTGCGGCGATGCTGTTCAGGATGGGCATGTGTGTCTGCTTTCTGGGGCCTACTTGGCGATGAACGCGCCATTTACCTCGATCGGTTGCGCCCTGAAGCTGGACGCAAGTTGGATCGTCAAGCGCCCGCTGTGGCGCCATGCGAATTTGTGATCATGACCACTGCGGAAGATGCGGCAAGGTCTTGAGTTTTACATAGGGTTCGTGCATCGCTTGTAGGCCTTTGGTCGGGGTCGGCACTTGCAGAAGGGTGCAGACACCTGAAAGAACGATGATCCGGACATTCCCTGACGGACGTGACAAACACGCGCGCCGCGAGGTTTCTTTGTCTGGACTGAGGGCAGTGAGTGCAGAGGCCCCAGTTGGCGTCTCGGCAAGCGTTGGACCAATTAGGGAGGGTCAACAGTGGACCGCCGTTCATTTCTGAAGAAGTCGACAGCCGCAGCCGGTGCAGGCGTCGCCGTCGCAGCCGCCTCAGCGTTCCCGAAACCTGCGATTGCCCAATCGCGCAAGGAGATGGTGATCGTCTCGTCCTGGCCAAAGGACTTCCCAGGGCTCGGCATCTCCGCTCAGCGCCTTGCGGCTCGCATCACCGAGCTCAGCGAAGGCCGCATCGTTACGCAATATTTCGCAGCCGGCGAGCGCGTTGGCGCATTCGACGTTCTGGATGCGGTGGCATCGGGCAATGCGCAGGCTTACAACTCTGCCGACTATTACTGGAAGGGCAAGCACCCTGGTTGGGCGTTCTTCACGTCCGTCCCGTTCGGTCTCACTTACACCGAGCGCAGCGCATGGCTGAGGTTCGGCGAGGGCCAAAAGCTTTGGGACGAGCTTGGCGCAGAGTTTGGCATCAAGGGCCTCGTGTGCGGCTCGACAGGCTGCCAGATGGGTGGCTGGTTCAACAAGGAAATCAACAGCGCCGAAGACTTCAAGGGCCTGAAGATCCGTATCCCGGGCATCGGCGGTGACATGATGGCCAAGCTCGGCGCATCGCCGGTCTCGTTGCCGGGTGGCCAGATCTACGAAAACCTTGTGTCCGGCGCGATCGACGCCACGGAGTGGGTCGGCCCGTACAATGACTACTTCCTCAAGTTCTACGAAGCTGCGAAGTTCTATTACTGGCCCGGCGTGCACGAGCCAGGCGGCAACCTGTCGTTCGGCATGAACAAGTCGTGGTGGGAAAGCCTCACGAAGGCCGAACAGAACATCATCGAGGCCGCGTGCAATGAAGAGCACGGCCTGCAGATGGATGAAACGAACTACAACAACGGTGCCTACTTGAAACGCCTGATCAACGATCACGGCGTGCAGCTCAAAGAGTTCACCGAGGATACATACGACGCGTTCGGCGAAGCCTCTCAGGCCGTGTTTGACGAAGTCCGCCAACATTCGGACCTCGCAAACCGCATCTATGACAGCTGGTTCGAAGCACGCGCCGAGATCGGCGGCTGGATGAAGATCGCCGACGTCGGCTTCTCGGTTCAGCGGAACCGCGTGCTCGGCATCTGATCGGCACAGACAACCGGAGGGTGCGGCGCAGTCGCACCCTCCTACTGCTTATGGGTCCGGTGGCGTCTCGGGGCGCAGATCGGCCGGCCTCTCGATCGTAGGGATCCTCGAGAAGCACGGCATCAGCGCCATGGGTGGCGGTTGGACCGGCAGCGTCTCGGTCTGCACGGGAACAGTCCGTGACTTGGTTGTGCGTTAGCGTCGGGCGTTGGCACACGGCACATCGCCCGAGGGAGGCGTCCGGAGCCGCGCGCGACGCTATGGATTGTCGCCTCACCGGTTCGACCCCGATCGGAGCTTGGCGCGATCACATTTGCACGAAACGTGAGGACCGCCACTCGGGGCGCAGTGTTGTAAAGCCGACCCTCAAGGCTCTGAGAAGCGCGAGACGACATCGTGCCGAAAATGGGCGCCTGATCCAACAAATACCTCGTCAGAACCAACTCCCAATAGCGCTCCCCCAATACCGCTCCAAAGACCGCTCCTAAGACCACCAGGACCTGACACGGGTTGATCCAAAATGGCAGACGTCGCACTGACACCGACCTCATCGCTGACGGCGCAGAGGGCAGTTCCAACCAGCAGCCTGGGCACGATCTCAGCCCGCGTCTTTGCTTGGTTCATGGTGTCGAGTGCGCTCGTTTACTCGTTCAACCTCTACCTGACCTATGGGCTCGGCTGGGCAAGTGTTCTCGAGCTCTGGGAGGGGCGCACAGATTCGCCGCTCGCATGGGTTCAGCTTGCAAGTTACGTTCTTTGCCTCGCCCTGCCGGCTGCCTACGTCCTGTCGACGCGCGATCGCCCACTCCGCGCGGAAAACCGAACGATCACATCAATCGTCACGTTTCTGCTGCGATTTGCGTTTTGGGCGGTTGTGCTCGTCGGCATCGTCGACTTTGTCATTTCATTCCTCCGCGTCGAACAGTTGCTCGCCACGCTCGTTGGTCCGCAGCTCGCCGTTGATCTCGGGCGCTCTGCCTACCGCGGCGTCGTCGTTCACATGCCCCTGATCGGGCTCGCGCTGGTGCTTGCCGTGGTGACCCGTGGGCTCGGATTTATCTGGCTTGGGTTGCTGATCGTGGTCGCAGAACTCGTCATCGTGTTCACGCGCTTCGTGTTCTTCTACGAGCAGGCTTTCCAGGCTGACCTCGTGCGCTTCTGGCACGCGGCGCTGTTCCTGTTTGCTTCCGCCTACACCTTGACCGAAGAGGGCCATGTCAGGGTCGACGTCTTCTACGCGGGGCTACGGCAGGAAACGAAAGGCGTCATCAACTTCATCGGAACAATCCTCCTCGGCCTGTTCTTCTGCTGGGTGGTGCTTTGGCTTGGAACCTGGACACGTTCAGCAACCATCGTCGGACCGTTCATGAGCTTCGAGGTCACGCAGTCGGCTTTCGGATTGTACGTGAAATACTGGATGGCGATGTTCCTCGGCCTGTTCCTCGTGACGATGATCATTCAGTTTGCCGGCTACATGCTCGAAGCGCTTGCCGATTGGCGGGGCGACCCGGGCCATGTCGATCATGTCGATTCGATGCATTGAGCCCTCCCGGCATAATGCCTCATCGAGACCGCCTTTAACCGCCCGCCCCGCTTCGCCAACGCCCTACGTTGCCAACGATCGAGCCCATCGGACATGGAAATCTTCTTTCTCGTCGTCCTCATCCTCCTGATGGCCCTTGCCCTCGGCTCGGGGTTCCCGGTTGCCTTCGCACTGCCGGGTTCGGCGATCATCGCGATCGTGCTTGCAGGGGTTTCGGGCTACCTGTTCGAAGGTGACTCGTCTGCATACTTCCACCAGGGCGGACCGATCGACTGGCTGACGGCCGGCGTGGTCAATTTCCGAGGGATCTACTGGGACGCAGATCGAGACACGCTGATCGCCATTCCGCTGTTCGTGTTCATGGGCATCATGCTGCAGCGATCAAAGATCGCGGAAGACCTGCTCGTGACCATGGCAAGGCTGTTCGGACCGATTCCGGGCGGGCTTGGCATCTCGGTCGTGTTCGTCGGTGCCCTGCTTGCTGCAACCACTGGGATTCTGGGCGCGACCGTGGTGGCGATGGGGCTCATCTCGCTGCCCGCCATGTTGCGCAATAATTATTCCCAGTCGATTGCAACAGGAACCATCGCGGCAGCAGGCACACTTGGCCAGATCATCCCGCCTTCGATCGTGCTCATCATTCTCGCTGACCAACTTTCGAGCGCCGTCGACCAGGCCGACAATGCGCGCAAGCTGCTCTATCGCGACTTGACCGGCAGCCTGACGATGCCGTCCGAGTTCGCCGTGACCTCCACCAGTGCCGGCGACATGTTCCTGGGAGCGATCATCCCTGGGCTCGTGCTCGTTGGGCTCTATATGCTCTACATTCTGACGATCGCGCTGATCCGGCCAAGCGCCGCGCCTTCGGTCCGTTTGGAAGGCAAGATGGACTTGCAGTTCTGGGGGCAGGTTCTCCTCACGCTGGTTCCCCCGTTGGCTTTGATCTTCGCCGTGCTCGGATCCATTCTGCTCGGAATTGCCACGGTCAACCAAGCCGGTGCCATTGGTGCGGCCGGTGCCACGATCATGGCCGGCTACCGCCTGAAGGAGGGCCAGCCACGCGCCATGTGGCCTGCGGCGTTGGCGCTCGTCTCGTTGGGTGCGCTGGCGTTCATTGTTCATAATTTCAACCTGAACGTGCGCACGGCAACAACCGCGCAAGATCAGTTGGGCATCGCGCTTGCGAGCATTTCGGTGTTCGCGTTCACGGTTGCGCTCGCCTGGAGCGGTTGGCGGACATTCAAGATCGACGACACCCTGCGTGGGGTCATGATCGACACGGCCAAGACCACCTCGCTCGTGTTCATCATCCTGCTCGGCGCTGCCATGCTCACGTCGGCGTTCCGCGCGTTCGGCGGCGAGGAACTGGTCAAGGAATTCCTGACGACGCTTCCCGGTGGCTTCTGGGTCCAGTTTCTGATCGTGATGCTGGTCGTCTTCGTGCTCGGCTTCTTCCTCGACTTCATCGAGATCGTTGTCGTCGTTGTACCAATCGTCACGCCGATCCTGCTCATGGACCCAGGCGCGAACGTGACCGCTGTTTGGCTCGGTGTGATGTTCGGGCTCAACATCCAGACGTCGTTTCTCACGCCACCTTTCGGGTTTGCCCTGTTCTACTTGCGAGGCGTCGCCCCAGCCGCGGTCTCGACCCTCAACATCTACAAGGGTGTCATCCCGTTTATCGGATTGCAGCTCGTGGCACTCGGCGTCGTCGGCCTTAATCCTCAGCTGGTCAATTACGTACCAACGCGTGGTTCTCTGCTGGCCGAGACGGCACCGCCACCGCAGAACCCGAGGCTTCAGCATTGCATCGAGCAGATCATTCTGCCGCGGTACGTCCAAGACGGCGATGCCCTGCGCGCCGCCATTGCGCGCGCCAAAAATCTCGACGTGTCTTATCTGCCCGACACGCTACGACAGGAGTTCACTGGGTCACTCACCGCCGCTGAGCGCGTTTTTGGTCTTGCTGACGCGCTGAGGTCGGCGACCGCAGAGGTCGATGCGGCGACCCCGGCATACCGTCCGCTGCACGATCAGGCCCGGAGCATCCAGCGGCGTGCGCTGCTGGTCGAGGCCGGCAAGCGACGGCTTGAGCAGAGGCTCGTGCGTTCGTTCGGGATGTCGGAGGAGGAAAAGGCCGAAATCCGCGCCGACATCGAACAGGTTGAAGCCGATGTGAAGGCGATCCTTGCGACGTTGCCAGCCGATTGGACGGTCCGCCACGAGGCGTTCGTCAAGCTCCAGACAGCTCAGACAACAGCGCGGCGTAACCTGCAACGCGGGACCGAGCAGGCCTACGAACCGCTGCTGAAGCTCAAGCGGACGATCGACAGCACAGAAGATCTCGGACAATTCCAGGACGTCATCTCAGCTCTGCCAAACAAAGTTGGAACGGCGCCGATCGACCAACTGGCGGAGGAACTCCGCGCACTTGGGACGCAACTCGCGCGGATCGAAGGCGCGACCGGTATCGTCGCCGCCTTGAACCAGGCGCGGCGTGCACTTGGCGGACGAACGCCGAACCGGGAGCAAGCCGGCGAACGACTGGCTGAGGCGGCAAGTCTGTATGAAAGCGACATCGCTTGGCGGACACGGGCGGCTCGTGAGCTGCGGGCTGACCTCAACGTCTACAATGATGCCGTTAAGGACACCATCGGCCTCAGGTCGCAACCGCGCATGGGGCGCGATCTGGCCTTGTCCGTCGCAGCCTGCCAAGCCAATCACCGCGATGTTTCGCTGAGCTTCTGACCCGGCCGCTATGACATCGAGAGAAGACTGGGTGTCAGTCCCGGCCAGGCGAACCACGTCGTCTTGAGCCGGGAATGATGCTAGTGCCGCCGATCAGATGTCCCTGCACCATCCGCAACACGCGCCTGCCAGGGACGCCTGATCGAAAAGCGGTTCGAGATTCATTACCTTACTCATGACCCCTGCGTTCGGAAGTTCGTCTTGGCGCCTGACGAGGGTGACAGACGAACGATGGAACGCGGTGACTGGCCGCGCCTGCGGCGCGACATTTCGAGCGCGGTTGAAGGGCTGAGCAGCCTTGACCGTAAACGCCCTAACGACCGCGGAATTGCGGGTCGCGCTTTTCCATGAAGGCGCGACGCCCCTCGATGTAGTCCTCGCTTGCGAAACAGGCGGCCACCATACGGTCGAGCTTTGCGTGATCGCGCTGCGCTGATGGCTTTCCGATCTCGCGCGCCACCGCCTTGATGGTCTGGATGGTCAAAGGCGCGTTGGCTGCGATCCTCGCGGCAAGGTCTGAGACGTGCGCGTCGAGATCGGCATCGGCAACGACGCCATTTGCAAGCCCCATCGCGCGCGCTTCGGCGGCATCGATCCTGTTCGCCGTATAGAACAGCTCCATTGCACGCGAGATGCCGACGATCTCGGCGAGGCGGTCGACGCCTGGAAACCCGTAGCCAAGACCAAGGCGGGCCGCGGGGATGCCGAACTTTGCTGTCTCCGAGACGATCCTGAGATCGCAGCAAACGGCCAGGTTCACGCCGCCGCCGATGCAGTATCCGCGCACCTTTGCAATGGTTGGCTTCGGGAAGTTGTAGAGCGCGTCATAGACCCGCGCCGATGTTGAATTGTACGTCGCAACAGCCTCCTCGCTGGCGCGCTCGCTCTCAAACTTCGAGATGTCGGCGCCAGATACGAAAGCCTTACCTCCGGCACCGGTGACGATCAGGACCCGCAGACTGGGGTCGGCCGCATACTGTTCGAGAAGCGCGATCATGCGCTGCCACATGTCGAGCGACACGGCGTTGTGTTTTGCTGGATTGTTGAACGTGATCGTCGCAACGCCGTCGCCGCTCTCGGCCTTGAGCCTCTGATCAACGGGCGTCATCGGTGCTTCCGACATGGTATCCTCCCTCGGTCCGCTCACGCGATTGTCGTCGGACCACTATAGGGTTTGGCGCTGGACATGCGAAGGCCGGCTCCGCGCGCGCCTTGCGACACCATGTTTGAACGGGGAGGCGCAGTCGCCGCCGATACGACCCGTCAATGGTCGCGCCTCGGCCACGGGTCAACCATTCCAGAGGACCTTGCCAAAATCGGTAAGGTCGTAGCCCTTCAAATGCGTAGCCCTACGGGCGAAGGCTTCCGTCTGAGCGAACGCAAGCAGGGCCTGGATCGGAGGCTCGAAGTAATCGCGGCGGACCATGGCAAGATCGAAGCTCTCGTCGCTCAACAGCGGGATGAAGCCGAGCGGCCCAGCCGCGGCCTGCAAGCCGAGCCCCAAATCGGCCTCGCCAGTTTCAATAAGGACGGCAAGATCGGCATGGGTTTCAGACGGTCGGCTAACTGCCGTCAGAGCCGCCAGGCTCAGGCCTTCGCGCGCCAGCAAGACCTCGAGGAGTCGTGTCGAGCCCGCGGCGCCCGCCCGGGTCGCAAACCGCAGGCCGCGGCTGACCGCATCCCGCAACCCAGTGATAGCCAGAGGATTGCCGACGGCCGTGATCAATCCCTGCGTGCGGCGCGCCCAGTGAATGACAACGTGACGGGACCCGGGCAGACGGGCGCGCGCTGCGGTCAGGTTCCAAACCTTCGCCTCAGGGTCAAAAAGGTGGAAGCCCGCGAGGACAGCGCGCCCGGCTGCCAGTTCGTCAAGACCATGGGCCGACCCGCGCGCGAGCACCGCAAGCCCGCTGCCCGATTGCCTCAACGCCCATTCGAGGAGCGGATCATTCGAGCCGGCATAGATCAGCGGAGCCGCAGCAATGTCGGCGCCTGGCAGTTCAGTCTGCGCTTCCAGCCAGGCATCGACCAGCCGGCGCGGGAACAGCAGCTTGCCGGTGGCGCGACTGAACGGGATCGTCTGGCGCGCCACCATCTCGTAGATCGTGCGCTCCTTCACCCTCAGATAGTCGGC
>JBHJOC010000056.1:0-18549 GCA_050330095.1 Hyphomicrobiaceae bacterium
CAGAACGCATCGGCGTCGGCGATCCACGCGACAGCCCATTCGACGGAACCATGGCCTCCCTCGCGCTCGACCCGTCCGGCAAACGCTTCGCGCCCAACCAGGGTGCGGCCAGCGATCTGGTCGTTGAGATAGTCCTTGAGTCCGCCAGGGAAATGAAACTTGGCCTCGGCTGGCGTATCGTCACGGATAAGCTCTGTGGCGCATTTC
Organism: Hyphomicrobiaceae bacterium; assembly: GCA_050330095.1. Classification (GTDB taxonomy): domain Bacteria; phylum Pseudomonadota; class Alphaproteobacteria; order Rhizobiales; family Hyphomicrobiaceae; genus JBCBWG01. The sequence continues at coordinate 208 of JBHJOC010000056.1, forward strand.
CAGCGAATCTCCACGCCACCGAACAGGTAGGCCTTGGCACGGGCCATGCGCATGACGCGGGCCGGCTTGAAGGCGACGTCAGGTCCAAAGATCTGGGTGTCCGGCACAAACCGCACGAGCGTGCCGCGGCGGTTCATGATCTGGCCAAGCTTCTCGAGCTTGGTCTGCGGCAATCCGCGCGAGAACACCATCCGGTAGAGCTGCTGGCCGCGCGCGACTTCGACGACGAGTTCGCTTGACAACGCGTTGACGACGGACACCCCAACGCCATGCAGGCCTCCTGAGGTATTGTAGGCCTTGCCATCGAACTTGCCGCCGGCGTGAAGCACCGTCATGACCACTTCGAGAGCTGATTTGTCCTTGAACTTCGGATGGGGATCAACCGGAATTCCGCGACCGTTATCAATGACAGTCAGGCTGCCATCAGCTGCGAGTTCAACTTCGATCCAGGTCGCATGCCCTGCGACCGCCTCGTCCATGGCGTTGTCGATCACCTCGGCAAACAGGTGGTGAAGGGCCTTCTCGTCAGTCCCGCCAATGTACATGCCGGGCCTGCGGCGCACCGGCTCCAGGCCTTCGAGAACCTCGATATCGGCGCCCGTATAGCTATCGGAGGCATCGCTCCGCCGGCCGGTCGATGCGCCATCATTCTCCGAGAACAGATCCCGCTTGGATTTCGCCACCGACATCCCCCTTCAGCCGCTGCAGCCACACGGGCCGCAACGCGTTGCACACGCCACTCTATTGCAGCTCGGGACCGGCCGCACGGGCGACCTGCGCCTCCCTGCCCGCCGTATTGACATTGCGGCACAGCGAATCCCCGACGCGCCCCCCCTCGGCAGGTGGCATGGCGTGACGGGCTTGGCAAGCCGACGCCTACTGCTGGCCTTGTAAAGTCTTTTCGAAAGCGCGAGAGGCGTCGCACCGCGACCGGCCGGATAGACGCAAAATGGTGGCTGCGCGACGGGGTGAGCCAGAATGCATACGGGCACGCCATGGCTGGCGTGCCCGTATGCTGGCTGCTTCCAAGGCAACGCCAGAGAGAGCGAAAGCCCTGCCTCAGAAAGCAAAATCGCTGGCGGAAAGCAGTGAAGTGTCGGTGATGCCTTCGAGAACGACGGTGTGGCCGCGCACACCGATCTCGACAAAGCCGCTGGTCTCGTTCTGCGTGATGAGGAGTTCAGAAAACGACAGGCGCGCGCCCTCGTAGCTGATGATATCTTCGCCGATCGTGAAATCGGTGATCGTATCCACCGAGCGATCAAGGTGAGCGCCGAACATGAAGCGATCAGCGCCGCTGCCGCCGGTCATGATGTCATTGCCGAGGCCGCCGCCGATGATGTCGTTGCCCGAACCACCAAACAAGATGTCGTCACCGGAACCGCCGTCGAGCCAGTCGTCGCCGGAGCCGCCGTAGAGAACATCGTTCCCGGAATCGCCCGACAGCCGGTCATCTCCGTCGCCGCCATAAAGCACATCGTCGTCGGCGCCTCCGAACAGGACGTCGCGCCCGGAGCCGCCATAGAGCGTATCGTTGCCGTCGCCACCGTAGATGAGGTCATCGTCGGCGCGGCCTTCGATGATATCGTCCCCAGCGCCGCCGTAGAGACGATCATTGCCGGACCCGCCGATGATCGTGTCAGCGCCAGCACCGCCATAAATGGTATCATTGCCGGAGCCGCCATCGAGATAATGCCCTGCTGCAGAGTAGGCCTCGATCAGGTCGTCACCTGCGCCGCCGTAGGCCTCTGAGCTGTTGCCCTCGATGATGATGATGTCGTTGCCGGAGTTGCCATAGAGCACGGCTGCGTGTCCGGAGCCGACATAGAGCTCATCGTTGCCCTTGCCGCCGTACAGCGTGCTGAAGCCGGCGCCGCTCACGCCGAGGAAATCGTTGCCCTCACCGCCGAACAGCAGGTTCGAACCCGAAAAATCGACGAGATAATCGTCTCCGGTGCCGCCATAGAGTTCATCGTCTCCGGCCCCACCCAGGATGTAGTCGTCGCCGGCCAAACCGTAAACGAGATCGGCGCCAGCATCGGCCAGGATCTGGTCGTCGCCGGGGCTGCCGACAATGTAGTCATCGCCGCGCGTGCCGACGTAGGTGTTGCCGCCCTCGTCCTCGAAAATTGCGACATTAACGTTTGGCTGTCTCGGGTCTGTCGACATGAAGGCTCCCGCGGGATGTTCGGGCCGTAGTTCCGGCTGTTCGTGGGAGCAGAGTGGTCGGGGCGTCTGTTCACCGGCTTAAAATATTCGTGACAATTTTAGCGGACTTCGATTCGAGTTTAGCGCGGATAATCGTGGGTTTCGCTCAGTCCCATTATGATCCGCATATCACGCCGCATCGTCGCAAACGGGAATATTGTCGATAAGACGCGTCTTGCCGAGCCACGCCGCAGCGAGGATGCGGCTCTGCAGGCGCGCGGCATGGTCACCGACATCAATCGGCCTCAACGTTCGCGCGTTACGGACCGTGATGTAGTCGACGCTCGAGAACCCTGCGTCGAGCAGCTGCGCCGCCGCCTCGCGCTCACTCGGCCCAATCGCATCTCCAGAGCGGACGCGGGCGGCCAATTCACTCATCGTCCGATGGAGCGCCGTTGCGACGTCGCGCTCGCTGTCATCGAGATATGCGTTGCGCGAACTCATCGCGAGGCCACTCGCCTCGCGAACGGTGGGGTGGCCGATGATGGAGAGCGGCAGGTCGAGATCAGACACCATGCGTTGGATGACACAGAGTTGCTGATAATCCTTTTCCCCAAAAACAGCCACGTCCGGTGCCACCTGCGTAAAGAGCTTGCAGCAAACGGTCGCGACACCCTTGAAGAAATTCGGGCGGAAATCTGTTTCCAACCCCTCCGCAGGGCCACCAAGGCTGATCGTCGTGGCGAACCCGTCAGGATACATTTCGGCTGCGGTCGGCGCCCAGACGGCATCGCAACCGAGCGCTGCGAGCTTGGCACAGTCGCTCTCGAAGGTGCGGGGATAGGTTGTGAAATCCTCGTGGGGGGCGAATTGGGTTGGGTTGACGAAGATTGACGTGACCACCCTGTCCGCGGCCGCTTTCGCGCGGCGCACCAACGCAAGATGGCCGTCGTGCAGGGCGCCCATCGTCGGCACGAGGGCCACGCTCTGAGATCGGGCACGCCAGTCGCGCACGAGTTCTCGCATCCGCGCGACGGTCGAAACAACGAGGATCGGAGTGTCTATCATCAGCGGTCCCCTGTTCGTGATGTTTGGGGGCACGAGGTCGTCGGAGCATCAGTCGGGTCATCACAAGGGCGGCGGCCCATAGCACCGCAACGGCGCCGGCGCCAGAGCGACGACTGGGCAGCAGGCATCGGGCCACGCGGCTGCATCGGCTGCCAGGAGCGCCGACGTGACGCGCGAACCCTCAAGGTAATCACCCGAATCGGCGCTACAACGGACAGAATATTGCAGCAGCTCAAAGACCGGCGTGCGGGCCAGGGAACCACGGTCGCAGTCCCACGCCATCGACCCGTCGCTGCAGTGCTTGGAAACGGGGTTGGTTGAACATGTCTCTTGAGCAGCGCGTGCAAACGAGCGTGACGGCCCACACGTCTGCTGTTGCGGCACGGGCAGACCTCGCCGCTTACCGCCTCCTCAACGAACGACGGCTGACAGAGCTCATCATTGAGCGCGCGCTCATGCCGGATGATGACTTCCGTCGTTACTCGGTGCGCCTTGCAGCCCTTGCAGACAGTGCCCACGCGCGCTGGAGCCGCTCGGAGTGTGCCGTCCAGGCGATCGCCGCTGCAACGGGCGTCTCCCGTGCGGTCGCACAGGATCTCCTGCGCTTCGTTGCTGCCCGATCTGCCCTCGAGACAGAAGATGGCAAACGGCTCATGGATGGCGAGATTGCCGGTTCGCCGTTCGGTCAAGCCGTGCTCGAAGGCGCATTTGCAGGCGCAGTGACAGCACGCCTCCCGAAACCTGCCCAGGCGACAATCGTTCGGCGCGCGCTCGATGCTGCAACCCGCGCAGCAGCGTCGATTGCCGTGGATGCTGAGACGGTCACAGCGGCGGTTGAGCGCCTGGGAGCGTTACGGCGCACGAGGCCTGCGCCGTCTCTGTCTCGGGCCGGCCAGACTTCGGCGCCGACATTTTCGGTGTTGCTCGTGCCACCAGCCACGCGCTCGCAGACGAGTGCCGCAGTCTATGTGACGCGCGTCGCAGACGCGATCCAGGCTCTTGCGACGAGCGCAGGCCCCTATGCCGCGAACCATCCGCCCGCGATCGCAAACCGCCCGGCCGTTGTTTTCGATCTTGCAGCGCTCAGTGGTCGAGACGCGATCGACGGCATCGGGACGCGCATGCGACTGCAAGCAGACATCGAAGCGTTGGCGCGCGCAGCATCGGCTGGTGGTGTGAGGCTGATCGCTGACGCTCCCCGCGAACGCGACCTCGAAACTGTTTTTGACACGATTGTCAGTGCGCGAAATGCACCGGCGCTCGCCACCTATGACGGTCTTGGCCTGACGATTGACGCAGCGAGCCGACGGGCGCTTGCCCTGATCAGAGCTTTGCGGCTCGCGGCACGCGATGCGGGCAGGATCATCCCCGTCCGGCTCGTTGGCGGCGTGCATCTGGCCCAGGAATTGGGCGATGCGCGCGACCAAGCTCTTGCAGACTATCCAATCCTGACCTCCGACGAGCGTATTTCGGTCTCAATGATCGCGTGCACGCGCCTACTGGCTGAGGCACGCCACGAACTCTCGGCAACTGTCGCGGCTCGCGATGCTGCAACGCAGGCCGCAGCCGAGGTTGCGCTCACGCCAGCGGGGCTTGGCGGCGTCGCACGGGTGCTCGTCGACACCGGACACACCCACACATCGCAGTCGCCTGCGGCCTTGGCGACGTGGACCGACTATGAACTCGAATTCTGGGTCGGTGACGTCGCTGCCGGATTGGCACGGATCGCTCGCACCGTTGAAGCAAAGGCGCTTTTGTCCGCTCTGGCGCGCGCGAACTTAACGCTCGGCGCTGCGCCCCTCCCCTCTTCCTCAGAAGTGGATCCTTCGAGCGAGATCGACCCGATCCGGCGCCTGGCCGCGAGCCCATCACGCGGGTTTGGCGACCCGAGTGGACCTGGACGTTCGCTCCTTCCTCCAAACCTCACGGCGCGCGGTTATGCTCGGCTCGCCGTGACCGACTGGCCTCGGTTTGGGGAGGCGCGAGCCGACACTGAAACGGACCAAGATTTAACGGTCGTCCGGCCACGCCGCATCTCCGCTGACGGGGTGGAAGCATCACGGAAACATTCCGTAAGAACTGCGGAGCGTGCCTCGATCCCGGTCCTGCCAACCGACCCAGCGACAAACCTGTGCGATCCCTGCGACCGCTTCTCTGCGTTGATCACCCTTTACCCCTTAGCTGGCGATGCTGCGCCTTCCGCCGTCGATATCGCATGCGCTTCTGCGGCCAGCTGGGATCGGACATCGAGGGTGAGGCGGCACGAGTGCCTTGCAGCTGCCCTGAAGTCTGCTGCCCTTTCGGCGCTGGACCTGGCTCACCTGATGTCGCGGCTGACCGGTCAAATGGCGCCTGCTGCCAACGTCGCTGCTCGGACGGCAATCGACCGTGCACGGCTTGCCCTCGCCACCGTTGAGCAAGCAGCCTTCGTCGCAGAGGGCGAAGCCGAACGCCTGCGTGCCGCTGGGCCCACGGTGATCCTGTCCGACGGAAAGGCTGGTTTCGATCGCCTGACAGCAGCGCTCGTGACATGTCTCGCCCTTGGCAACTCGGTCATCCTGTCGAGCGAAGGCCCAGAGGCTGTGCTCATTGATTGGCTGGCTGTGCATCTAGAGGCCTGCGGCCTGCCGCAAGATGTCGTTGTCATGGCGCCCGCTGCGGACCGTGTCGGCCTGATGCGCCATCGCCTGATCGAGGACCCCCGCATCGTGCGAGCCGTTCTGGTCGGCGCGCCGGAGTTCGTAGGCGAGACGCTATCGGCCGCGTCCCCGGCCCGCCGCGGGAGCCTTGTCGCAGTCCCTTGGCAAGCCCCGCCCGTGTTTGCGGTCATCGATGCGAGCTGCGCACCGGCGGAGGTTGCTCACCACATTTTTCACGGTTTGAGGCCGGCCGTGCCAAGCCCGCACGGTTTGATTCGCAAGGTCATCATTTCTGACAGCATCGCTGACCGCGTGATCGCGACACTGAGAGACCACGTCGCATCGGTGAAGCTTGGGTCGCCATTCGACGGCGATGTGGACTGGGGGCCCTTGAGCGGCCGCCTGATGCTGACCGAGGCACTTGCCTGTCGCCAGAAGCTGTCAAAGGGCGCGCTTGCGTCTTGCGAGGCCGATCCCGCGGACGACGTGGGGCCAGGCTTGTTTTGTGGCCCGGCGATGTACGAGTTCGCCATCGATGCGCTGGCTGATCTCGAGATCAGTGGCCCGACGGTTGTTTTGGGCAGGTGCCGGGACGATCACCTCGAGGAGCGTCTCGAAGCCGTCGTCGAGCGAACACTCCAGACGCACGGACGCCGCGACGCCCCCTGCGAGATAACTGTGTTCAGCCATGCTGCGGAACGCTGGCGCGTGTTCGCTTCGACGCGGCTGCGCGGTGGTGTTGATCTCTATCGGACCCCGCCGAGTCCCCTCGCTCCGCCATTCAGCAGCCGGTGGCACGATTGCCCCAATCTCAGCGCGGTTCCCGAGCTTCGGGAGGTACGGTCAATGGTGCGCGACATCGAATCGCTGATTGTCCGCATGTCGACCCGCCAGATCCTGATCTGACGGCCGAGCCGTTCTCGCCTGTATTGGCGCGGGCAGCCGAGTTGCCCAAAGCCCGGAACAAACCGTGTTTTCCATCGATTGTGCGCGATTTTCGGGGCTTTGACCTGCGGAATCGCTTGACCGATCCACCGCCGCAGACTTGTGTCTCGCGCTGTCAGCAGAAACGCCCGTGTTTTGGGCCTTCTGAGGTGGCGACCCGGGCAAGAGCCGAGGCGTCCCCCAGTGCTCTGACGCGTATGCTCCCTGCGGAGCGCAGCGGGGTTGGATCGGCATGATCCAAGCCAGCCGCGCTTCGAGTGACGCCTGTCGGGCCAGCCATGGAAACGGCTTCGGTGCATGCGGGCGCAGAAGTGCAGAACGTCATTCTCGACCCTGGCGATGGCAGGAATGCCTCTCGCTGCGCGTGAGAGTGAACCAACGAAAACGTGAGACCGAAGAGGGCCGAAATGAGCAAGAAAGATCTTATCGACGCGATTGCGGAGCACGCCGACATCACGAAGGAAAAGGCCGGCGTCGTCGTCGACGCGGTCGCGACCTACATCGAAGGGCAGCTCAAGAACGGGGAAGAAGTCAGTTTCCCGCCACTCGGAAAGTTCAAGGTTCAGCATCGCGCCGCGCGTGAGGGACGCAACCCCCTCTCTGGCGAAAAAATCAAGATCCCTGCCGCGAACGTGCCGAAGTTTACGCCGTCCAAGACACTGAAGGACGCCCTGAATACGGCGCCTGCCAAGGCCACGAAGAAGAAGTGAGCCTGCACGCGTTCGCGCGCGATGACGGATTTGGCGGCATCGGCTGAACAGCCGGTGCCGTTTCCGATTGAGGCCGGCGCAGCCCGCGCAACGGCGACGTGGGTGCGCTGTGAGCCCGGTTCCATTGCGGCCTCGGGCTCTGATGGTGGGCGGTGAGAGGGTCGAACTCCCGACATCCTCGGTGTAAACGAGGCGCTCTACCACTGAGCTAACCGCCCCCGACCCCTCCATAACGCCGATGGCTCGCAGCGCGCAAGCATGCAACACCGCCCGGTGACATAGCGTCTGCCGCCGCCCCGATCCAGTGTGCAGGGCTCCCACCCTGAACCGATGCGGCTGCGCTTAGAACATGCTCCACGCCGGAAGCCGATATGCTGATATTGAACCTTCTCGACTACGCCGGCGTCGGCTTGTTTGCCGCAACGGGAGCGCTTACGGCCTCGCGCCGGCAGCTCGATCTCGTCGGCTTTGTCTTTCTTGCGACGATCACAGGGGTCGGCGGCGGAACCATACGCGACCTCATCCTCGCAGTTCCCGTATTCTGGGTGGTCAACACGACCTATCTCGTGATTTGTGCCGGGATCGCCGTCATCGCTTTTTTCACCGCGCACCTCATCGAGAGCAGATATCGCCTGCTTCTGTGGCTCGATGCGCTGGCGCTGGCGGCCTATGGTGTCTATGGGGCCGTCAAAGGTCTCGAGGTGACGGGCAACCCGGTGATCGCGGTCGTGATGGGCGCGCTGACGGCAACGCTCGGCGGCATTCTGCGCGACGTCCTCGCCCAGGAGCAGACGGTTCTGATGCGCAAAGAGATTTACATCACGGCTGCGGTGCTCGGGGCAGGGCTCTATGTCGTGGCGCGGGGCCTAGGGGTGCCCCTTGCTGGTGCGATCATGTTTGCGGTTGCTGCCTCGTTCGCACTTCGCGGCGGTGCCCTGCTCTATGGCTGGACACTTCCCGCCTACCGCGCTCGGCCGGGCCGCAGCTATGACGGCACGAAGCGTCTCGACGACGATACTGGACCGCGTTGAGCTTGGTCTCTGGACAGCATGCGCGCCAAGGGGTCGCCAAAACGAAAAAAGGGCCGCCGAAGCGACCCTTTTCCGGTTTGGCCGCTTTCATCAAGCGGCCTTCGTCTCGAAGACGGGCGGTTTCTTAACCCCCGCAGCATCCGACGATCGAAGCGAGATGCCGATATAACGGACACGTCCCGCGATCTTTGCCTTCTGGATTCCAAGTTCTGCAAACTCACGACCAAACGTCGGAAGAGCCAGCGGCTCCTTACTCTGATCATCACACCAGGCACAGTAGTCTTCGTAGAGCTCCGTAGCTGTCAGGCTCGAGCCGTCCTGAGCCTCGATCCGTTCCTTCTGGAACCGTTCGACGTCGCTTTCCGGAACAGTTGGACGCGAAACCGCGACCCGCTCTCCCGTTCTGTTGTCGTTGGCACCTGAGACGGACTCGGCCACGACGGCGACGGCAGACACATCCTCGTCCTCGAAAACCTCCTCGGACTTGTGCTCAATCAACTGCTCGACCTTCGGCATGCGACCCGCGGGGCGGATAACACGAACCGTTGGCTGATCACCCATTCTCCAGACGGAGAAGGCGATGTACATGCCAAGGCTCGATCCAACCTCGAGCAGAAGTGCGATGAAGACGGCGAGCGCAGTCTGGACATCCTCAACGGAAACTCCTGGCAGAACAGCGCCGGAGAGCTTCGCGAGGATCTGGGCTTGGGGGTCTGCGGCCGTAATGCCCGCCCCGTTTAAGCCGGCGAGCTTGAGCTGGGTGTCCGCGATGCGGGCTTCCAGCTTCTCTGCCTCGAGAGCAGCGCCAAGCTCGGCCTGAAGGGCTGTGAAATCACCGCAGAACTTGCGGGTTTGCGCGCCCTTGATTTCTGTGCACCCCGAAGACCAAACCCATGGCCTCTGGGTCTGCATACCAGACAGCTCGCTCTGCACCGTTGCAGCGGGACGATGCTGCGGAACCCAGCTCAATCGCTCTTGGGTTCGGGACAGATCGGCCTGCAGCGTCGCATAGGTCGCTGCCTGAGCTGCGCGCTGGCCGGCAGTATCGTGCCGGTTGAGCGCGGCGTGACCGAGCGCCGACGTCAACGAATACGCAGTGACGACGAGCCAGACCACGGCTGACGCGGCCGCTTGCGACCACATCTTGTTACGAATAGCGGCGAAGATGAAGAACGGCACGAGTGCCTTAAGGCAATCCGCCGCTGCGCTCGCCGAACCATAGATGATCCCGTCGAGTTCGGTCGTACCGAGTTGGTAGCCAAACCGCCAGTTCATCGCAGCCGACACGGCGAGCAATACGCCGGCTGCTAGGACGCCTAATACGCCCAGAGCATGTCGCATAAGTCTCTCCATTTTGGCGCACCGACACGCGACACCCAGTCGAAGCGCAGGGAGTTGTTGCTTTGCGCTGAGGTGGTTCCTGTTCGCTACACGGGTTAAGCCCCGCGGCCCTTCGCAACGTCACTTCCGCCTTTTGAGCTCCACGGCGTCCCCAAAACGCGATGGAAGACGAGACTTGTCGTTTCGACAGACAGACCCAGTGCGGGCCTTGCGACACCCTTGGCTTCCATGTCGTGCCGCCGCTAAGGGCACATCTGTGGAAAACCGAAGAAGTGGGTACAGGCGAACAAAGTTACAAAAAACTTAAACACTCCCCCTCAGCCGTCAGCGCTAAGCGATTCGACCGACGGAGCGCCTGAGCTTATTACTATTTTTTCTCCGTTCCGGAACACTGTTGCAGATCAACCACTCCCTGGGCTGCTGAACCACAACAGCTTGATTCTAGCGATCGATGTTCAAGGGTCACGTTATCAACAAGGCAGCTGCGTTATTCACATCTTGCCCCGGCTCAAGGGGCAACGATGGGACCTGCAGGGAAGTTGGCTCTTCGAACCCGAGGTCATGTCGGACCTTGCTGCGGCAAATGAGTTGTTCCTCAAACGGAGGGATGGCCACGCACCACGCTGATGGTATGGCTCTCAGCATTGGGGCTGCGCGCAACACACGCCCAAGCCCCACTCTTCGGATCTCGCCGCTGGGCTTGCAGTGCTTGGCCGCGCGGATGCCCCTGTGGTACTGGTCGCCACCATGCTTGGGAGGCAGATATGTTTCGCGTCCTTGCCGGTTCAGTCGTTGCTGGTGGTATCGCAGCGATCTCCGCTCTGCTGCCTCAGAGTAAGACGGCAGAGAACCTTGAGATCGTCACGCAGATCGTTGCCCCGCAGGCCATTCCGGTGCACGCCGCGCACCCCTATGCCGACGAGGCGCAATCGCTGGGGCGTGTTGCAGAGATCGGCTTCACCGCGCGCACGCTCATCGCAGCCGGAACGGTTCACGCGATTCCGAAGCGCGTGTCTTCGGTCGCGCCCGGCGATGCAGAGACGCGCGAAGCAGTCGTTCGATCGCTTCAATTCGAGTTGCGCCGAGCCGGCTGCTACAACGGAGCCATCGACGGCGCATGGACGCCGAGCACACGCGCAGCTGCAGATGATCTGGTGTTGTCTTCAAATTCGAAGCTTCCAACGACGGAACCAGACTACGTCCTCCTCGCACTCGCAAGACGCGCTGGCGATGGCAGCTGTGGCGGTGCTGCGAACGTGCGGTTGGCTGCACGCGCTGACGGTGGCGCGTGGGCTTCCGGGAGCGAAGCCCTACTGGCCGCGACGCCAGCTGCAGCACCCCAAGCCACGGCGAGCCAAGTGACCGGCAGCCTGCAGCGTGTTCCACCCACCGGGCGGGCACTCTCCATCACGATCCCAGACCGCAATCCAGACCGGGCTGCACTGACCGCGGTCGCTCGCGCGCTCGCAAGCACGACCCGCTCGCACGCCTCCGCTGGCGGTGTCAGGGTGGCAGCCCTCGGCGCGGCGGCGGCAACGCCCGTGGGAACGTCAGGCACACCATCGCCGGCAGCGACACCAATAACGGCAGTTCCCGAAGCCGCTTCACCCACCCGTGCAGCAACAACGCCGGCGCGCCGCGTGGCTCGTGTAGGCCTGACGCAAGCAGAAGCACGCGAACGGCGGCAAAGAGCACAGGCCGGTAACAGAACCAAGCAACGCGCGCCTCGATTCGAAGCGACACGCTTTTTCGCGGCCTTGCGGGAGCAGCGGTGACCCGCGCCGTGTTCCATCGGTGGCGCCCATGAGCATCAGACGACCGCTCGGAGCTTGCGGATACGACCAGTTCGGGACAGTCTGCCAACGCTAATGCATGGCCGTTGCGCCCCGAGGTTTTGCCCAACGCCACGGCTCCATGGCCCACGCGGATACTGCAGCTCCGTCGTAATGGCATGTGGTGCTCCGTAGCGGCTCTCATGTCCCCTTTCGGATGGCCCCCATTCATGACGCTTAAACCAGGCACGGCGGTGTCTATCGGCGAGTGCATGGTTGAATTCGCATGCAGGCAAGACGGCAGCTATGGCCTGTCCTACGGCGGCGACACATTCAACACCGCGGCCTATCTTGCTCGTCTCGGAACCCATGCCGTCTCGTACGTGACAGCGCTTGGCGAGGACCCCTACAGTGACGGGATCGTTGCACTGGCAGCTGCGAACGGAATTGGAACCGAACTGGTTGCTCGCGTGCCTGCCCGCATGCCCGGGTTGTACGTGATTGAAACAGACCCATCAGGCGAACGTACGTTCTGGTATTGGCGCGATCGATCACCAGCGCGCGACACGCTCCAGCATATTGACTTGCAGATGCTGGCAGATCGCCTCGCGCGCGCCCAACTGGTCTATCTCTCGGGCATCACGTTGTCGCTCTACGGTTCAGCCGATCTCGAGCGGCTCGCAGAGCTCGTTGCGACGGCGCGGCGCGCCGGCGCTACCTTGGCGATGGACAGCAACTACCGGCCGCGCGGCTGGCTCGGTCGTGAGCGGGGGGAAATTTGTGACATCTACGAGCGTTTCTGGCGACTGACCGATCTTGCGCTGCCTTCATTCGACGACGAGGTGACGCTTTGGGGTGATGACAGCCCCGTGACCACCCGAGCGCGGCTCGAACGGTTTGGTGTGCGCGAGGTGGTGATCAAATGCGGGGCTGGGGGCGTGCTGGTACAGGGCGACGATACGCCGACACCGGTGCCGCGCACCATCGAGCCCCTTGATACGACGGCAGCCGGCGATAGCTTCAACGCGGGGTATCTTGCGGCACGCACGCATTGGCGGCCTGCAGCAGCTGCTGCGTTCGGTCAGCGCCTCGCTGCTTGCGTAATCACGGAGCGAGGCGCGATCGTTTCGGACGCGGTGACGGCCCCGTTCGCTCGAGAGTTGCATCAAGCGCGACACAGCGCGGTGTGACGCTGCAGTGAACTGCTGGAGTCCGGCGCAATCGATCGTGCCCTCAGCGTAGGGCGGCGCGGCGTGACGCCAAGACCTCGTCGAACACTTGGGCGAATTCCACTGCGCCTGAGTTCTTTTCATTGGCGTCCATGCGCTGTCCAAGAACTTCCAGCAGTTCGCGCGCAGTCCTGCCGCGAACGATGGTGTTGCGCTCATAGCCCCGCCGCGCAAAGAAATTCACGGTCAGCATGCGACTGCCGAGCGCCGTCATCATCTCGAGCCCTGTTGCCGGTCCTGCCAGGTTCATCAGTTCGAGCTGCTCCGGCGTCAAGCGGCTGCGCCCGTTTCTCTCAGCGAACCGCTTGATGTCTTTGAGTTTTATGACCTGAACCCAGGGGCCCAAGTCGCCATCGATGTTGATCGGATGAACCCCACGGCCGCGCGACGTCCGAGAAGCTTTCGTAAGCTCCGACCACTGCTTTGGCAGGCTGTTCACGTAGGCTCGCATCCGCCGGAGCCTTGTGATCTTGTCTCCGAGTTGCGCACGTCGCTGAGGATCTGAGACGGCCTTCTGCATCTGCTGCAGGCGCGCTTCGAACGCAGCGCCGTGCTCCTGAAGGACGAGCAGAGTATTCGCGCCGAGCAACTGCGCATATCCGAGTGCGCTCGAAATCGGCCGTCCGGTGCCTCGAATTGGATGGATTCCTGCGATCATGTCGGCTGTGCCGATGCCGCCGGTCTCCAGAGCGTAGACACGAACGACTTGTTCCTTCGAAAGGCCAAGGCGTACCGCCTCTTCGGCATATCGGCGCTTGAACTCTCGCTCGGGTATGCGCTCGGGTGTGAAATCAAAATGCGTCTGAGCAGCCGCGAGAAAGACATCGAGGCCGGGAAGCTCATCATCCCGGCGGGTCGGGCGTCGCGCTTGGGCTTGGAACGCTTGCCACCGCTTGGACAACTCCTCGGACAATGCCGGCCCGTCGTAGGTCGGCGGCAGGTCCTGGACGTAGTGGTTCACCGTGATCACTTGGTTGGCCCGCAACCGCGCCCTGCGGTCTTGCCGCACGCGTTCAACGTTGGCCCAGTATGCATCGACGGCCGCGTTGAAGAACGTGCGCGCTGCAAACCACTGCTCGAACTGTTTGCGGTCCGCCGGACTGAGTGTTTGGGAGAACTCGCGCACGAGGTCGCGCGCATGGACCTCGGTCGCGGCTGAGACCGCAACGACGCCGACCGAGACGACCGCGAAAGCGAACGCCGCGATGGCTCGCAAGAGCGAAAACCCGCTGACGCGTCGCGGTCCACGACCGGAGGTGCGCTCGAGCTGCTCGTGCCCGCGATCAGCCATTCCGCCCTCCGACGTTTGCCGCCCTCGGCCAACGAACACAGGCTCCGGCAATGCGAAGATGCGCCGCTGGCCCACGAGATCGACGCCCCTGCTACGGTCATGCAAAGCCTCACCCTGGGCGGCATTGCCGCAAAACCGTGAGCAGAATGAGGCATTGCGACAGGAAGATCCAAGAGCGCCCGCGACTCCTTGCAGCGCCGCGTGGCACCTCGCCGCATTTGCCGCCAATCTGCGCTTCCTCGGACATGGGAAGGGTCCTATCCTGAGGCTGACGAGGGATCGCGAACAGACTGCCTGACGCGGCTCGTACCGCCGACCAGCCGTCCCGGCACCATCCGCAACGCTCGCATTCCCGGGACTTCTGATCGAAAGGCGGTGCGAGGGGCATTATGTTGCTCGCACCCTTTGCGTTCCGACGGCCGTTTCGACGCCTGGCAAGATTGACGGACGAACATCGGAGAGCGGGTACGAGAGGCCATCCCCCAAGCCGAACGGCACCGCCCAATATAATGAGCCTGGAGGACGCGCAGGGCATGGACCGAAAAATCGAGATGATGACAAGCTCTACAGCCCCGTTGGATGACAGTTCTCCCGCAAGCGCTGGCCCCGCGCGCGGCTTTGACGCTGCACGCGCACGCACAACACTGTTTGGTGCTGTCCTCGACAGCGCACGCATCCACGGGAAGTCAAAGCTCGTCCTTGAAGACGCTGAAAATCCGCCGATTAGCTATGGCCGACTGATCCTTGGCGCTCTCATCCTCGGCGAGAAGATTGCGACAGCCTCGGAACGCCGGGAAACGGTGGCGTTGCTGCTCCCCAACACGAATGCCCTTGCCGTGACGCTGCTCGGCCTGAACGCGTACGGCCGCGTTGCCGCGATGCTCAACTTCACAGCCGGGACGCGCAACATTCTAGCCGCCGTTGAGATCGCAGAGGTGAAACGCATCGTCACATCGCGGCGTTTCATCGAAATTGCGGGCCTCGAAGACCTCATTGCAAGCCTTGGCGCCTCCCCGACTGCAACCGGCGAACCGCGACAAATCCTCTATCTTGAGGATGTGCGCGACAGCGTTGGCGCATGGGCCAAGCTTACTGGAACACTCGCGGCCGCGCGCGCCGCGGCAACCCATCGCAAGCACGCTCTCGCGCCCGATGATCCGGCCGTTGTTCTCTTCACATCGGGTACCGAAGCTGCGCCAAAGGCCGTTGTGCTCTCGAATGCGAATGTCGTCGCGAACGCGCTGCAGGTGCTGGCCCATGCAGACGGGGTTATCGGCCCCGAAGATCGGATCATGAACCCCTTGCCGATGTTTCACTCGTTCGGGCTGACGGCAGGCACGCTGATGCCGCTGATTGGCGGATTGTCGGCAATCCTCTATCCAAGCCCGCTGCGCTACAAGGAGATCCCGAAGGTCATCCGCGAGCGCCGGCCGACGATCCTGCTCGCGACCGATACCTTCCTCCAGGGTTACGCGCGATCGGCCGAACCTGGTGACTTTGCAACGCTTCGCTACGTCGTTGCCGGTGCCGAACGCGTCAAGGAGGCGACCCGGACGCTGTGGCGCGACCACGATGTCGAACTGCTCGAAGGCTATGGTGCGACCGAGTGCGCGCCGGTGCTTGCCGTCAACTTGCCGGACACCAACACGCCCGGAACGGTGGGACACCTGTTGCCGGGGCTCGAGGCGCGGCTGAACCCAGTCGAAGGGATCAGCACGGGCGGCAGGCTGGAGGTCCGGGGACCGAACGTGATGCTGGGCTACATGATGGCCGATGCACCGGGCGTCCTCGTACCGCCGCGCGAGGGGTGGCACGATACGGGCGACATCGTCGACATCAACGCTGCCGGCTTCGTGTCAATCAAGGGTCGCGCGAAACGGTTTGCGAAGGTCGGCGGCGAGATGGTGTCGCTTGCTGCAATCGAAGGTCTCGTGGCCCAGGCCTATCCAGAGCACAATCATGTCGTGCTGGCCCGCAACGACGAACGTAGGGGCGAACAGCTCATTCTGATCACCGAATGTCACGACGCAGATCGCAGCACGCTGCTCGCATGCGCGCGCGACGCCGGATTTCCCGAACTCTGGCTGCCGAGACAGATCATCACCGTCAAGGCGATCCCGTTGCTCGGCTCTGGCAAGGTCGACTTCCCGGCAGCCACCCGATTGCTTTCGGACCAGTCGACGGCGGCGGGCGGGGCCGCACGGTGTGACAGCCCACCCAACACTTGAGCCTGTTGATTGCGGAAACCTCCAGCCCGTCTCCCCAACATCTCAGTCGGCCACTCAGTTCGACCGCGCTAGCCTTACGGAAACGTTCTTGAGCCGAAGGCCGCGCGCGTCGATCTCGACGGTTTGCACCCCGCCGCTATGGCGCACGGTCATTTCGCCCTCGAAACCACCGCCGGTGACTTTCAAGTCCAGGCTGTCGCTCGAGGCCGCCCCTGCAACGTTCCCTCGGGCATTGAACGTGCGCTCTTCCCAGTCGCCCGAGACCTGACCACCCTGCACATCCAGCGTCGAGCGGATCTCGATCTTGTAGCTCGGACTGGCGCATCGAAAGGCCATGCCGAGTTCCGCCGACTGTTTGGTGTAGTAGGCGCGACACGAAATGAGCTCCCGCTGACCGTCCGCGAAGGACACCGCACCGTTGCCACTCCAGGTCCCAACCAGCCTGCTGGCCGCCTGTTGAGCGTCTACCGCTTGTACGCCGGCCAGAACGAGGCCTGCCGCACCGATCACCGCAACGGTCCAATAACGCACCCGTCTCCCGACACGCTCGACCTCAAACAACCGCATCGCGCATTCCCTCTGATTACTGCCGAAGCCTCAAAACTCTTGCTCTGGAAACCGGTCTGACGCGTGGCTGAACAAGCGATGATCCACCCAGAATGAACGGCGCTGCCGCGGCGTGCGCACGTGCGGGGCAAGCCCTGTGGACCACGAGTAACCATATCGAGAACTTAGCGCACGGCGGCCTCGGATCATAGGTCAATCGCCCGAAAGGGCCCGTCTTGGCCGGCAATGTTCGGCATATTGGCAACGGCGGTGAAAAAGGCGCCGCCTGCCGACGATGCGCTGGCCAAGCCACGCGGCATGCGCTTTAAGATCTCGCGCGGCGGATCGGGTCATGGCGCGGCAAGATCGGGGAAATCCTCCTTATGCACCACACCGCGTGAGGCGTTGGGCTCTTGGATGGCACCGACGTCGGGAATGCAGGTGTTGTGAATACGCGCTGAGGCGGGCGATCGTGAGTCGCCGGCCCACACCGTCCCGACTATCACGCCCGGGTCGCTGTGGCACACCGCGGCGTGCGCGACGGTTGTGATGGTAACGCCGATCGGCCTTGCTGCGCATGAGGGGAACTGCATTGCTGGGGGCATTGATCGAGTTTGCAGTTCTTTTCGGCATCGCAGCCGTCGTGCTGCTGGTGCTCGGTGTTCAACGCGGCTGGTTCATCGACGTTGCCCACACAGCGTCGCAACCGACCTCGGAGATCGAAGACCTTGCCGCGGAGCGGCGCAGCCGCATGACGCCATCGGACGGACGGACGCCAGCTGACCAAAGGACTTCGGTGGGTCAACCCGCTGCGACAGCGCCAGATGCTCCGTTGGATCGCCAGGGCGCTCATGTGCACTTCGCTTCGAGCGCACGCGCCAACGACATCGGAACCGTTGGCGGCCGGCCTGACCCCACAGCCAGCACCACCTCGGCAAGCGCCATCGGCGGCGTCAAGACTGCAGAACGGATGCTTCCCGGCCACTGGGCCGTGGAGACCATCCAGGCACGCCCGGGTTGGATGCTCTTCGACGTCAGCGATTTTCTCGGGGCCCCAGAAGCAACCGTCACGTATCGCACCCCGAGAGGCCCGCGCGAAGCCCGCCTGTATGCCGCCGAGGCGGTGCGGCGGGCGGAGCGAGAGAACACGCTGATTGCCATCTCACGCCGAAAAGTCATCAAGGCCCGATGGGAGAAACGGCGGGCGAAGCGACTGGGGCCGGACCCTGTGGCACCACGTCCGCCGCTCGCACGCCTTTCTGACAGACTCGGATGATGGCGTCCGAAGCGGGGTGCCGGGCGGTGCCCTGGCATCTGCATTCCGTCAGCGCCAACGTCGTGGGCTGCCGCCGGGGTCTGCTGGCCCCCTTCTTGGAAGCGCTGCGATTGGACGC
>JBHJOC010000057.1:0-24186 GCA_050330095.1 Hyphomicrobiaceae bacterium
TGGATCGCCGACGCCGATGCGTTCTGCCAGTCCTACTGCAACACGATCCCGACACCCGATGGCGGTACGCACGAAATCGGCTTGCGCGGAGCCCTCTCGAAGAGCCTCCGCTCCTACGGCGAATTGGTCGGGAACAAGAAGGCCGCCCAGATCACGGCCGATGATGTGATGGGCACCGCTGCTGCCATGCTGTCGGTCTTCATCCGAGAGCCCGAGTTTCAGGGACAGACGAAGGACAAGCTCGCAACGACGGAGGCTGCCCGCATCGTCGAAACAACCGTCAAGGACGCATTCGATCATTGGCTGGCCGAAAGTCCACAGCAGGCGACACGTCTGCTCGAGTGGTGCATCGAGCAGGCCGAGGACCGGCTGCGCCGGCGGCGTGAGAAAGAGATCGGCCGCCAGACGGCGACGCGACGGCTCCGCCTGCCGGGCAAGCTCGTCGATTGTGCGTCGAACTCGAACGTGGGGACTGAGATCTTTATCGTCGAGGGCGATTCTGCGGGCGGGTCGGCGAAGCAGGCCAGGAACCCAAAGACACAGGCGGTTTTGCCGCTGCGTGGAAAGATTCTCAACGTTGCCAACGCGACCGCCGAGAAACTCTCCCAGAACCAGATGCTGTCGGACCTCGTCCAATCGCTCGGGTGCGGCCTCGGGCCGCGTTATCGAGCCGAGGATCTGCGCTACGAGCGCGTCATCGTCATGACCGACGCCGACGTTGACGGCGCCCATATCGCGGCGCTCCTGATCACGTTTTTCTATCGCGAGATGCCGCACCTGATCGAGGATGGCCACTTGTTCATGGCCGTACCGCCGTTGTTTAAGCTGACCCAGGGCGCCAAGTCGCTTTATGCACGCGACGAAGCCGAACGACACCGGATCATCAATTCCGGGGTCTTCAAAGCGAACCAGAAGATCGAGGTCACGCGCTTTAAGGGCCTTGGCGAGATGAACGCGAGCCACCTGAAGGAAACGACGATGGACCCGTCGAAGCGGGTCTTGCTGAAGGTGGTCCTTGGCGACGACGACCGGAGTGAGATCGGACACGCGGTCAACACGTTGATGGGGTCAAAACCCGAAGCGCGGTTCAAGTTCATTCAAGAGCGCGCGGCATTCGCGACCGATCTCGATATCTGAGCTGTCGAATGATCGCTCGAACAAGGCACGAACTTTTGGTCCCGGATCTGCCGCGTCGACGCAGCGAACGTCTGCGGCGTTCGCTTTGACGTTGCGGCGGCCGTCACGCCGCCGTGTAACCCCCGTCTACCGAATAGGCCGCGCCCGTTACGTAACTTGCAGCGTCTGAGAGGAGCCAAGCGACAGCGTTGGCGATCTCCTCGGGTTGGCCCATCCGACGCATGGGTGTCGCAGTTAGGATGTCGGTACCGCGCCGTTTCATCACCTCCCGCGTCATGTCGGTTTCGATATACCCAGGGCAGACCGCATTCACGCGGATGCCAGCCTCGGCATATTCGATCGCAGCCGTCCGCGTGAAGCCGACGACGCCGTGCTTGGCCGCAGCATAGGCCGATGCGGTCTGCAAGCCTGCAACGCCTGCGATTGAGCCGGTGTTGACGATTGCGCCTGCGCCCTGTGCGACCATCACCTCGAGTTCGGCGCGCATGGCAAGCCAAACACCCTTGAGGTTGACGGCCAGCATCCGATCGACCGCCTCCTCGGGCCATTCAGCGGTCTTGGCGCCGCGCACACCAACATGAACCGCCGCGATCCCCGCGTTGTTGAACGCACCATCGAGCCGCCCGAACGCTGCGAGCGTTGTCGCGACCATGGCATCGACATCGCCGCGCACCGAGACATCGCAGCGCAAAGCGATCGCGTTACTGCCGACGGACGTGATGGCATCGGCGGTTGCGCGGGCCCCGTCCAGGTCGAGATCGGCTGCTGCAACCTGAGCGCCATGGGCCGCGCACAACAGGGCCGTCGCGCGTCCGATGCCGCGCGCGGCACCGGTGATCAGGATCGTCTTATTCAACAAGGGCGGTGTAAAGTTGGTCATGCGCAGCGCCTCCCTCTGTTCGCTTATGTGTCAGTCTCGTTGCATGCCTCAACTACAGTCTCGAACGCGCAGGCTCGGCTCGTCCAGACCCACGGGCGCGGAGCAGGAGCGCAGTTGTCGATGCCTTGCTTCGGCGCCGTGTGCGCGACTTCGATGCCATGCCAGTTGCGAGAGTTCGCTCGCGGCCATTCTGCTGCTGTGATCTTCGTGCCAACAAACTATGACATTCGAGGACTGAACCGGGCGAGGGGTATGGGGATGTCGAGAATAATTACCGTTCACGGAACGTTTGCTCACATGACCGTTGCT
This sequence comes from Hyphomicrobiaceae bacterium, assembly GCA_050330095.1. GTDB lineage: Bacteria > Pseudomonadota > Alphaproteobacteria > Rhizobiales > Hyphomicrobiaceae > JBCBWG01. Next base: position 2,327 of record JBHJOC010000057.1, read on the forward strand.
GGCCAGAACAGCTTGGCCGGCGGCCTCGAGCGGCAATGGTGGGAGCGTGAGAGCAGGTTTTGTGATGAGTTGAAAGCTGAGCTCAAGTCGGCCGACGGCACCAGTGATATCGAATTCGAGCCGTTCATCTGGACCGGGGACAATAGTGAGCGGGCGCGCCGGATCGCTGCGTGGCGTCTGCTCAATCGGATGAAGGAGCTCGAAGCGATCGGTGAGCCCTACGCTGTGATCGGCCACAGCCATGGGGGCTCCGTGGTCGCAAATGCCCTGCTGCTCGCCGCGCGTCAGAAGACACGCCTCGACAACCTGCAGAAGTGGATCACGGTTGGAACGCCCTTCGTGCATTTGCGAAAGGAGCGCTTCCTGTTCCTGCGGTTGCCGCTGATCTGGAAAGCCCTGTTCGTCGCATCGCTGATGATGCTGTTCATGTTCCTGTTCAACTTTGTTTTCGAGCAGCTCGGACAGGATGGGCAACGCGAAGGTGACGACTGGCAGACACGAGCGCTCGTTTCGGCAGCGTTGATGTCGATCCCATTCCTCTTGTTCGTCATCGTTGCCTACCTGCGCGAGTGGGGCATGCTGTTCCACTACGGCGGGCGCCTGCAGAAGCGCACGGACGACTGGTTCGGCGAACGATGGCTGCCGCTGACCCATGAGGGCGACGAAGCGCTGCGCGGTCTAGCGTCGCTCGATCGCGTCGAGGTCTCGATCTTCGCCCGCGACTTTGCTGTGCCGGTCTTGAGCCTTCTGTCGGTGTTTCTGCTCCCGGTTGCTTATCTGCTGATCGTCACGTCGCCTGCAACGATGGTGTCGGTCGCGAATTACCTGAAAACCGAAATCTACAAGATCGATGAGATCCGGCTGACCGATGAGGTGAGGATGGAGCTGCGCATCGGCCCCGTGCGGCGGGCCATGCGCGAGGTGCGGGCGTTGCGCGAGCAGCTCGAGGATGCGGCGACGCCGGATGATGTGCGCGGGGCGCTGCGGGAACGGATCGAGGGTCTGCGGTTGCAGGCGCGAGAAGCACGCAGGGCCCTGCGGGCGCAGGTGCCTGAAGTCGACAAAATGGCGCGCGCGCAACGTTTCCGGCAGCAGTTCTTCACGCTGAATGGCCAGGAGTGCGCGAACGCAGAGCTGTGTGGCGGTGGGCGTGATCTCGCCATCAACAGCCGGTTGCTGTTCCATCTTGTCACCGACGAGGCCGCTCACCTGATTTCGGACAGCGAAACCCGCCCCGATGGCAACCTTGGCTACTTTATCGCCGCGCTCATCCCGGTCTTGCTGGTGCCTTTGGTTTTTGCCGTCGTGGCCTTGCTGCTCGTGTTCGTGGTGTATGTGGCGAGCCGACTGATCAGTTCGGTTCTGAGCCGAATGCTCGATGCGGTGACGTGGAAGGAAATTCGAAGATCAGCGCTCGGCAACGATACGGAGAGCGAAGTCGCGCTCAAAGCGGCTTACAAGCCATATTGGATGAGCGCTGACCGCGGGTTCCTGCCGGTGGATGTCGGGCGCTCCGTGACCACGAAGAGTAATGAAGCGGCGGTCGCGTCGATTGCCAAGTTTCGCGATGCCCTGACGAAGTTCGCGCTTGCCGATACACCGGGGCAAGGACCGGACAGCTTGCTTGCGCTGCTGTCGTGGAAAGAGCTGATCCATATGGTCTATTTCGACGTGCCCGAGGTCCGCTCCCTAATCGCCCATTCTCTTGCAGAACGCGATGGCTTTTCCTTGCCGGCGACGCCCGGGGTGCCGAAATCCGACGCACGAACCCCGGCCTGGCTGATGTCGATCCGCAATCCAAAGGGCGGCGACGTCATGCGGATTGAGGCCGTGATGCCCGACGATGGCGATCAGCCGGACCAACGAAAACGCGCCGTTGCCACAGCCCAGAGCTGACGGCCAGGGCCGTCCTTGGGTGAGCGCGAACGGCTAATATTGTTCGCCGAAAACGCTCCTGACGACGTCCACCGGAATGTTCGTCGTGGCCGCGTAGCCGAGGGCCACGACCAGGAGCGCAAGGGCGAACAGGCGGATCGCGCGGGGCTGGCGCCGCAGCGCGATGGCACCGACCAGAAGCGCGGCAGCCGCAAGAAGGGCCAACCCAGCCAAGTGAGGCGGTGAAACTTCCGGCACGCAATCACCTCTTCAATGCTCGAATGCTCGCAAGGGGCTGGTTTGCCAGAGGCGGGGTTACCGAAGCGGGCGCCTCTCGCTTCGGCAGCGGTCTGCAAACTGCACCCTGAATGCGACGCTTTTCCCCCACGCGTCAATCTGCGCCACGCGCGAGCGTTCCCGGAGTCACGATGCGCCTCTGGATCAGCCAAACCAAGGCGCCGGCACCGATCCCGATGGCATCGCTCGCCCAGCCACCATCGATCATGGAGAGGGCCGCGACGGCGAGCAACAAGCGCAACCACCACGCGAGCGCCCCGAAGAACCAGCCTTGGATGGCTGACGCCAGGAGGAAGATCCCGATCAGCGCCGTGATGACGACGTGGATGATTTCAAGCGGGGCGCCTTGCATCAAGAGCTCAGGCGACATGAAGAACATGAACGGCACCACGAACGCTGCGAGCCCATACTTGAAGCTCTCGACAGATGTCCGCATCGGGTCTGACTGCGCGATGGCAGCCCCCGCGTAGGCTGCGAGCGCGACGGGCGGTGTGATCGCCGACATGACGGCGAAATAGAAAATGAAGAAGTGCGCCGTGAGCGGCTCGATCCCCATCTGGATAAGACCCGGAGCGATCACGCTTGCTGCGACGGCGTAGGCTGCCGTCGTCGGCATCCCCATGCCGAGCACAATCGAGACGATCATGGCAAAGAACAGGGCAATCATCTGGTTCTTGTCGGCAAGCCCGAGAAGGACGGCCGAAAAGCGCGTGCCCACACCAGTGAGCGCGATCACGCCGACGATGATGCCGGCAGCCGCGCACACAGCGACAAGCTGGAGCGCCATCTTTGCGGCAATCTCGAAGGCATAGAGAATGGCTTTCGGCCCCATCCGGTACGGCGTGAGCCAGCTGACAACGGCGGCGGCGGCCATGGCAAGCGTTCCAGCCCTGATCACGGAATAGCCGGAGAATAATGCGGCGATCAGGATGACGATGGGGATGAACAGAAACGCTTGCTTGGCGAGCTTGCGAAACTCAGGAAGCTCCTCGGGTGGCAGTCCCTTCATGCCGTGCTTCTGGGCCGCCATGTCGACCATGAAATAGACCGACGTGAAATAGAGCAGCGCCGGAATGATCGCGGCAATCACGATGTCGGCATAAGCGATGCCGGTGATCTCCGCCATGATGAACGCGCCCGCACCCATGATTGGCGGCAGGATCTGGCCACCGCTCGATGCAGCGGCTTCCACGGCCGCCGATGTCTGCGGTCTGTAACCGACCTTCTTCATGAGCGGGATGGTGAGCGAGCCGGTCGAGACGACATTGCCGGCGGACGTGCCATTGATCATGCCCATTAGGCCGGAGCCAAGTACGGCGACCTTCGCCGGTCCACCGCGGGTTCCGCCAGCAGCTGCAAACGCGAAATTGACGAAGTATTCGCCGACCCGAGACGCCTGAAGGAAGGCTGCGAAGGTCACGAACAGGATGATATAGGTCGATGAAATGGCTGTTGTTGGCCCGAGGATGCCCTGGTCGGTATAGATGTAGGTGAAGAAGCGCGAGAGCGTATAGCCGCGGTGCTGAAGGATGCCTGGCAGCATTGGCCCAAGGAAGCTGTAGGCGATGAAGATCGCAGCGATCACGACGAGTGCGAGGCCGGCCAGTCGCCGTGTCATTTCCAGGATCAGGATGACGCCAGCCATCGACACGTACATGTCGGCGTCCTTGGCGAGCGCGGTTCCTGACCTGAGCCGCAGCACCGGAGCGTGAAAGATGATGTAAAGGGCAACCGCAATCGCTGCGACAGCAAGCAGGATGTCGACGACATCGACGCGGGTTCGGTCCCGCTCCGGCATCAACCAGCTGACGAGCACGAGCCATGCCGTGCCGCCAAGCAAGGGCCAACTGAGCGTCAGTTCAAACGCATCGCGTCGAGCACCGCCGCCGACACCTTCGCCAGAAAGCCAGAACAGGATGATCTGAGCTGTTGCACCCAATACGGCCAGCGCACCGGGCGCTGCGACGGCAAGGCGCAAGCTCGAGGTCGTGCGCTTCGCTGTGGGCTCCGCAGAGAAGCTATGGGCGGAAAACAGCAAGAAACCAAGCGCGAGCCCGCCACCGACATGGATGAGCCGATAGGTCCAGGTCTCGAGCGGATAAAGGTTCATCACCGCGACGTGGAACACCGCGTAGGCGATGCACAAGGCAGCGGCCGACAAGGCGAAGACGCCCGAGGGCTGTCGCTGATTGGAGCTGAATACCTCGGCGTCGACGACGCTGGAGAGCGCTCCGAGCTCTGCTGGTGGCGCCGAACTGCGGCCTGTCGTCTCTGTGCTGGCCAAGGCCGTGCTCCTTCTTTGATCCTGGCGCTGTTTCTGGCGCTGACCCTGGCGCTGCTTCTGGCGCTCATCGGACACATTGCCTGCAATTCAAGAGCCGTGAGATCCCGCGCCTCCGTTGCAAGACTTGGTCCGCACCTGTTTGCGGGCAATTGGAACTTGTGAGGACGACGGGCCTTTGAAGCCTGTGCATGCGAGGGTGTTCGACGTGTGCGCAAGTCGGACGGATTTTGGATTGGTGTGCAACCGATCCTTTCGCACGACGGCAGCAGAGAGGGTTTTTCGCCTCGCCAGCTGCCGTCAAATTCTTATGCAACGAATGACCAGCGCCCCGCTTTGCAGCCGCATGGCCAACGCGGCACGCTCGACTATTTCAGGGCGTCGGGGATGGTGATACCCTTTTCCGTGAAGTATCGCACTGCGCCCGGGTGGAACGGCATGAAGGTGTTCTTGTCCCAGTTGTCACGCAGCGTCTCTTTCGCAGCGGCGTGGATCTGGACCATCCGCTCAGGGTTCTCCATTACGAGCTTCGTGATCTCGTAGGCGAGCGTTTCGGGCATGTCCTGGTGGGCAATTGCGAAGTTCCAGAGTGCAACCGATTTTTGTTCGTAGTCGTGACCCGCATAGGTGCCAGCCGGGATGTTGAGCGGTGCCATGGCCGGGAATGCTTCGCGGATCTTGCCAAGCTCATCGTCGGTGAAGCCGAACATGACGACTTCGTTCTCTGCCGCTAGCTGGCTGAACGCCGAGATCGGCAGGCCGGCTGCGAACGCGAACGCATCGACAAGGCCGTCCTTGACCTGGCTGATCGTATCGGCTGCACCCGCATTCGAGACCGTCACCTTGACGCCGAGGGCCTCGAAGAATTGCGGCCAGTAGGTGCCGGGTGTGCCGCCTGCCGGGCCGACGCCGACACGCTTGCCGTTGAGGTCGGACACTGATTTGATGCCTGAGGACTTGAGCGCGATGACCTGGAATGGCGTCTGGTACATCGGAAACAGCGCCCGAATGTTGCGGTGCTCCAGGCCTGGTGCAAGTTGCGACTTGCCGTTCCAGGCATCATAAGCCGGGCCCATCGTGACGAGGCCCATCATGTGGTCGCCCGTTTCGACGAGCGTCACGTTCTGGACCGGGCCGCCTGTCACCTCGCCCGAGACCTTGAGTCCCGTTGCCTCGGTGATGAAGCTCGCGAGCCCGTTTCCGTAGATGAAATACGTTCCGCCCTGTGACGCCGTGCCGATCGTCATGTCGTTCGGCCATCCGGTTTTGTCCATCGCGACTGCGGCGCCGGCAGCAACGAGAACGCCGGCCGTGAGGCCAAGCAGGCCCTGTGTCAAACGTTTCAATATTCCCTCCCTGGGAGTTGTGGAAATTGGCATTCGGTGTCGCCTTTGCGGCGTTGTCGATGGGTCGCCAAGCCGGACGGAGACAAGGCTCCGTGACCACACGCCTGCGGTGGTACGAGGGAAGTGCGCGGTGATCAAGAAGAACGCTTTGGCGCCTAACGTTAAATTGATTTCACCACGCCAAATGGCCGGCGCTTCAAGCTGGGGATGGCGCTGGTCCATGGTGCGCCGGGTGTCTGATTTGTTGGACCGGACCGCGCTCATGCGATCGCATTCGCTTGGTTCTTGAGCGAGGACAGGATCGGCTCGTAGGCCGCTTCGTCGCGTGTTTCCGGGTAGCTGATGAAAACAGGATGCGAAAACCTGTGGGTGCGCGGCACGATGCGGACCTTGCCGCTCAACGCCAAAGTGCGCGCGACTCGTTGCGGCACGTAGCCCGTACAAGGCCTGTGCAGCAGGTAGTCCAGGCCACCGGCTCCAACGTCAAGTGTGAGCCCCGCTGCCAGGAACTCGGGTTCGGCGATTGCGTCCTCGGGCTTCAGGTCCGGGCCCCAATTGAGAAAGACCGGTTCCACCGTGCGTCGCCGCGTGCCGCGCGGCGCGCTCGTTACACGGACGAAAACATCGTTGAATAGATGCTCTGTGATCAACCCCGGTCGATCGAGTGGTCGGTATGTCACGGCGAGGTCGAGTGTCCCCTCGGTCATCTTTTCCGTCACGGACGTTTCGGTTTCCGCCGTCGCCGAGACAGCGATGTCGGGAAGGTTCGAGCGAAGCCACGCAACCCACTCAACAAGGAAGCTCTGCCAGAGGCCATACGTTGCGCCGACGAACAGGCGGTCGCGGTGCTGGTCTGCGAGGCCGACCTCGAACTGTGCGTGCTGCCAGACCCGAACCAGGGTCAACGCATGGCGGCGGAACTGCTCGCCCGCATTGGTTAGCTCGGCTCCATATTTTGAACGGTGGAAAAGTGGCTGGCCCAACTGGTCCTCGAGCGTCTTGATGCGCGCGCTCACCGTCGACTGCGTCAGGTTCATGCGCTTGGCCGCATCGACGAAGGTTCCCGTTTCGGCGACTGTCAAAAACGTCCGCGCCAAGCCGATATCCATGGAAATCCTCGCTTCCCGGGCACGTGAGAAACCAGCACGGCAGTGCCATCAATCGAAGTGTGAGGGAGGTCCGATCCATCGAAAACGTCGATAGTTACTACACGAAAAATCCGGTTGTGGCGCAAGAACCTCGAACACATGGTGATCAGCGGCGTAAGGCCCATCCTAGGACGGGATTGCCTGCCGCCAGCCCTCTCTTGCCAAAGCCATGCGGAGCTTCGCAACCGAGGGTCTCGACCGAAACCGATGTCGCTCCATAACACCGGATAACCTCATGCGAGCTCCAGCAAAGAAGGCTGCACCAGCAGCAAAATCGGCCCCAGCGGCTAAAAAGGCAGCCCCAGCCAAGAAGGAAGCGCCGGCCGCCAAAGCTCCGGCGAAGGCAGCCCCGACAAAGGCCCCAGCAAAGGCTCCAGTGAAGGCCGCTGCCAAGGCTCCAGCGAAAGCGGCGGCCAAGGCGCCAGCGAAGGCCGCGCCAGCAAAGAAGGCTGCACCAGAGAAGAAGCCGCCGGTTGCAGCGAAGAAGGCGCCAGCCAAAAAAGCTCCTGCCAAGAAGGCCTGACCGTCACGCTAAGATCGAGACGTCGGGTTTTCGCCGCTAATCACGTTCAGTGTTTTGGCGTCTCGATCTTGGTGGCGCACTCAAGTCGAGCGTCGCGCCTTAATTCGCTGAGAGCTGATGCGCGTTCGGTGGCAGTTGAGGCGCGAGAAGCGCCTCACTTGAGCATTGAGGTTGCGAGACGGGCCACTCATGCCGCTCTCATCTGCAGGAGGACGCACTATGAGCCTACGGTATCGCCCACGCTCAATCTGGCGCGGCTTTGCTCGCTCCGGGCTCTCGGCCTTGCTTCTATTGTCCGCACCGATAGCAGCCCCCGCATCGGTGATCATCAATGCCGACAGCACCACCTATGAACTCGCCATTATCGAGGACGGCGACGTGCGATCCCGCCGGACAATCGGGTCCGGGGTGCGCATGGAGGACGTCTGCCCGAGCGGCTGTGTCCTGCGCCTCGAGGGCATCGAAGACGCCACTTATCTCCTCGAGGGTGGGGAGCAGGTCACAATCGAAAGTGGTCTTGTCTACTTCGATGGCCTGATTGGCGAGCTATCGGCCCGCGCGCGCCAGCGCCCAGCCCCATTCAGGTGAAACGGCTCCACGCCCTTCGGCCGTCTCAGTCCCGGTTCAAGAGCCCTTCGTTGCACGCGTCGCGCGCAGGCAGGGACAACAGGCGAAACGCAGCAACGACCCGCCATCGGCGGTGTGTTGCTGGGTCAGGCGGGACGAAGCAGGACGTGGCGTTTTTTGCCGAGCGACAGTTTCACAGCGCCGTCGCTCGTCGCGTCGCTCAGGCCGATCTCAGTCCGTTCATCGGTGACAGCGACATCGTTGACCCTTAGGCCGCCACCCTTGACGTGGCGGCGTGCTTCGCTGGTCGATGCGACAAGGCCCGCCGTCACGAACGCGCTCAACACGCCAACACCGCGCTCGAGTGCCTCGCGGGTGATCGTCACCGCCGGCAGGTCTGCTGAGGTTGTGCCCTCTTCGAACGTCTGACGGGCGACATCTGCTGCCCGCTCAGCAGCCTCGCGCCCGTGCACCAGAGCGGTTGCCTCAGTTGCCAGAACCTTTTTCGCCTCATTGATCTCCGCGCCACCGAGCAGCGCGAGCCTGCCAACCTCGTCGAGCGGCAAGAGGGTAAACAGCTTCAGGAATCGCCCAACGTCGGCGTCCTCGGTATTGCGCCAGTACTGCCAGTAATCCCAGGCTGGCAGCATGTCAGCATTGAGCCAAACGGCGCCCTGTGCGGTCTTGCCCATCTTGGCGCCGGAAGCGGTGGTGAGCAGTGGGCATGTGAGTGCGTAGAGCTGGTGCGTCCCCATCCGGCGGCCGAGATCGACCCCCATGACGATGTTGCCCCACTGATCCGACCCGCCCATCTGCAGGTTGCAGCCATAGCGTCGCGCAAGTTCAACGTAGTCGTAGCTCTGCAGAAGCATGTAGTTAAATTCGATGAACGAGAGTTCCTGCTCTCGGTCGAGCCTGAGCCGGACGGAATCCATCGACAGCATGCGATTGACGGAAAAATGCCGGCCGACGTCGCGCAGAAATTCGATGTAGTTCAGCTTCGAGAGCCACTCTGCGTTGTCGACCATGATCGCGTCGTGGTCTGCTTTCCCGAACCGGAGAAGGCGCGAGAAGACTCCCTTGATTGCGTCCTTGTTGGCATCGATCTGCTCGATCGACAGGATGCGCCGGGTCTCGTCGCGACCGGATGGATCACCGACCCGCGTGGTTCCGCCTCCCATCAGCGGGATTGGCTTGCCGGCGCCAGTTTCCTGCAGCCAATGCAGCATCATGATCGATAGAAGATGACCAATATGGAGGCTTGGCGCGGTACAATCGTAGCCGACATAGGCGACGATCTCGGCCTTGGCAGCGAGCGCGTCGAGGCCCGATAAATCCGAGCACTGGTGGATGTAGCCGCGCTCCGTCATGGTGCGCAGGAAATCGGATTGCGGCGCGTAGGAAGATGCGTCTGACATCGAGGTCTCGTGGGCTCCGGGAACTGGTGCTGGCCAGACGGACGCGGTGAGGCGCCAGCCGGTCAGGACCGACGATGGCTCGCAGGACGTCCGCGGCCCGTATAGGGTGGGCGCTTGCCGGAGTCACCTCAAAGATGCGGTACAGCGTCAGCCGAGCTCCAGTCCCGCAGATCGGCAGTGCCTGCACCATGCGCAGCACCCGCGTTCCAGGGTCTCCTGATCGAAAAGCGCCACGCGAATCACTATCTTGCTCGTATCCTTTGCGTGCTGTGGTTCGTTTCGGCGTCTGACGAGACTGACAAACGAACGCCGGAAAGCGCGTGCGAGTTGCCATCGAGGTGTGATCGATTGGATGGCTTGCGCACGACTGAGACGACCATAGCGCCGAGCCGCACGCCCGAGCCGACAGACACCGCCCACCACAACCGACCAGGCCCCCGGACCGGTATGCAACATTCCGATGACAATGCCGGGCCCCCGGCGCAAGCGCACCCTCAGGGCCCATTGTTCAGGGCGCTTGGCCTGATGTCGGGGACCTCGATGGATGGCATTGATGTCGCTGAGATCGAAACCGATGGGCGCGACAGGATCCGTCGGGGCACGTCGCGGACCTATCCCTATGACCAGGGCTTCCGGCACCAACTCGCTGAGGCGATCGCTCTTGCGCGGGACGTGGCTGACCGCGCCGCGCGACCCGGTCGGCTGCGGGAAATCGAGGCTGCAATAACCGAGCGACACGCCGATGCCGTCGTCCGCTTTCTGGCTGAAACGAACCGAGACCCGGCTCACATTGATCTGATCGGCTTCCACGGCCAGACTGTCCTGCACAGGCCCGACCTGAAGCTGACGTTGCAACTTGGCGATGGCGCGGCGCTTGCGCGCGCAGTTGCCATCCCGGTCGCGTGGGATATGCGGGCCAACGACGTTGTTGCCGGTGGGCAGGGTGCCCCCCTGGCCCCCGCCTATCATCGTGCCATGGCAGGTGCGGCTGGGACGAAGCCGATTGCGATCCTGAACATCGGCGGGGTTGCCAACGTGACCTGGATCGGTGCGGACGGTGAAATGATCGCCTTCGACACGGGGCCGGGCAACGCATTGCTCGACGATTGGATGGCGAAAACTGTCGGCGTGACGCGGGACGAGGGTGGCGCAGCGGCGCTTGCCGGACGGAGCCACGAAGACGTCGTGGCGTTTTTTCTGAACCACGCATATTTCGCGGCGCGTCCGCCGAAATCGTTGGACCGCAATGCGTTCTTCTGGGATCTCGTTACGGGACTGTCTGTCGAGGACGGTGCCGCAACGCTGGTTGCCATGACGGTCGGGTCAGTTCGCCGCGCGCTCGATCACCTGCCAGTTCCGCCGGTGCGATGGATCGTGACAGGCGGCGGGCGTCACAACGCAGCAACCATGTTGGGCCTGGCCGCGGCGCTCGGCGTCCCTGTCGACCCGGCTGAGGCCATCGGGTTTGATGGTGATGCCGTCGAGGCAGAGGCTTGGGCCTATCTTGCCGTGCGCTGCAAGCTGGGGTTGCCGCTCTCGTATCCGGGCACGACAGGCGTTCCAGAACCAACACTTGGCGGGCGCATTGATCGGCCTTGACCCTGCCCTGCATAGACCCGTCGGAACGTTTCATGTCAGGCTCCTTGAACCCTGTCGGTGCAGGCGGCGGCTGTCCGCTCAAGGCTCGGCCGCGCCCTGGGACCGCCGAGCATAGAGACATATGCTGAGCCGTCATCACCGGCCCTGCGACGGGAGCGAGACATGAGCACCGACCCCTCTGCGCACGATCCGGGCTTCGGGACCGAAGCGCGTCGGCCTGTCACCGATATCGATGCACCGCTCTACGAGGATATACGACTGCTCGGGTCGATTCTTGGCGATACAGTGCGCTACCAGGAGGGGCCGGCTGCGTTCGATCGGATCGAAACGATCCGACAGACTTCGGTGCGGTTCTACAAGGATGAGAACGGACGAGATCGCCGCGAGCTTGTCGCTCTCGTCGCCAGTCTTACGGCGGAGCAAGCGGTTTCGGTGATCCGCGGCTTCAGCTATTTCTCGCACCTTGCAAACCTCGCCGAAGACCAGCACCACATTCGCCGCACACGGGCGCATGAGCTTGCGGGATCAGCGCCGCGCATCGGCTCTATCGAACGCACGCTCGCACGCGCGGAAGCCGCGGGGGTCACGTGCGATGACCTGCGCGCCTGCCTTGACACCGCGCTCGTGAGCCCGGTGTTGACGGCGCACCCGACCGAGGTGCGGCGGCGTTCGACGATGCACTATGAGATCGAGATCATCAGGCTGCTCGAGCAACGTGACCGCCGCCCCCTGACGCGCCGGGAACTGGCGGAAATTGACGATCAACTGCGCCGGTTGATTCTCGGCCTGTGGCAAACAAACCTTCTCCGGCGCTCGAAGCTGACGGTGCTCGACGAGGTCAACAACGGGCTCAGCTACTATGACCTGACGTTCCTCGAGGAACTTCCGAAGCTCTATGTTCGGCTCGAGGATGAGATGGCGCGCAGGTTTCCTGGCCAACGGCAAGAGCGTCTCAAACCCTTCTTCAGGATCGGCAGTTGGATCGGTGGGGACCGGGACGGCAACCCGTTCGTCACCGCGGAGGTGCTTGCAGGCACCCTTGCGATGCAGCGCGACCGCCTGTTCGAATTCTACCAGAGAGAGCTCAAGGCGCTCGAAGGGGAGCTGTCCCTGTCGCGCGAACTCGTTCCCGTGGACGATGCGGTCGAGGTGCTGGCGGCTCAGTCTGGAGATGCGTCCCCGCATCGGGTGATCGAGCCCTATCGCAGGGCCATGACGGCGATCAGGCGCAAGCTCGATCAAACGTGGCAGAGGCTTGCCGATCCAACGGACGAGCCGACCCACGGCTATCCAACGGTTGAGGCCTTCCTGGCAGATCTCGACCTGCTGCATCGATCACTTGTCGCCCACGGTTCCGGCGCGATTGCGGATGGGCGCCTCCGCCACCTGATCCGAGCGGTCGCGTGCTTCGGCTTCCACCTCGCGAGCCTCGATCTTCGACAGAATTCTGCGATCCACGCCGAAACGATCGCCGAACTGTTCGAGGCTGTCGCACCCGGCACGGACTACCTCTCGCTCGCCGAAGACGCACGCATCGACCGTCTTCGGCGCGAACTGTCGACGGCGCGGCCACTCATTCGGCGGAACTGGACCTACAGCGATCAGACGCGTGGCGAACTTGCAATTCTAGAGACTGCCGCTCGCGCCGTGTTTCGTCTCGGACGGGCAGCCGTCCCGCAGTCGATCATTTCCAACACTGCGAGTGTCTCCGACATTCTCGAACTCGCAGTCCTTCTGAAAGAAGTCGGCCTCGTCACGCCGGAGGGTGCAGCTCATATCCATCTCGTGCCGCTGTTCGAGACGATTGGGGATTTGAGAGGTGCCCGGTCCATCATGGCCGCTCTGCTCGATCTACCTGAGTATCGTCGGCTCCTTGAAAGCCTCGACACGACCCAGGAGATCATGGTCGGCTATTCTGACTCGAACAAGGATGGCGGCTATCTGACGTCGGGCTGGGAACTCTATAAGGCCGAGACCGAACTCATCGACCTGTTCGCCGAACGCGGCATCCGGTTGCGGTTCTTTCACGGTCGTGGCGGCACGGTTGGCCGTGGCGGTGGACCAAGCTTCGATGCCATCCTCGCCCAGCCGCCGGGCGCGGTTTCGGGCCAGGTTCGCATGACCGAACAGGGCGAGATCATCTCGAGCAAGTATACAAACCCGAAAATCGGCGCGCGCAACCTCGAGATTCTTGCGACCGCAATGATCGAAGCGACATTGGTTGCACCCAATCGCTCCAGCGCGCCCGACGGCGGCCACGACGCCCTCGACGAGCTGTCTGCGGCTGCGTTCTCGAGCTATCGCGCGCTCGTCTATGAGACGGATCGGTTTGCAGAGTATTTCTGGCAATCGACTGTGATTAATGAGATCGCCACCCTCAACATCGGCTCGCGTCCGGCCTCACGCAAGGCGACGCGGCGAATTGAAGATCTGCGCGCAATCCCATGGGTTTTCAGCTGGTCCCAGGCCCGCGTCATGCTGCCTGGCTGGTACGGTTTCGGCGCGGCTGTTGATGCCTTCCTGGCGCGCCATGGCCCGGACGGGCGCCGGGTGCTGCAGCAACTCTATCGTGAGTGGCCGTTCCTGAAGGCTCAAGTCTCCAACATCGACATGGTGCTCGCCAAAGCAAACATGCCGATCGCCGAGCGCTACGCTGAACTTGTCGAGGACCGCGTCCTCGCGGAGGCGATTTTCGAGCGCATCAAGAGGGAATATCACCAGTCCGTCGAGGCCGTATTCGAAATCAGCGGCAATCGTGAGCTGCTGGCGGATAACCCGCAACTCGCGCGCTCGATCCGCAACCGCTTCCCCTATGTCGATGCGCTCAACCACATGCAGGTCGACCTGATGAAACGTTACCGCGAGACCGATGGTGAGACGCCAAAAGTACTGCGCGGGATCCAGCTGACGATCAATGGCATCGCGGCGGCGTTGCGGAACAGCGGATGAATCGGCAGCCGAGCGCGTGATCATGTGCCACCCCGGATAACCCGACTGCTGCGAAGGTTTATCCGGGACCCATGTTTCTGGCCTCAAATCCTGTCATCGGGCAGCTTTCACGCGCTTGCGGTGCCATGTGGCGAGCACCTCCATGGCAAGCGCGCCAAGCGCCACAACAGCCAACAGCGCACCCGTCGCGATGTCGTAGCCTGCCGCCTCGACGAGCAACGCGAAGACCAAAGGAGCCAATGCGTTGAGCAGGAGGTAGGGCGTGGCGAGCAGGCCAAGCACGCGGCCATAGCCGACAGGGCCGAAGAGCGCCAAGGGCAGCGCGCCGCGAACATTTGTCACGAGACCATTCGAAATGCCGAACGCAAGCGTGAACGCAAGCGCTGCAGCATAGGAGCCTTGAAACGCAAGCAGGATCGCAAACGAAACCGGCAGCAATGCAAGCGCGATGCGCCCGACGGTCATTACGCTGACCCATTTTGCAACCGCGATGTCCCAGACCCGGCCAGCGACTTGCGCGACGCCCTTGAGTGCTGAGAGTGCAACGGCCGTTGCAACGGCCAAACCCTCAGCCTCGAGGAGGGCGACCAGATGCACGGCGCCGACGCCGAAGGCACAGGCCGATCCCGAAACCGCAAGCGCAAACAAGCCGAGCGCGATGGTGCGATCACGGCCCTCGAGCGCGATGGCTGCCGATGGCGCTGGGGGCTGCGCCGTCACGCTTTTGGTTGGCGCTGAGAGTTTCGGCTCGGCGTTCGGTGGCGTTACGCTCGACGCACGATGTGGCAGAACGAACCACACGAGGGGCAAGCAAATCATCGCATTGGCTGCGGCAAAAATCTGGAACGTCACGCGCCAGTCGGTCGCAGCTTCGAGGTAATGGGCCGCTGGCCATCCGACCGTCGAGGCGAAGCCGCCAAACAGCGTGAGATAGCTGATCGCACGGCGCCCGTTTGCTGGGTCGATCTGGACGAGTGCGGCAAACGCGGCGTCATAAAGCGTCAGGCGCATCGCAACGCCAAGCGTGGCCCAGGTCATCAGGTAAGTCAGAGGACTGGTCACAAGCGACAAGAGCACGAGCAAAGCGCTGAGGAAGACGTAGCCGATCGACATGACTGTGCGAGCGCCATAACGGTCGATGGCACGCCCGGCATGGGTCGAAACCAGCCCTGAAGCCAGAAGCGCGCAGGTTAGCCCTCCGAACACGAGCGGACCCGACCAGCCCATGTCATTCGAGATTGCGCGCGCCAGAACGCCCAGCGCATAAACGGTGGCTGCCCAGGCGATGATCTGTGTGACACCCAACGCGACGACGGCAGAAAGGGTGGCGGTTGGAAGGCGCATGGAGCCCCGGTGCAAGCGAGGAAAAGGCGGGACGTCAGGACGCGACGGTGGAGGGCTTATAACGGAACGTCAATCCGGTCGCTCGCCCGACGCAACGCAGCCCCGCACGGTCGGCCGGGCTTGCGAAAGCTCGGCGCGCGCGGCCACTGCCCCGTTCGCAAACCTCGGTCACCAGATCAGAGCGGACGACAGGCCCGGCGCAGCCAGACAGCGACGTTGGGCGGGACCAGTGGGCCGATCTCATCTGCAACTCTTGCGTGATAAGAATCGAGCCACGTGCGTTCATCTGCTGAAAGCAACGTCGGGTCGATCAGCGCGCGGTCGATCGGAGCAAGCGTCAGGGTTTCGAATCCGAGCATAGGTCTGTCCCCGCCGGTGATGGGTTTAGGCTCAACCACCAGGACGAGGTTCTCGATCCGAATGCCGTAAGCTCCCGGTTTATAATAACCGGGTTCGTTAGAAACGAGCATACCTGGCATCAGGGCATGGAGGCCACGCTTCGAGATCGATTGGGGCCCCTCGTGGACGGACAGATAACTTCCAACACCGTGGCCCGTGCCGTGGCCGTAATCGAGCCCCGCCTGCCAGAGGGCTCTGCGGGCGAGGGGGTCGAGATCAACGCCGCGGGTGCCGGCTGGGAATCGCGCCGTCGCGATCGCGATATGCCCCTTAAGGACCAGCGTGGCAGCCCGGCGCATCTCAGGCGATGGATCGCCGACGGCGAGGGTGCGCGTGATATCCGTGGTCCCATCCTGATACTGGCCACCCGAATCGATCAGAAAGAGCGTACCGGCTTCGAGCCGTCGATTGCTCTGCGGTGTGACACGATAGTGGACGATCGCACCATTGGGACCAGCGCCTGCGATCGTATCGAAGCTGATCTCGCGGAGTGCCCCGGTTTCGCGTCGAAACGCTTCGAGGCGCTTGGCGACGGAGATCTCATCGAGCTGGCCGCTCGCGGCGTTTTCGTCGAACCAATGGAGGAAATTGGCCATCGCAGCGCCATCGCGCCCGTGTGCTGTGCGGGCACCTGCAATTTCCGCCGACGTTTTGATGGCCTTTGGAACCAAGCATGGGTCGCGACGTTCGCGAAGTTGCGCGCGTGAAAGTCGCTCGGCGATCCACACGGGTGTGTTCGCCGGATCGATCGAAACAGGCGATCCCGAGGCCTTGAGTGCCGAGAGTGCCGAGCCGAGTTCGGAGGGGGGCGAGACGATGACGGCGTCGCCGAAATGGCGCTGGGCGGCTGGGGTCAGCTTGGCTGGATCGGTGAACAGCGTAACGGGACCCTTCGCGGGAACGACGGCGAACGCGAGGATGACTGGATTGTGTGCCACATCGGAGCCGCGCACGTTCAGAAGCCAGCAGATCGAATCGGGCTGGGTCAGGATCACGGCGTGCTCGCCGAGCTTCTCCATCTCGGCGCGCAGGGCGGCGAGCTTATCTGTGAAAGACGTTCCAGCGAGCCTCTTGGGGTGCGGCACGATTGAGCCCCTCGGTGGCGCGGGTCGCGCCTGACCCCAGATCACATCGACGAGATTGCTGCGCGTTGGCACGAGCCGCCACGCGTGGCTACGCAATTTTCCGCTAAGCGTTGTGTGCTGTGCGCGCGTGGTCAACCAAGGGTCGAAGCCGAGGCGTCCGCCAGACGGCAGGTTCGAAAGGATCCACGCTTCCGGGCTTTCGATCGTGCTGTCGACGATGGACAGCGCGTGAGAAGGAACCTGCATCGAGGCTTGCAGGGTGTAGCGTCCATCGACGAGCAGCGCGCCCTTCTCCCGGCCGACGATCGCAAGCCCTGCAGAACCTGTAAAGCCCGTCAGCCAGGCGAGTCGTTCGTCGCAGGCGGCGACGTATTCGCCCTGATGGGCGTCGCTGCGAGGGATCAGCAAGGCATCGATGTTGCGCTGCGACATGCGCGTGCGAAGTGCATCGAGTCTTGCGCGGATATGATCAGGTGGGGACGGGTCGGGCTGGTCAAAGTTCTGGTACATTTTTCTCGTCAATCGGATGTTTGCCTCGGATGGCGCGAAGATTTGCTCGATATCTTGTTCTATTGGAGCAAAAGGACACTTGAGTGGCTCATTTCGCACATGCAGCAAATGCAGGTCTGAACTGTCTGCCCCGGACTGGATTGTATGGCTCGACACACCTACTTTGACGAGAGCCTAGAGGGCGGATCAACCATCCCGGGCACCATGAGCAAACAGAGTTGAGATGATCATGAGCAGTCAAACGCAATCGCTCGGCACAGTCGGGCGCGCTCACTCCGGTGGGAGCGAGCAGGCAACGCGTGCGGGCTTTCTGTCGCGGCTTGTGGACCGCTTCGTTGATGCGCGTATGCGCGCAGCAAGGGCGACGGTCGCACGGGAACTCGCGCTTTATTCTGACGACCACCTGAAGACGCTCGGTTTGACCGAGGCGCAAGTCCAAGTGTTGCGATCGACCGGTCGGGTCTCGTTCGACAAGTAACAGCTCGGGCGACAGGTCCGCGTCCGATCGGGTGACAGCATCCCTTTACGATGTTCGTGCTCCGTCTCCGTCACTTGGTTTCCTTTTCGGCACCCGATTGACCAAGTGTCGGAGACACACGGAACACGAGCAACTTCATGAGTCTCGTGTTGCTTTGTCACTAACGCTTGGCAGGCGAGACTACAGAAGGTGGTGGACCAAGCGTGAGTGGCGCAACACGAGTGCCGTCGATCAGGCTTCCCTGCACTATCCACACCACGCGCTTGCGACGGACTGCTGATCGAAAATCGGCACGATGTTCAATGCGTTGCTCCCACCGCCTGCTTTCCGCGATTCCCTTCGGCGTCTGTCGAGGGTGACAAAACAACGATGGAAAGCGGGTGCTGGTGACGGTGATGGGGTGCCGCGCGACCGCGGGCGGCACCCATTCTTTTTCGGCGCGAGCCGTTCTTGCCCGGGTCAAGATGGCTGAATGTCAGCCACCGCCTCGCACGAAAGATAGCCGCTGCACCAACATCGCCCGCCCTACGTCGGCTCTAGCTGACGAGGGCACGCACTTCGCGGACCAGTTCGGCTGCAAGATCGTCGCGTTCCAGACCATAGGCGACGTTCGCGAGCAGAAAGCCGAGCTTCGAACCGCAGTCGTAGATTGCCCCGTCGAAACGGACCGCATGAAACTGCTGACCCGGCTGCCCCATCAGTCTTATCATTGCATCGGTAAGCTGGATCTCATTGCCTGCTCCGCGCGTCTGTGTCGACAGGATGTCGAAGATCTCGGGCTGTAGAATATAGCGTCCGGTGATGTGCAGGTTCGACGGCGCGGTCCCCGGTGAGGGCTTTTCCACCATCGACACAATCGGCAGCACCTTCTCGCCCGTTCCGTCAGTGCCGACGATCCCGTATTTGTGCGTCTCGCTGTCGGGCACCGGCGAGACGGCGATGTGGTTTCCACCCCGCTCATGGTAGGCCTGCATCATGTCGGCCATGCAGGGCACGGCCGATTTGTGCAGCATATCGGGCAGCAGCAGCGCGAACGGTTCTTTGCCGACCAATTCGCGCGCGCACCACACCGCGTGGCCAAGGCCCAAGGGGTCTTGCTGGCGGGTGAAACTTGTCTGTCCCGGCTTGGGCAGGTCACGTCCGAGCTCCTCGACCTCGTGCACTTTACCGCGCGCCAAAAGCGTCTGCTCCAGCTCGACCGCACGGTCGAAGTGATCCTCGATCACGGCCTTGTTCCGGCCGGTGACAAAGATCATGTGCTCAATGCCGGCGGCGCGTGCCTCGTCAACCACGTGCTGGATCACTGGACGATCGACGATCGTTAGCATCTCTTTTGGCATGGCCTTCGTTGCAGGCAGGAACCGCGTTCCGAGACCTGCAACGGGAAACACCGCCTTCCGAATGGGTTGGGGGCTCATGATGCGTCAATCCTCTGCCGTATGGGCTCCAAGAGGCGGTGCTCTGTGTTGAAGAACGCGGGCGTGCGTACTGATGGAAATCGAAGTTTTCGAGCCGACTTGAGCAATGAAAACACTCAGACTGAGCAGTCCTCCGCCCAGCCCAAAACCCCTCGTCGGGGCGACGCCCTATAGCCGAACTACGACCAATCGGTGGGAACTCTTTCGGATGAGCTAAATGAGCAATTGAGATCGATGCAAGGTGTGCGATGTCGCGACATCGAAAGTTCACGGCGTCTTGACCACCTCGATCGCTGCGTTTCGTCCCGCGACAAGGGTAAAATCTCGGCGCCAGCTCCGGCCCTCGACCGAGGCGACCGCTGTGTAGTCACCGGGAGCCAGGAGGTGCGTCGGAAGCGCGCCGACGCTTTCGAGCACCACGTTGCCCCCGCGTCCCAGGATCGCCCACTGGGTTCCGGCGATCGCCTCCCCCCCTGCATTCTCAACGAGCCGCAGCGAGACCCGTGCAGCATCGTGCCGGACGCGAGCCTCGGTGACCTTGCCGGCCAGGATTGCGACTTCGGACCGTACAACGGCGTTGGCTCGACCCAAGCGTGATTCGAGCACATAGATCCCCGAGTTGAGCCGAACGAGTTGGCCCGACTGCAATCCTGTTACCACCGGGATTCGTTCGCCGCTCTGGTCGCTTTGCTCGCTGAAGACGTCGACGCGAACGAGTTCCCTCGGCGGAACGACAGTTTCTCCGATTGTCACATTTGCGACGAGCCCGCCGGCATTGAGCACGAAGCTCTCGCGCAGGCGGCCGCGGGCGAGGACCGTTATGCGCTTTGTCAAATTCGCCCGCCCATAGGCTGCGTTGATGTAATAAGTGCCGGCTGGCAGATCGAGGACAGGGGCTGCTTCGAAGACGGTCTGACGGAGGCGTGGGGTCGAGGAGATCACTGTGCCCGGCGAGAAAATGCGCCAAATAATCCCATCCGAAAGTGAAGCGCTTGTCTCGGTCAACTGTGCGCTGAGACTGAGCCTGCCGGTCTCGCCAACCTCGCCTTCGCCTCCTGACGCGCTCGGCTCCTGCGACAGGGTCGCAGCCGCCGTGCCAGGCCCCTCAAACAGAACGGGCGGCAAGCCCAGAGCATCGAGCACAGACGGTGCTCGTCCAGGCTCGGCCGGTATGATCGTCGTACCGAACCCCGAGTTCGTGCGATCTTGGAGGCGCGGTGCGTCCTCGATCGGGCCTCTTATCTCGATGCCCTGCGCAAACCCTGGGCTGCTTGCAATCGCCATCGCAACCGCCAGAGAGCTCGTGAGCCGAGCCACACGTCTCATCGCAGTTTCACGCCCGATCATGCCCTAACCTTCAACCGCGATCATCCTTCGGCCGGGATTGCCAACCTCGCCGCAGCCGCGCTGCCACAGTTCTGGACCAGACCCGGACGGCGGTTACGACCACGGGCGCCCCATGCCGTCACGCTGAGCGCCAGCCCCTGCCTGCCTGGTCGCCCCAGCGCGATTATGGCTGTTCACGGGAAAGCGTGATCTCAAGTGTCTGGCCTGACTGCACTTCGATGTCGCGCCGCATCGTGGCAATCCCGCGACCAATCACAGTATAGTTTCCAGGAGGCAACAGGAACTCGGCTGTGGACCCGATGTCACGGGCCACAATGGTTTCAGATCCGCGCTCCACGACGCTCCATACCGCCGGCCGCGATGTTGGGCGCGTCTGCGATGGGCCAGCATCGAGCGAAGCTCGCACCCGGCCCACATTGTGCACGACTTCGATCTCTTGCTCGTCTTGGCTCGCCACGGAAACTTCGAGAGTGGCAGTGCTCCGCGGGCGCGCGACTCGGCTCTCGATCACGTACCGTCCCGGCGCTAATTCGACGACAGCATCGGGGCCAGCGTGCCTGACGGCGCGCCCGCCCTGGCCCGCATCCGCGCGCACGACGTAGTCGAAGTCCCGACCTTCGAACCCGTCCGGAAGCCGTGTGCTGAGCGCAAGACGGCCGGCCCCGAGCGCGAGCGATACGCTGCGCTGGTCTCCGGTTTCGAGCAGGATGTCGCGCGACGCCGTCAGGCCGCCGTTGGCCGCCTCGATCCGATATCGACCGGGTGGAAGGTTGAACACAAGCGTCGTTCCAACCGATCGAATGGCTGCCTGCCATGACAGGCCTGCGGTCCCGGTGTCGCGAAGAATCGCGACCGTCGCTGGCGAGACCAGCGAACGATCAGGCTGGGTCGTGACAACCTCGAGCTGTGCCATTTCAAGCGGGATGATGACAGTCCGCCGATCACCAGCCTTGAGGTCGATCGCGAGCTGAGCAGTGATGTCTGCGGAGATCGTCGCCACTGCAACATGCGGTCCGGCGGGGACCAGAATGTCCCGGCGGGTCGTAAAGCCCGCCCACACGGTTCCGGAGCCGTTGACGGACTGGGGCACGGTTCCAAGCGGCGTCAGCATGAGTGCGGCATCAGGCGCTGCAACATCTGTTGATGCGATCCGCGGGACGAAGGTCACTTGCGCTGCGTTGAGATCCACGATCAGACGGGTCTGACGTCCAGACTCGATCGCGACCTCTTGGGTGATGTCGACCAGGTCGGCAGTGGCTCTGACTTGATAGCGGCC
>JBHJOC010000058.1:0-50734 GCA_050330095.1 Hyphomicrobiaceae bacterium
GAACGCAAGCAAACACCAGCGTTCATATCGGCGCCCAATCTCATGCAACCTTCTGGAAAGCGTCTGAGTGGAGGCTGGACACTTCGTGCAAAATCCATCACGTAGATTCAGCGTTGCGCCCATGATGGATTGGACGGACCGGCACTGCCGCGTCTTCCATCGGCTGCTGACCCGCAGGGCAACGCTCTATACGGAGATGGTCACTGCCGACGCCGTCCTGCGTGGCGACCGGGACCACCTGCTTGCCTACGGCCATGACGAACACCCGATCGCACTTCAGCTTGGCGGATCCGATCCAGTGAAACTCGCCGAAGCCGCATCAGTTGGCGTCGCTTATGGATACGATGAGATAAACCTCAACGTCGGCTGCCCATCGGATCGGGTGCAGTCCGGCAGGTTCGGCGCGTGTCTGATGGCAGAGCCGGGTCTTGTGGCAGCCTGTGTTGCCGCGATGGCCGCAGCAATCGGACCGCTTGTGCCCGTCACGGTCAAATGCCGAATCGGCATCGACGACCAGGACAGCGAGACCGACTTCAATCGCTTCATTGACGTCGTCGCGGGGGACGGCGGATGCCGGACCTTCATCGTCCACGCCCGCAAGGCTTGGCTCGCAGGCCTCTCGCCGAAACAGAATCGGGAGGTCCCGCCGCTTGACCATGCGCGCGTCTGGCGGCTCAAACAGCGACGGCCGGACCTCAGGATCGAGATAAACGGCGGCATCATGTCGGTCCGGGAGGCAAGCGCACACTTGGACCACGTGGACGGCGTGATGGTTGGGCGCGCAGCCTATCAGACGCCATACATGCTTGCCGAGGTTGATCGGGCGTTCTACGGCGCAGCCGGCCCTGGCAGAAGCCGAGGTGAGGTGCTCAGGGCCCTGAGGCCCTATATCGCCACACACTTGGCCAAAGGCGGTCGGCTCAACAATGTGACGCGCCACGTGCTCGGGCTTTATCACGGGCAGCCACACGCGCGCGCCTTCCGCCGCCATCTCAGCGAGCGGGCCGTTGGCGCCGGAGCACCGATCGAGGTGTTCGACGAAGCCATCGCAATCGCTGAGGCTGAACGGATTGCGGCGTGACGCCAATCCGCGCGCGTCGGCCAGCCTCGCGGTCTCGGACACGGGCACTCTCGGGCGATGGGTCAGCTGCGCACAGCAACGAAGCGATCGGCGATCGCCTGCTGCGGCTCAAGCGATTCGCCGAGAAAGGTATCGAACGCGGTCCAGAATTGTGAGCGGATTGAGTCTGTTTCCTGCAGGATCTCGTGCTCAGCGCCGACGAGCGTGAGGCAGGCCGCAAGCTTCAGCCGGTCGCACAGCTCTTCAGCAGCGCGTCCAGAGACGATCCGATCACGGCTCGCCACGAGACACAGCAGCGGCGTTCGCATGCGATCCACGAAGTCCGCGGTTGACAGCACCCGCATCGAACGGAACGCGGCATCGAGCCAGCCGATTGTCGGATCACCGAGTCGCAGCTGAGGCGTGAGCGCCGTGACCTCGGCATTGCGGGCCAGGCGCGTCGCATCCCGCGTCAGGATATTCTCATCGAACGGCATCTCATGCAGCAACCGGGCTCCGCCACCCGGCACGTAAGTGCTCGAAAATCCCGCAAGCGTAGCCGTCCGCGCTATACCCGCGGCGGCCGCCTCTGACATTCCGAGGCGCGCGGGCGCGATGGCAACCAGCGGCGCGGTCACAACGATCTGATCGAACAGTCCGGGTCTGACGGCCGCCTTGCGCACGGCGAGATGGCCACCCATCGAATGGCCAAGCACAGCCCAAGGCCTCGGCAGGCCCCGGGTCTGGAGGTCTTCGACAAACCTGGAAAGGTCATCCAGGTAGTCATCGAACGACGTGACATGACCCTTCAATGGATCGGACAGCAGACGCTCCGATGCCCCCTGCCCGCGCCAGTCGAAGGTGGCGACCGCAAAACCGCGCCGCCGCAGGTCCGAGACCGTCTCGTAGTACTTTTCTATGAACTCAGCGCGACCCTGAAGAAGGATGATTGTGCCGCGTGCATCGAGCCGGGTTGCTGGCCAGACGGCGCCGCGAAGCTCGGGACCCTGTCCGCCGACGGCAAAAACCTGTCCCTGGGGTGGAATCGGGTTGAGCGGCGTTTCGATGAGATCGATCACGTCCGAACTCCTGGTCCGCCGACCCTGGCAATGCGGGCGCGTGCCCCCCTTGAAGCGATCATCGCCAATCCCATCTCGTTGGTGTCCAGGCCGCACCTGCGGCTGGATGCAGGACCTGCCCCGATCCTCAGGATGGGGCTCAACCATGTCGCTTCAAATGGAGGACGTGACGCTATGAGACGCAATGACTTCGCCCCCCTTTATCGTTCGACCGTTGGCTTCGATCACCTGTTCCGGCTGATCGATGCCATGACATCTGAAACGCCCGAAGCCAATCCGTACCCGCCGTACAACATCGAACGAACGGGCGAGAACGCCTATACGATTACCATGGCCGTCGCCGGGTTCACGGATGCCGAATTGTCGGTCGAGGTCAAGGAACATGCCCTCACCATCAAAGGCAGCAAATCTGCCGAAGTCGAGAATGGGCGCGAGTTTCTGCACCGCGGGATAGCACAACGGACGTTCGAGCGACGCTTCCAACTTGCCGATCACGTCGAAGTTGTTGGCGCGGACCTGAGAGATGGGCTGCTCAATGTCCGGCTGGTGCGCAACATTCCGGAGCGCATGAAGCCGCGTGCGATCTCGATCAGAACGGAGGCGTCGGACCCCGCACCGAAGCAGATCGAAGCCGCAGCCTAACGCTCAGGCTTGATGCCCCGTCAGCCGCCGCGCTTTTGCGGCGGCTGACGGGGCTCTGACGTCACCGGTTTGACGCCGTTGCCATGCTGAGACCACGCCCCGCCCCCCAAGAGCGTCGCTCTCAAAGCCATGTCTTTTTCTCATTCCATGGTCCCCAAGCCCGGCCCTCATTGCAACCGAGGACCCGCTTTCCATCGTTCGTGACCAACCCTCGTCAGACGGCGAAACGAACCACGGAAAGCAATGGGTGCAAGCAACATATTGGATCTCGTCCCGCGAGCTGAGCAGCGACCGGCCTTCGCGCGGCCTCAACTCCGCAGGTTCTATCGCCACCGTGACCATTTGCGTCGACAAGCCCGCAGGACAGGCCCGTCGGAGCTGACGCGCCTCCCTTGAAGTCGGCAACAAAATCTGTTCTAAACCGATAGGTCAGCAACACTGACCTTTCCTCACGCACCAGTGTCCGAGATTGGCTCGCGCAGCCGAACCGCCTCGCTGTGCATCATTGCGGGTGATTGAGAGAGTGGCAGGGATCCACGACCGGGGACATCAGTTTGCCGCGCCGTGCAACGCGCGCGCCGCACCGTGTGCTGGTCGTTGCGCGGCCGCATGCAGCCGCCTTATCCCGCTCTCGCTCGATCCAAATCTCACTGCGGCACGAAAACGCTGGCGGCGCGCGGTTTGAGGCGCGGGCCCGCCTCGCAGCCCCCTCACGCCACCGCGCCCCGCTGCCTGCCGCAAAATCATCGCTGAACCCTAACTTGAACACCAGCTAGAGACCGCGCTCCGATGACCCAAACCCACCTGCCCCTTGGCATCGCACCCGATCGTCGCAGCGAGGGTCTGTTCGATCCGAAGCGCGAGTTTGATGCTTGCGGGGTAGGCTTCATCGCAAACCTGAAGGGCGCCCGCTCACACGATATCGTCGAGGATGCGCTGTCGATCCTGGAAAACCTCGAGCACCGGGGTGCGGTAGGGGCTGATCCTTTGACGGGTGACGGGGCTGGCATCCTGACCCAGATCCCTCACGAGTTCTTGGCCGAAGCCTGTGAGAAGCGCGGGTTCTCGCTGCCGGAAGCCGGAACCTACGGCGTCGGCCAGATCTTCATGCCGGCCGACGAGCGCTTGCGTGCCCATTGCACGCGAGTCTGGGAGCGCGTCGTCGGACAGAAGGGCTTCGAGATCGTCGGATGGAGAGAAGTTCCTGTCGACAATTCCGGGTTGTCCGACCTGGTGCGGGCGAGTGAACCATCGCATTGGCAGGTGTTCGTTCGCCCCATCTCACCGATGCAGGACCGGGCGGCGGTTGAGCGCACGCTCTACACCATGCGTAAGGTCGTCTCGAACACGATCTACAATGCCTACAAGGGCCGAGACATCGGCCATTACGTCGTCAGCCTTTCGACCCGTACGATTGTTTATAAGGGCATGTTCCTGTCGTTCCAGGTCAAGCAATACTACAAGGACTTGTCCGATCCCCGCTTCGTGTCGGCGATGGCGCTCGTGCACCAGCGGTTTTCGACCAACACGTTCCCGTCTTGGAAGCTCGCGCACCCCTACCGAATGGTTGCCCATAACGGCGAGATCAACACGTTGCGTGGCAACGTGAACTGGATGGCGGCGCGGCAGGCGTCGGTGTCCTCGCCCCTGTTTGGGGACGACATCTCAAAGCTGTGGCCGATCTCGTACGAAGGTCAGTCGGATACCGCCTGCTTTGATAACGCGCTCGAGTTTCTCACCATGGGCGGCTACGACCTTGCCCACGCTGCGATGATGCTGATCCCTGAAGCTTGGGCAGGCAACCCGCTGATGAGCGAGGATCGGCGCGCGTTCTACGAGTATCACGCGGCACTGATGGAGCCCTGGGACGGACCGGCTGCAGTCGCGTTCACGGACGGCCGGCAAATCGGCGCGACGCTCGATCGCAATGGTTTGAGGCCCGCGCGCTATCTCGTCACCAGGGACGATCGGGTCATCATGGCCTCCGAGGCTGGCACCTTACCCGTCGCCGAGGAGGACATCGTCGAGAAGTGGCGGCTTCAGCCCGGCAAGATGCTCTTGATCGACCTCGAGCAGGGACGGATTATCGGAGACGACGAACTCAAGTCGCAACTTGCGGCCGTCAACCCCTATGCACAGTGGCTTTCGAGCGTGCAGATCCGCGTGCAGGATCTGCCATTGGTACAGAGCCGTGAGAGCGGCGACCGCTCGGCCGCTGGCCTGCTCGATCGCCAGCAGGCGTTCGGTTATACTGAAGAAAGCCTGAAGTTCCTGATGGCGCCGATGGCCCGGACCGGCGAGGAGGCCGTCGGCTCGATGGGGACCGACACCCCGATCTCGGCGCTCTCGACGAAGCTCAAGCCGCTGCACACCTACTTCAAACAGAACTTCGCGCAGGTGACGAACCCGCCGATCGACCCGATCCGCGAAGAGCTCGTCATGAGCCTCGTCTCATTTATCGGGCCACGGCCAAACCTCCTCGACCTCGAGGGCACCTCCAAAGGCCGGCGGCTCGAAGTGGATCAGCCCATCCTTAGCAATGAAGACCTGGAGCGCGTCCGCCAGATCGGCAAGGTTCCCGACAACAACTTCACCGCGTTGACCATCGATATCACCTATCCGGCCGCTTACGGCGCGGCAGGCATGGAATCGGCGCTCGACGTCGTCTGTGCAGAGGCCGAAGAGGCGGTTCGCTCGCGGGCCTGCAACATCATCATCCTCTCGGACCGCGAGACAGGAGCCGGCCGGATCGCGATCCCGTCGCTGCTCGCAACGAGCGCAGTGCACCATCACTTGATCCGGCAGGGCTTGCGCACCTCGGTCGGCCTCGTCGTCGAAAGCGGCGAACCGCATGAGGTGCATCAGTTCGCGACGCTGGCGGGTTACGGGGCCGAGGCCATCAACCCCTATCTCGCGTTTGAGACCATCGAATCGATCCGCGCCGAACTCGACCCGAAGCTGAGCAGAGAGGACGCCGCCAAGAAGTACATCAAGGCGATCAACAAAGGCCTGCTCAAGGTCATGTCGAAGATGGGCATCTCGACCTACCAATCCTATTGCGGCGCTCAGATCTTCGATGCGGTCGGCCTCTCGACTGCGTTCGTCGACAAGTATTTCACGGGGACGCACACGCAGATCGAAGGCATCGGCCTTGCGGAGATTGCGCGCGAGACGGCTGAGCGGCACGCGCTTGCGTTTGGCGATGCGCCGACGCTTGCCAATGCGCTGGAAGTCGGTGGGGACTATGCGTTCAGAATTCGCGGCGAGGCACACGCATGGAACCCAGGCACGGTCGCTGATCTTCAGCACGCTGTGCGCGGCAACATGCCGGACAAGTATCGCGACTATGCCAGGCGCATCAACGATCAGTCGGCGCAGTTGCTGACGATCCGCGGTATGTTCCGGATCAAGTCGGCCGAGGAAGCGGGTCGTAAGCCGGTGGCTCTCGAGGAGGTCGAGCCGGCCAAGGACATCGTCAAGCGCTTCGCTACCGGCGCCATGAGCCTCGGGTCGATCAGCCCCGAAGCGCATGAGACGCTCGCGATCGCCATGAACCGGATCGGTGGCAAGTCCAACACCGGCGAAGGCGGTGAAGAATCGCACCGTTACACACCAGACCCTAACGGTGACAGGCGCCGGTCAGCGATCAAGCAGGTCGCCTCAGGTCGGTTCGGCGTGACGACGGAGTATCTCGTCAATTCAGACATGATGCAGATCAAGATGGCCCAAGGCGCTAAGCCTGGAGAGGGCGGTCAACTTCCCGGCCACAAGGTGGATACGCGGATCGCCAAAGTGCGCCACTCCACGCCGGGCGTTGGATTGATTTCGCCACCACCGCACCACGACATCTACTCGATCGAGGACTTGGCGCAGCTGATCTTCGACCTGAAGAACGTGAACCCGAGCGGTGCCGTCTCCGTGAAGCTCGTCTCTGAGGTTGGCGTCGGCACCGTTGCGGCAGGCGTCGCCAAGGCACGGGCCGATCATGTGACGATATCTGGCTTCGAAGGCGGGACGGGCGCATCGCCCCTGACGTCGATCAAGCATGCTGGAAGCCCATGGGAGATCGGGCTTGCTGAAACGCATCAGACGCTGGTTGCCAACGAGCTCCGGGGCCGGATTGCCGTGCAGGTTGACGGTGGTTTGCGCACGGGCCGTGACGTGGTGATCGGTGCCTTGCTCGGAGCGGATGAGTTCGGGTTTTCGACCGCCCCCCTGATCGCAGCCGGCTGCATTATGATGCGCAAGTGCCATTTGAACACATGCCCCGTCGGTGTTGCGACGCAGGACCCGGTTCTCCGCGCGCGATTCAAGGGCAAACCGGAGCACGTGATCAACTTCTTCTTTTACGTCGCGGAAGAAGTCCGTGCGCTGATGGCAGCGATGGGCTTCCGCCGCTTCGATGAGATGATTGGACAGTCGCAACTGCTCGATACCGATCGCGCGATCGCGCACTGGAAAGCGCAAGGTCTCGATTTCTCGAAGCTCTTCCATAAGCCGCAGCCGCGGCCTGGCGTTGCCATCTACAATTGCGAGCAACAGAACCACGGTCTCGATAAGGTTCTGGACAACACGTTGATCGAACTTGCACAGCCAGCGCTCTCCGAACGCAGCCCGATCAACCAGGCGGTGGTGATCTCGAACCGGGATCGATCGACCGGCGCCATGCTCTCCGGCGTGGTTGCAAAGCGCTTCGGGCATGCAGGTCTGCCCGAAGACACGATCTATTTCCGCATGACGGGAACGGCGGGGCAGGCGTTCGGCGCCTGGCTTGCCCACGGCGTGACGCTCGATCTTGTCGGCGAAGCGAACGATTATGTCGGCAAGGGGCTTTCAGGCGGCAAGATTATCGTCCGGCCGAACCCCCGGTCGGGCATCGATCCCGACCGTTCGATCATCGTCGGCAACACGGTGTTGTATGGCGCAATCGGAGGCGAGTGCTACTTCCGCGGGGTGGCTGGCGAGCGTTTCGCCGTGCGCAACTCCGGGGCCGTCGCAGTCGTTGAGGGTGCGGGCGACCACTGTTGCGAGTACATGACGGGTGGCGTCGTTGTGGTGCTCGGCAAGACCGGCCGCAACTTTGCCGCCGGAATGTCGGGCGGCATGGCCTACGTTTTCGACGAGACCGGAGACTTCGCCACCTTATGCAACCCGTCGATGGTCAAGCTGCTCGACATGCCCGAAGACCCGGCCGCGATGCAGCGGATCGCCGCGTCGCATGCGCCCGAGAGCGCAGGCCTCGATGATGTGATGCGCGACATGCTCGGGCAGGATATCGAGCGCTTGCACAGGCTGATCCAGCGCCATGCACGCTACACGAATTCCTCCAAGGCAAAGGCCATGTTGGCGGACTGGGCGAACGCCGTGCCGAAGTTCAAAAAGGTCATGCCGATCGAGTACGCACGCGCGCTCGAGCGGCTCGCAACAGAGCAGGCTCCGGCAGCACCCAAACCGGAAATGATCGAGTTCACGTCAGCCGGAACGCCCAGCCGCAAACTGAATTGAAGCGCGGTTGCTGATGCTGCCGGCTCACTTGCAGCTCCGGCGCAAGCAGACGGGCGCAGGTGCCTCATTCGATGAGCACGCCGCAGGGCCTTCCTCCGGCGGCACCGACGACACAGAAACATCGGCTGGCAGCACGTGCCAGCCCAGTTGGCCAGAGTTCCGAAAGGATCGAAGGCCGAGGCTGCACTGGACCAGGGACCTGAAGAGCAATGGGCAAGCCAACCGGATTTCTCGAGTTTGACCGAGTTGATCGGACGTATCGCCCGGTCGAGGAGCGGCTCAAGCATTGGGGAGAGTTCGTTGTACCGCTCGCTGAGCCTGAGACGAAGCGCCAGGCCGGGCGCTGCATGGATTGCGGAATCCCGTTCTGTCACAGCGGCTGCCCGGTCAACAATCAGATCCCGGACTGGAACAATCTCGTCTACGAGGGCGATTGGAAGGCTGCGATCCAGAACCTGCACTCGACCAACAATTTTCCCGAGGTGACGGGACGCATCTGTCCGGCGCCATGCGAGGCGGCGTGCACGCTCAACATCGACGATAATCCCGTGACGATCAAAACGATCGAGGCCGCCATCGCGGATCGGGCTTGGGAAGAAGGCTGGGTCAAGCCGCAACCGCCAGCTCAGCAGTCCGGCAAGCGGGTTGCCATCGTCGGGTCTGGCCCAGCCGGCATGGCGGCAGCTCAGCAACTGGCACGAGCCGGGCACGACGTCCACGTGTTCGAGAAGAACGCGCGTCCGGGCGGATTGATGACCTATGGCATCCCCGATTTCAAAATGGAGAAGGTGGTTATCGAGCGCCGTGTCGCGCAAATGGAAGCCGAGGGCGTGACGTTCCACTGCAATGTTCAGATCGGCAAGGATCACGCCATCTCTGAACTGGTCGGCGCGTTCGATGCCGTGCTTCTTGCAGGTGGCGCTGAGCAACCCCGAGACCTCGCGATTCCCGGCCGGGACCTCGCCGGGATACATTATGCGATGGACTTCCTGCCACAACAGAACCGTCGCGTTGCCCACGAGCAGGTGCGGCCCGACCGTACACTCGAGACAGCGGAAGGTCGCACGGTCGTAGTGATCGGCGGTGGTGATACTGGCTCCGACTGTATCGGAACCTCCTTCCGGCAAGGCGCCAAAAGCGTGACCCAGTTGGAGATCATGCCAATGCCACCTGAGCGCGAGAACAAGGGCCTGACCTGGCCCCACTGGCCGCTCAAGATGCGCACCTCGACCTCACAGGCCGAGGGGGCGGCACGGGATTTCTCCGTGAATACCAAGCGCTTTGAGGGCGAGCACGGACGCGTGACGCGGCTCATCTGCTGTCGCGTGGACGAGAGGTTCCAGGAGATTCCGGGCTCCGAGTTCGCGATTGAGGCCGACCTGGTGCTGCTCGCGATGGGATTCGTTGCGCCAGTCACCGAGGGTCTTGCCGATGTCCTGGGGCTCGAGCTCGATCCCCGCGGAAACGTCAAGGCTGATGACGTGCGCTATGCAACCGCGCACCCGAAGGTATTTGCAGCGGGCGATATGCGGCGCGGCCAGTCGCTGGTTGTTTGGGCGATCCGCGAGGGCCGCCAGGCCGCACATGCGATCGACAAGGTTTTGATGGGGTCGACGACTCTGCCGCGCTGACGAACGGACAGCTGGCTTCTGGATAGAAACGGCCTGTGCCATGTTCGTCCGGGATGACATCGAGACGAAAAAGTTGTCACCCCCCCGCGCAGCCTGCCCGCGCGAGCGGCCAGTGCCGGGATCCAGAGCCGGGATTTGGCAGCAGAGGTTTTGTTTGTGTTCCGCTCGCGGGCCGCGCCGGACTGCAGATTGATATCGGCACGACCGGGCCGATATCCGCATCGCTCACGTGCCGACGGGCAGCCCCTCCCTTTCCGCGCGGCGCGCGCACAAGCTGCCAGGGCCGTTGCCCTGGCGCGATTGTGGTCAGACGACTTCAGAACATGTTGAGCGCCAGACGCGCCTCGTCCGACATGCGGCTCATGTCCCAGGGCGGATCAAACGTCAGGTTCACACTCGCGCCGCTCACGCCAGGCACGCCAAGCACCGCATTCTCGACCCAGATCGGCATTTCGCCAGCGACAGGACATCCGGGCGCCGTGAGGGTCATGTCGATGGTGACATGACGGCTGTCGTCAATATCCACCTTGTAAATCAAGCCCAACTCGTAGATATCAGATGGAATTTCCGGGTCATAGACCGTCTTCAGAGCCGCGACGATATCAGCAGTGATCTGCTCGATCTCCTGCTGGGAGAACGTCTGTGACGGCTCCCCCGTCGCTGGATCGATAGCAGGTTCAACCTCGGACGAGCCTGCAGCCATCACACGGTCCGCAGTTTCGAGTTGTATCTTTGCGGTCTCGTCCATCGCCTCACCTCCTCGACATCAGGCAAACAGATCATGAGCTTTCACGAGCGCGCGCGCGAGTTCGTCGATGTCGGCGCGTGTGGTGTAAAGCCCAAACGAGGCACGACAGAGTGCGGGCACGGCAAACCGCTCCATCAGCGGTTGCGCGCAATGGTGGCCCGCCCGGATCGCGACGCCGGACCGATCGACGATCATGGCTACATCGTGGGGATGCAGGCCATCGACTGAGAATGCGACGATGCTGCTCTTGTCCGACGTGGTGCCATACGACGTGAGCCAGTTGAATTCAGTCAGCCGTTCGTGGGCATAGACTGTAATGGCTCGCTCATGGGCTGCGATCTCTTCCAGCCCGAGCTGCATCATGAAGTCGAGCGCAGCTCGCAGCCCGATTGCCTCGACAATTGGCGGCGTGCCAGCCTCGAACCGGTTCGGAAGGGCGCCGTAACTGATCGCGTCCATCGCGACGCTCTCGATCATTGAGCCGCCTCCGAGGAACGGACGCATGGCGGAGAGGAACTCCCGCTTGGCATACAGCACACCAATACCCGAGGGACCGTAGACCTTGTGCCCGCTGAAGACGAAGAAGTCACAGTCCATGGCCTGCATGTCGAGTGGCTCATGAACAGCCGATTGGCACCCATCGAGCAATATCGGCACGCCGTGCGCATGCGCGATGTCGGCAACGGTGCGCGCCGGAATCCGCGTCCCCGTCACGTTCGACATATGAGTGAGGGCGACGAGCTTGGTGCGCGGCGAGAACAGCGCCTCGTACTCGTCAACCAGGAACGCGCCGTCGTCTGCGATCGGCGCCCACTTCAGTACGATCCCCATCCGTTCGCGCAGAAAATGCCACGGCACGATGTTCGAGTGATGCTCAAGGATCGACAGAATGATTTCATCGCCCTCGGCAAGATTGGCCATGGCCCAAGAATACGCGACGAGGTTGATCGCCTCGGTTGCGTTCTTTGTAAAAACGATCTCCTCGCTTCCGCGCGCATTGAGGAAACGCCGCGTGGTCTCGCGCGCGTCCTCGTAGGCCTGCGTCGCTGCATTCGAGAGATAATGGATGCCGCGATGTACGTTCGCATACTCATGGCGCAGCGCGTGGTCCATCGCCTCGATCACGGCCAGCGGCTTTTGCGCAGAGCCGGCGCTATCAAGATAGACCAATGGCTTGCCGTGCACTTCGCGAAACAGGATCGGGAATTGTGCACGCGCCAAGTCCGCATCGAACCGCTTCGCCGCAGCGGGCGCCTCACGAATTCCCTCAAGACGGGCGCTTTGCATGCTCTAACCTCGACGTGAGTGGACCCTAAGTCCCGCGCGACGCTCTCGCTCGACAACCGGTCGTCAAACCACAGTATCGGCGTGCAGCCATCGGAAAGCCAAGCCCTGCAGCGCCTCCCGCACGGGAGCGTCTTCGACTTTCTCAATCGCTTCGGCGACGAACGAATCCATCAGCAAAGCGCGCGCCGTAGGCTCGGGAATGCCGCGTGCCCGCAGATAAAACACGAGTTCCGGATCAATCTCGGCACACGTCGAGCCGTGGCCGCAAGCGACATCATCGGCATAAATCTCGAGCTCCGGCTTGGAATCGAATTCGCAGGTCGGCGAGAGCATCAAAGCCTGCGCCATCTGCTTGCCGTCTGTCTTCTGTGCGATCTGACGCACGATGACTTTGCCCTGGAACACGCCGCGCGCGTTTCCATCGAGCACGCCCTTGAACAGCTCCCGGCTCTCGCATCCCGGCACGGCATGGTCGATTACCAGCGTGTTGTCGACGTGCTCATTCCCGCGCGCCAGGAAAACGCCCGAGCAATCGAGCCGCGTGCCTTCGCCATCGAACGTCACGTAGACCTGGTTGCGCGTCAATCGGGGGCCAGCGTTGAACAGGAACGGCCGATAAACGGTATCGCTGCCGATCGCAGCGCTCCATGTGCCGAGATGAACCGTGCCGAGTTCGGTAGCTACCTTGACGTGCGTAATGACCGCGCCGTCCCCGATCACGATGCGCGTCGCAGCATTGGTCTGCCCAGCGGCGGCACTCTCAATGTTAACGTAAGCCTCGATAATGGTCGCTGTCGCAGCATCTCCGACATCAATCACGATCCGTGGGCTGGTCCAGAGTGCTTCAGGCGCGGTCCGCACCAGCACCACCAGGATCGGACGCGACAGCCGCGCCCCAGGCGCAATCCGCACGATCACTCCATCCTGCATCAGCGCCGTGTTGAGCGCGACGAGTGCATCAGCAGACGTCTCCGGCATCGAGAGGCGCCCGTTGGCAAGCTCCCCGGTGTCGGAAGCCAAAGCGTCCGACAGTGACACCAGCGTGACGCCCTCGCCGAGCCCACTCCCCGCAGGATCGAGCGTGAGACGGCCATCGATGAGAACGATCCGAGAGGCGTCCAGGTCCGCAAACGCCCCGAGTGCGCGGTCGATGTAGCCCTTGATGGCTGCTCCCGTAACGTCAGCGCTGGAGGTTGAACCACTTTGGCTTCCAACGGCGCCGATCGACGAGACCGCCGAGCGAACGTCGGTGTATTTGAACGCCTCGATGCGCCGGTGCGGCAGACCGAGCGCTGTGAACGTGCCGATCGCGGCCTTGCGCGCCGCCTGGATCGGCGCCGCACCAGCGAACTCCGCCTGATGCGCCTCGAAGGCCTCGGCCAGGGCCTTCTCTGCGGCCGATTTCGCAATCGCAATCGTCATATCGTCCTCGTGTTCACCAATCGGCGTGCCCTGTCATCCGCGCGCCATGCCGAGCTCACGGATCGTGCGTCTAGCCACGCGCTCGGCTCGAAGGGGTGTCGCACCAGCGGGAAACGGCTCGGCAGCGGGCTCACCAGCCGCAGACGGCGCCACGGCCGCGGCTCGTCACCGCGCACAACCGCACCCTCACGCCGCCTTGCCCGTCAACTCCGCGTACCCGTGCTTCTCGAGTTCCAAAGCCAGCCCCTTGTCTCCGGACTTGACGATCCGGCCATCCGCCAGGACGTGAACTCGGTCAGGTACGATGTAGTTCAGAAGGCGCTGGTAGTGCGTAATGACGAGCATCGCCCTATCCGGCGACCGCAGCGCGTTCACCCCATCAGAGACAATGCGAAGCGCATCGATGTCGAGGCCAGAATCGGTCTCGTCCAGCACACACAGCGTTGGCTCCAGGAGCGCCATTTGCAGGATCTCAGAGCGCTTTTTTTCGCCACCGGAGAACCCGACATTCACGGGCCGTTTGAGCATTTCGACGTCGATATTGAGTTCGCCGCCTTTTTGCTTGACGAGCCGCAAGAACTCGGGCGTCGACATCTCGGCTGCACCCCGAGCCTTGCGCAAGGCATTCACAGCTGTTCTCAGGAACGTAAGACCCGCAACGCCTGGGATCTCCATCGGATACTGGAAGGCAAGGAACACGCCCGCAGCAGCGCGCTCCTCTGGCTCCATGTCGAGCACGCTCTCGCCGTTCCAGAGAATATCACCCGACGTCACCTCATAGTCTTCACGCCCGGCGAGGACGTAGCCGAGGGTCGACTTGCCAGCACCGTTCGGGCCCATGATCGCATGCACCTCGCCCTTCGGCACGGTCAGCGTGAGGCCTTTGAGTATCGGCTTGTCTTCCTCGGCGAGCTTGACGTGGAGATCCCGGATTTCGAGCATGCCAGCCTTCCTGATGTTAAGTCCCGTTTTTCGCCGTCCAGAACCGATCAAATGCTTCGATCGCCTGTGCCTCGGCTTCCTTATGCTGTCGAACGTAGGCATCCGCCTGCCCGATCAGCAGTCTGAATTCCCCCGGCGACGACTGAGCAAGTTGGCGCAGATCGTCGGCAGCCTGCTCAGCCTTCTCGGCGAGGTGTCTTGCAAGATCCGCCTCGGCTTCCGCGGCGATCCAGTTGCGCTCGAGCGTGGCAAGCTCTTCGCTGATGGTCGTTTCCATGGCTTCGTCCTCCGAAACGCGGCGGCCCAACTCTCGATCGGTCAGGTCCAGCCAACCCCACATGACGTCGCGCGGATTGCGTCGAGCCCGCCTTCGAATTGCGACCGCGGCTCCCGCAGTCACGCTTGCCAGCCACTCGACGATCAGCCACACGCGACATCGGCTCGAACCTGATTGATCGTGGCGAAATTACAACCAGGAAAGCTCGAGATCAGGCGACGCACAGCACCGACACGTCCGAATTATGTGATGTGACCCACTGAATTATCTAGATTTCCACCTCCAAGCTAAGACCTTCGGCTAGTGGCGGCGCGCCCGAATTGACCGATGCGTGCGCCACGCTGGTCGCCACCCAAAGTCGACATCAACGCCAAACGAACGCATTCATTTCGCTCGTGGCCTCAAATATGTTGCTCGTACCCTTTGCCTTCCGAAGTTCGGCTCGACGCCTGCCGAGACTGTCTCTCGAACTACGGACAGCGGGTGCGCGAGCGCTGGGTTCTGCATCCGGCCGACAGGTGCCCTGGCGCCCGCCAAGTTTGCAGAGCCGGGCTCCAAGGCCGCTGCCACCAGCCGTGGCGCCTCACCCGACGCTCCCTTCGAGAGAGATGCCGATAAGTTTCTGCGTCTCGGCCATGAACTCCATCGGCAACTGCTGCAGCACATCCCGAACGAAGCCATTCACCACGAGCGCAACGGCCTCTTCTTCGCTGAGCCCGCGCTGGCGGCAATAAAACAGCATGTCCTCCGAGATCTTCGAGGTCGTCGCCTCGTGCTCGAAATGGCAGGAGCTGTTTTTCGCCTCGATATACGGGATCGTGTGGGCGCCGCAATTGTTGCCGATCAGCAGGCTGTCGCAACATGTGAAGTTCCGCGCATTCGTCGCCTTCTGGTGCGCCGTGACCGCGCCGCGATAGGTGTTGTCCGAGAAACCCGCCGCGATGCCTTTCGAGATGATCCGGCTCGACGTGTTCTTGCCGAGGTGGATCATCTTGGTGCCGCTGTCGACCTGCTGGTAGCCGTTTGAGATGGCGATCGAGTAGAATTCTCCGCGGCTGCCATCCCCGCGCAGGATGCAGCTCGGGTACTTCCAGGTGATTGCAGACCCAGTCTCGACCTGCGTCCAGGAAATCTTCGAATTGCGGCCGCGACAATCTCCGCGCTTCGTCACGAAGTTGTAGATTCCGCCTTTGCCTTCCTTGTCGCCCGGATACCAGTTCTGAACCGTCGAATACTTGATCTCGGCATCGTCCAAGGCAATGAGCTCGACGACGGCTGCATGGAGCTGGTTCTCGTCCCGCATGGGCGCGGTGCAACCTTCGAGATAGGATACGTACGCGCCACGATCGGCGATGATCAACGTCCGCTCGAACTGACCGGTGTCCATTTCGTTGATGCGGAAATAGGTCGACAGCTCCATCGGGCAACGAACGCCCTCGGGCACGTAGACGAACGAGCCGTCCGTGAAAACGGCCGAATTGAGCGCGGCATAGAAGTTGTCGGACTGTGGCACGACCGAGCCCAGATACTTC
Organism: Hyphomicrobiaceae bacterium; assembly: GCA_050330095.1. Classification (GTDB taxonomy): domain Bacteria; phylum Pseudomonadota; class Alphaproteobacteria; order Rhizobiales; family Hyphomicrobiaceae; genus JBCBWG01. The sequence goes on from JBHJOC010000058.1 coordinate 16,126, forward strand.
TGAACGAGTTCCGGATGCTCGCGCATGGCCTCCGAGATCGAGCAGAAGATCACGCCGGCTTTGCGCAATTCCTCCTTGAACGTGGTGACCACCGAAACCGAATCAAACACGGCATCGACGGCCACCCTGCGCTCAGAAACGCCGGCAAGCATTTCCTGCTCGCGCAGTGGAATGCCGAGTTTCTCGTAGGTGCGAAGGATCTCGGGATCGACCTCATCGAGGCTCTTTGGTGCCTCGTTCTTCTTGGGCGCAGCGTAGTAATAAAGGTCTTGGAAATCGATCTTGGGATAGTTCACCCGCGCCCAAGTCGGCTCGGTCATCGCGCACCAGCGCTCGTAAGCCTGAAGCCGCCACTCGAGCATCCATGCCGGTTCACTCTTCCGGTCTGAGATGAAGCGGATGATGTCCTGGTTCAGGCCCTTAGGAGCCTTGACCATCTCCACCTTCGTCTCGAAGCCGTACTTATACTGGTCGACGTCGATCGACTTAACCTGCTCGATGGTGGCTTCAACTGCCGGCATCTTAAGGCTCCGATTGTTGGCCCAGTCGCGGGCAATCCAGGGGTTCGAGGCTTTCACCGGCGCTCGAAGGAAGATTCGCGTTTTCTTCCCTCAGCGGCACGCTGGCGTGGTCGTCACGTCTCGAGTGTCGCAGGCATCCTGACAGCGTCTCCGGCAGCTCGAAGCGGCGGTCCGTTGACCGTTTCCTTGCGCTGGAGGCTCCTGACCACGGCATTTGCCCATGCAGTTAAGAACGGTTCTAAATCATTTTCGGATGACGTCCAGCCCAGGCTTACTCTAATGACGCTGTCGGCAATCTCCGGAGCTATGCCCATTGCTTCGAGCACATGGCTACGCGCGACCTTACCCGAACTGCATGCAGCGCCGGCGCTGACCGCGCAGCCGGCCAGATCGAGCTGGATGACCAGCGTCTCGGCGTAGAGTCCAGCCACACCGATCGAGATCGTATTTGGCAGCCTTGACGCACCAGCGCCGATGACCTGGGCCTCTGGAACGAGCGCACGCATGCTTTCTTCGAGAAGATTACGAAGACCCGCCAAGCGGCTTTGGTCACGCAATCCCGCGCGCGCTGCTCGTGCGGCCGCTCCAAACCCGGCGGCTGCAACAACGTTCTCAGTCCCAGCGCGCGATCGGCGCTCCTGCCCGCCGCCCACGAGCAACGGTGTCAGCTCGAAACCTTCTCTGACGAAGAGAGCACCGATACCCTTCGGCCCGCCGAGCTTATGGGCCGAGAGGCTCAAAAGATCGATGCCGAGATCGTTCACGTCGATCGCGACGCGTCCTGCTGCCTGGACCGCATCGGTATGGGTAGCTAGTCCGTGCGCCCGGCAGAACTGGGCGACCGGCGCCACATCCTGCAGAACCCCTGTCTCGTTATTCGCAAGTTGCAACGTCACAAGGGCGCGGCCGGTCGGCTCCCACTTGAGCAGTACGCGCTCTGCAATCTGCTCACTCGCGACGCAGCCATCAGTTTCGACGGCAAGCTCCACCGCACGAGCGCCAGAGCGACCAATAGGTCCCAAAACAGACTCATGCTCGATCCCAGCAAAGAAGATCGTGTCCCATCCCTGCGACACCGCCCAGACATTGGCCTCGGTCGCACCGGATGTGAAAAAGATCTCGCTCGGTTTTGCGCCGATGAGCTGCGCCACGTCCTCGCGCGCGCTCTCGACAATCGCGCGTGCTGCCCTGCCCTCGCGATGAACGGACGATGGGTTGCCGACCGCATCCATACAGCCGAGCATCGCGGCGCGCGCCTCTGGCCGCAGCGGCGACGATGCATTGTGGTCGAAATAGATCCGTCTCACGCCGAGGGCCTCCCCGCGTCAGCAGCGACCTTAGAACGCTCTGCCGTAAAGCTGGGCAACTGCACAAGGGAGCGGCCCGAGACCACATCCCCAAGGGAGATGGTCGAGAGAAACTGGCGGATGTGATGGCCGAGGGCGTGCCAGAGGTTGTGGGTCAAGCAACGTTCGGCACCCATGCATCCTTGTCCGTCGTCGTCCATGCAGCGCGTCATCCGCGTGCGCTCTTCGACTGCGACCATGATCTCGGCAACTGTGATCTCGTCTGCCGATCGTGAGAGCCGATAACCCCCGCTCCGGCCACGGGCGCTTTCAACCAGCCCGGCACGTCGCAGCGCAATGAACAGCTGCTCGAGATAAGCGACAGAAATCCCCTGGCGGTCGGCAACGCTTGACAAGGACATCGCCTGTCCCGTGCCGGAGCGGGCGATCTCTGCGAGCGCCATAACGGCGTAGCGCCCCCGTGTCGTCAGCTCCATGGCCATCCCTCAGCGTCGGTTGAGTGCGACAGCCCAAACGGGCTGACACCAAAGCAATCCGAGATATGCAAGCTCGCGGACGACCAGTGGCTTGGTCACCGCTCATCCGGCGGTGCTGCAACATCACTGTTGCAATCGCGCCCGCCCCATATGCTATGCCAAAACGAATGCCTGCTTGAGCGCGGCCCATCTGACCGGCCTGGACATTGAAGTGGAAATTCCGAGTGTCCAAGTCAAGATTAAAATTTCCAAGATCAAGCGCGCTGACCGAACGGCGAGACCTTCGCCGCCGGGACCGGATGGCCTCGTGCCACAAGGCCGTGATCACCGGGCTGTCGGCGCGTGCACCTTTCGAGAGGACCGTATGCCCGAATTGATCATCAACGGCCCCGTTGGGCGTCTGGAAGCGCGCTATCATCACGAGGCCGCCAGCGACAGCCCGATTGCCGTCATCCTTCACCCGCATCCGCAGTTCGGCGGCACGATGAACAATCAGGTCGTCTACAATCTCTACTACACCTTCGCCGAACGTGGCTTTTCGGTGCTGAGGTTCAATTTCCGGGGCGTCGGCCGGAGCCAGGGTTACTTCGACAATGGTCCGGGTGAGCTCTCAGATGCCGCCGCGGTGCTCGATTGGCTGCAACTTGCAAAGCCCGACAGCAAAGCGTGCTGGATCGTTGGGGTCTCGTTCGGCACCTGGATCGCGATGCAGCTGCTCATGCGACGGCCCGAAATCGACAGCTTCATTTGCGTCGCGCCGCCTGCCCACCTCTACGATTTTTCGTTTCTGGCGCCCTGCCCGGCATCCGGCCTGCTCGTCAATGGTGAGCGCGATCGGGTCGTGCCATCGGCAGCCGTCGCTGAGATGGCGGCAAAGACCAAGGTGCAACGCGGGATCATCCTGCACCACGAGATCATTCCCGAGGCGAACCACTTCTTCGAGAAAGAAGAGCACATGCAGGCGCTCTGCGGTGTGGTCGGCAAGTTCGTCGATCGTAAGATGATCGAGATCCTGTCGAAGCGGAAATCCGACTGAACGAAGATTTAAGCAAATCTCACGGCTGCCAACTTTCGTGTTCAGTCTTGCGGCAGGAAAGCTTGGTATGGGAGGACGTTCGGATGAGCTGGGGCACACCAAAACCAAGGCTGTGGCTCGCACGGCCATGGCTCTCGGTGTTCTGGGTTGCGTTGACGGCAACGGCGCTCTCGATTGCGGCTTTTGGCATTGGCCCCGCGCATGCGATCACGTGCAGGGGCAATGAACAGCTGTCCGGTGGCCGCTGGATCGTGACGCCCTACTGCGAGGATCAGACCCTGACGCGCGTTGCCCGCGAATTCGGAATTCGCGTCAGCTTTGACACGATCCGCTTCAACCCCAACGAAAAAGCCCGCATTTGCCGCGTCATCGGCCACGACGGCCGCGTGGCAAACACGTGCGCTCCCTACCGCAACGAGGGTGGCCGTCGCTGGATCCCGTGATGCCATCGCGCGCGGCGCGGCCTGTCGTTGTTGCGTTGGTGAACGGACGGTGTCGTCTCGGTCGGGCCGCGCTGGCCGTGCGAGCCGGGACGCCATCTGATCGCGGCTCGGCCGAACCCTACTCGGCGGCTGCACGCTCCGCTGACCGGCGCGCGGTGATGCGTTGTTCGAGCACAGGTCGGTAGTGCCGGATGAGCCCTTGGACCGGCCAGGCTGCGGCGTCACCAAGCGCGCAGATCGTGTGACCCTCAACCTGTTTCGAGACATCCCACAGCAGATCAATCTCCGAGACGTCGGCTTCGCCGCGCTCGATCCGCTCCAGAACACGCCACATCCAGCCCGTCCCCTCACGGCAAGGTGTGCACTGGCCGCAGCTCTCGTGCTTATAGAAATAGGCAATGCGTCGGATCGCAGCGATGATGTCGGTCGACTTGTCCATCACGATGACGGCGGCCGTCCCGAGTCCGGACTTCAACTTCGACAGGCTGTCGAAGTCCATCGTCACGTCCTGGCAGACGTCTTCTGGTAGGACGGGCATCGACGACCCGCCCGGAATGACGCCGAGCAGATTGTCCCAGCCGCCTCTGACGCCACCTGCGTGCCGCTCCACCAGTTCCCGCAATGGAATACCGAGCTCTTCCTCGACGACGCATGGCCTGTTCACATGGCCGGAAATCTGGAACAGCTTTGGGCCGGTATTGTTGGGCTTGCCGATGCCTGCAAACCACGCCCCACCACGACGCAGGATCGTTGGCGTCACTGCGATCGATTCGACGTTGTTGACGGTCGTCGGCGCACCGTAGAGACCGCACCCGGCAGGAAATGGCGGCTTCAGTCTCGGTTGGCCCTTCTTGCCCTCGAGGCTCTCGAGCAGCGCGGTCTCCTCGCCGCAGATGTAGGCGCCGGCACCGTGGTGGAGATAAAGATCAAAATCCCACCCGTGGAGATTGTCCCGCCCGATCAAACGGGCCTCATAGGCCTCATCAACTGCCCGCTGAAGGGCTTCGCGCTCGCGAATATATTCGCCACGAATATAGACGTAGCAGGTATGAGCCCGCATCGCGAACGACGCAATCAGGCACCCCTCGATGAAAAGATGCGGATCATGCCGCATGATTTCGCGGTCTTTGCACGAGCCAGGCTCCGACTCGTCGGCGTTCACGACAAGATAGCTGGGGCGCGGGTCGCTCTTCGGCATGAACGACCACTTGAGGCCGGTCGGGAACCCAGCCCCACCACGCCCACGGAGGCCCGACGCCTTGACTTCATCGATGATGCCATCGTGACCGCGCTCGATGATGGCCTTGGTACCGTCCCACGCGCCGCGCTTCATCGCAGCCTTGAGGCCCGGGTCGTGAAACCCGTAGAGGTTTGTAAAAATGCGATCCTGGTCGGCAAGCATGGCGGCCTCGGGTGGTCGACGATGTGCGCGCGACCATAGCCTTCACGCGGACCGGTTCAAGCCGCCATTCGGCGCAGCCCCCCCTCTTGCGCCTGCGCTGGCGCAAGCCAGCGCGCAGGGGTGGCACGCTCGCTCAGGATCCCGGCGGCGCGACCGAAAGACCCGCCACTTGGTGCCTTGCGATCAGTTCTGCAACGAACCCCGAGGCTTTCACCTCTTCGACGAACCCCGCCAGCCATGCGGCCGCGTGCGTGTTCTGGCGCGGCGTGCCAATCGCTTGCTGAACCGATGAGAACTTTCCTTCGAGAATACGGGCGCCGGGCAACTTCTCAACGTCGGACAGCAGTCGGGGCTTGAGCCCTGCGAGGACATCGAGCCGATCAGCGACGAAGGTGTCGAATGAGCTGTCGAGGCTGTCGGTCTTGATGAGCTCAGCATGCCGGATGTTGCGTTCGAGCCAGAGGCCATAAGCGGCGCGTCCTGCGACCGCGATCCGAACGCCGGGCTGATCGACCTCGTCGAGCGCGGTGATCGGCGAGCCGGCCGGCACGAGATACGTCGCTTCAATCTCGCAGTAGGCGTTCGTGAACGTGATCTTCTCGGCGCGTTGCGGCTCTGCACCGATGTTGCCGATGTCCCAAGCATGATCGGCAGCGGCATCGGCCAAGGCACCTGGGCTCGGGTACGTGACAAACGCGACGGGAACGCCAAGGCGGCGCGCAACCTCGCGAGCCATGTCAGGCGAGACACCAATGGGATCGCCGTTATCGGCCTTCCCCGTCACAAGCAGGAAATTCGACAGATTGATGCCGGCGCGCAGCACGCCGGTCGGGGTGAGTTCCTGTTTGACGCGCGGGTCCATGCATCGGCCTCCGTTTGTGTGTTGTGCCCATCGAACGGAGGTGTTGTCGCACGAGCCGCGATCAGGCGCGACCCTTGCCGTCCTGCGTGCGCTGAAGAGATGGCGCGTAGACCTGCGCGGCCCGGCGGCGCGCTTCCTCGCGTTCTTCAGGCGTGCGCCAGCCGTCCGACCACCAGTCTTCCGTGCCGAACAGCCACATCAGGAAACCGGAGCGGCGCTGCTCCTTTCGTTCGATCAAGATCGACATCTGCTCGAGCCGCTGAGCGATCTGATCCATCCGGGCCGATGGCTCGCCTGCGAGCCGCTCGACTGTTGCAAGACGCGAAGCGAGCACACCGAGATCGCCGGTGACATCAAGGCGCCAGCGATCCATGGATTGAGCAAGGGTCTGCTGGTTCTGGTTGAGCTTCAGCATTGCCTGGTTGACCTCGACGAAATCGCGGCGCTGGTCCTCCGACGACTTTCCAAGGCCGTCGACAAGGTATTCGAAATGTTCCCGCTGCTCGCGCCGGTCAGCCTCGACTTGCGAGCGCAGGTCGACAAGCGGCTGACCGAGTTCCGTCGCAACGCCCCGAACAATGCTCGACGTGTCGATTGAACCGGGATCGAAGCTGACTTGCTGACCGACCACCCGCGCAACAGTTCGCACTTCGTCGGTGATCAGCGAGGTCGCCTGACTGGTCTCGGAACGCACCGCCGCGACGAGCCCATCGAACCGATCAATACGTTCGCCCAGTGTCTCCATCGTCAGGCGCGCGTCAATGATCTGAGATTCAACGTCGCGGAACCGATCGAGAACGGGGGTCAGATCAGCGACACCAGCAACCTGCGAATCGAGCTTGCGCTCAAGGCTTGCGAGCAGCGCCGGGACTTGCATGACACCATCGGCCGGGACCGCCCCCGCTTCCAGCATCCGTGTCAGTCCATCAAGGCGGGCTTGGAGAGCCTGTGCTTCAAAGGAAGCCTGAGGGCGCTCCATCAACGCGCGTGACAGCGCCTCGATCCGGGTCTCGAGCGCTGAGATTGCCTCGCGAACCGGCGCAGCTGACTTCAGGTCGTCGCCGATGACATCGAGGCGCGCTTTGATCGGCACCAGATCGAAGTCAACATCGCCCTTATGGTCCAGCCGGGTCTCAAGGCCCTCGAGCCGGCTCAGAACCCGCGCGAACGACGCCTCGACCGAGGTGAGCTTGCGCTCCATCGCTTCGACGAGATCGGTTCTGTCGAGCCGGTCAAGCTTGGTTACGATCTGATCGAGCCTGTCCAGACGATCGAGCTTAAGGCCGAGGCTTTCGATCTGAGCGAGGCGCTGTGGAACCTGTTCGAGCCCTGCGAGACGCTCGACTGCGACCGAAAGCCGCTCTACATCGCCACGTCGGGCTGCGTCGAGGCCGCCCTCGTCCCGATCGAGCAGCAGATCTTCGACAGTCTGAAGTCGGTCGCCGAGAACGTTCCACGTGCGGGCCAATTCACGAAACCGCGTCTCAACCGCGCTCTCAACCTTGGCGATCCGTTCGAGAACGGAGTTGGGTGCGCCTGTCGCGACGCCGTGCCCGTTCGCAGCGGAGGGGTCGCTCCGCACCGTCTCCGTCGGTTCATAGGACTGCCGACCCGGAGCGAGAGCCGCAACCGACAAAGCTTCAGTCAGTTGCCGCACCGCCCGCTCGAGCGCATCGATGCGGGAATTCTGGTAGGTGTCTGTTACGGATGGCACGTCGTCGAGCCCTCCTTCGAGGTCGCCGAGCCTGTTGCGGCCGGCCGAGACACGGACGCGTTCGCGGGGCGGATCTGGCAGCCTGCGCGTGTCGATCGGCTCACGCAAGGTCCAGTCGGAACGGTGACGGCTGAGCAGGTTTCGGGTGGGGATGTCGCGTTTCATGTCGAACAACGTGAAAAGGATGTCATCGAGCGTGACAGGGGACCTGAGCGCGTAGGCCCGGCCGGCGGCTGATCTCAGAATCTCTTCCATCTCTCGCGAGGTGGCGGGCACTGCGTCGGGGTCATCGAGTTCGGCGGGGAAGTCATCGGCGATGATCGCAGCGCTTTCGCGCCGCAGCGTTGCGTCACTGATTGCGAACCCGCGTAGCGCCTCCATGCCCTCGGGCACCAGGGTCATCGCGTGGATCAGGTGTTCGAGGCGCACCGAATCTGATCGGTGGGCGACTGCGAGATCGTAGGCCTGATTGCAACACTTCAGGACGGCATCGTCGACCCAGAGCTGTTCGGCCAACGCATCGGCTTCGGCCTCTTCAAGCGCTGACGCCAACCACTCCGGTGGCTCGAACGCAAGCTGCGCCCCTGCGCCGCGCTGGCTCTCAATCGACCAACCGCGTGGTGCCCTAAACGTCAGATCGCTGCCGCGATACGCCATTTTGGTTCGACGACCTCAGAGTGCGGGCCAGCGTTCCTATTCAAGGAAGGCTACCCAGACACGATCCCCAATGCCGCGACACCTATCATAGCCAATCGCGGCGCGGTCTTGACAGTGGCAAATTAACCTGAATCGCACTTCTTCGTTGTCACCGCGAAAGTCTGCCAGCGCACACCCTCAACTCCGCTCACAGCAGCGTCGTTCGCACCGGCGTCTGCAATTCGGGTCCATCATGGCGTGGATTGTTCAGCCGGCGATCGACTTCGACGGCGTTCAGCAGAGCATCGGGCGCAGGCAAAAGCATCGCGTGCGCCTCCCTTGCGTCGACCGACTTGCAGTCAAGCCAGGACACGAATTGATGCTCTGGCAAGATGACGGGCATGCGATCGTGGATCTGTGCGACCGTCGCATTCGCAGTGGTCGTCAGAATCGCGGCGGTTTCCAGTTCGCTGCCGTCTGCCCCGAGCCAGTCCTCATAAAGCCCTGCAAACGCGAACAGCCCACCGCCGCGCAAGCTAAACATGTGCGGCACCTTGCGGCCCGCCGGCCCGCTCCATTCGTAAAAGGCCGTCACGGGAAACAGGCACCGCTTGTGGCGCAAAGCGCCACGAAACGATGGCTTCTCGCGTGCGGTTTCGGATCGCGCGTTGATGAGGGTCGTGAACGACCTCGGGTCCTTGACCCAAGACGGAATGAGGCCCCAGCGCACCAGTGCACAGACGGTGCGGCCTGCACCATCTCTGCGGATGATATGAACGGGCTCTGTCGGCGCGATGTTGTATCGCGGCGGGAACGGTGCGATCGGTTCTGTGCGAAACAGCGCCTGGACCGCATCGGCCGGCGCGCTCAACGCAAATCTAGAGCACACGGCTTAATCTCCGTTCGCCACGATCGCCCGAGCCCAAACGCTCACCAAGTTCGCGGACGTCGCCGCCGCCAAGAGGCGGGCTGACCGATCATGAGGCCCCGACCCCACATGGTGCAAGCAACGCGATACGATGGCTGGCCGAGGGCTGCATCAAGCATCGTTGTGTTTCGCGGACGATCGGTTCTGCTCGTCAAACGCGCAAAGCCGCCGATCCTGAATGTTTGGTCGCTGCCCGGCGGTCATATCGAGCCCGGCGAGACGGCAGCGGACGCAGCGCTGCGGGAACTCGCGGAAGAGACGGGTTGCATCGCAGACTTACTCGGGCTCGTTGCGATCCATGATGCCATCATGCGCGATGCGAACGGCAGCCTTTCTGCGCATTATGTTATTGCCGTTCATGCTGCGGTCTGGCGTGCCAATGCGCCTGTTGCGGCCAGTGATGCCGCGGCTGCAGCCTTCCATGACCTCGAGACGCTCGCAGAGTTGGCCTTGACACCAAACACAGGCGCCGTCATCCGCTCAGCCCATGACCGATATGCTTCTGAAACCATCGCCTTGGACACGTGAAACTCGGGATCTGCCTCCGAACACGGCCGGAACACGGCCAGGAAACGCGTTCACCGGCCGGGGCACGGGTTGCTCCGGTGCGTGCCGCAGGGTGCAGCGCTCGGCAGGCCTCATTTTGCTGACGCTCACGCTGCTGTTGCCTCATGGCGCGCTCGCACAGACGGATCAACGTCCCTACGACGAGCCCCTGCTGCGGCTCTCGGAGGTGCTTGGTTCGATCCACTACCTGCGTGCCCTGTGTGGCCATGAAGATGGCCAGACGTGGCGACTACACATGGAGGAACTGCTCACGGCCGAGGGCAGCACACCGCGTCGGCGGGCCGTGCTCGCGCAGCGCTTCAACCAGGGATACCGCAACTACAGCCGGACCTATCGCCGTTGCACGGTTTCGGCCAAAGCAGCGCTCCAGCGCTTCCTCGAGGATGCGCTCACCAATGTCGCCTCAATCCAGGACACGGGACGCCCAGCCCGCCGGCCGACACTCGATCAGCGGCGGTGATGAGCCTGGACAGGCTGGCTCGGGGTGCAGGGCGCCCCTGGAGCAGGCTGATTATGCTGACGGGCCCGTTCACCTTTACGCGCGGTCACGGGTCGTTTTGCGGCCAGGCTGTGGTAGGCGGGCTCTGCGGGAGATCGGGCAGGGACCATGAATGCGATCCAGACACTTCTGAGTGACGACGACGACTCGCTTTATGCGCTCGGCATCATGCTTTCGGCGTGGGAAGAGGGAACTGACAGTGGCGTCTCTTCTCGGACACTTGCCTACGCCGCCCTGTTTACCGCCCTCACAGATCTCGTCACGGAATTTGGTGAAGAGCCTGTCGCGATCCTCGTCAAGGGTCTCGAAGAGCGCGTGCGGTCCGGGGAATTCACGCTATGGACCTCCCTGCAATAGCCGCGGTTATTTTCTTCCCGCAGCGCCGGCTGGTGTGATGACCGCGAAGCCGGTTGCGCTCCATGCCGCGAGCGTTTGACACCAGCGTCACGGTCTCAATCTCACGAGAACCCTGATTTGTTAGTGTCGTTCAGCGTGCGTCATACCGAGGGTTGGGGCCGGTGGTCCGGTTGGGCTCCATGGGGCCCACGCATGCTGCAGGACGAGTTCGCCGAGCAGAACGGCTGCGAATCCGAACAGAACGATCGCCGCGCCGCGATTGATCCGTTCAAGCCAGCGCGTTGAAATCGAATGCCGCATCACGCCGACGAGAAACGACAGCGCGACCCACCACAGCGCACACCCCGCGACGATGGCGACGACGAGCGCACCAGCGTCCATCTTTGTGCGCACGTCGACGAACGTGCCCACGCCCCCAAATATCGCAAACAAGCCCAGCACTGCGCCGGGGTTCGTCATAGTGAGAAAGAAGGCTTTGGGGAGGTCGTACGCCAGTCCCGCCATGCCCCGCAGATCGAGCCCGCCCCCACCAATCGCCACCATCTGGGCCGGCCGAGCGTAGATCTGAAACCCGAACACGATCAGCGCGATACCACCGACCATTTGGATGATGTCGCGGTAGGTCGCAATAACGCCACCGACCAGCCCGACGCCGAGTGACGCGATTAGCGCGATCAACGCATCTGCGATAACGGCCCCGGCGCCGGCAGCAAGACCCCCGAGTGGGCCGCGTTCGATGGCGCGTTGAATACAAATGACGTTGACCGGCCCGATCGGCGCCGAGATCAGAATGCCAATGAGGATGCCCACGGGAAGGACGAGCGGATTCGGAAACCATGAAATCATCGTGACGTGCCGGGCCCTGGGCTCCCGTCGAGACCGTCCATCGCTCGGACGCAGATATCCATGGCGCTTCGCCCCCCCGATGGTGTCGCCCGCCCCGAGCTTCGGTCGAGGTGACGAAAGCAGCCCCGTCTTCGTCTTCGTCTACGTGACGTCAACGTCGCATCGTTAAGGCAGATCGGCAACAGACACCATGTTGTTGCGCGTCTGATCAAAGACCGGTCTCAAGGAACCGAACCGGCTGCCCGCGTCCGCGCTCCTCAGTCAGCGCGCCGTCCCAGACGACGGCGCGACCTCTCACGACCGTCCCGACCGGCCAACCCGTGACCTCGACACCGTCATAAGGCGTCCAGCCGCAGCGGCTCGCGATCCAGCTGTTCGCGATCGTCTCGCGCCGCTTCATGTCGACGATCGTCAAGTCGCAATCGTTGCCAACCGCGATCCGGCCCTTGTCTGCAATGTTGAAGATGCGAGCAGGCCCGTGGCTGGTCAGGTCGACTAACCGCTCAAGCGTCAATCGGCCGGCATTAACGTGATCGAGCATGATCGGCACCAGTGTTTGAACGCCTGTCATGCCGGAGTGCGAGGCTGGATAGACGTGCTCCTTTTCATCGATCGTGTGGGGTGCATGATCGGATCCAAGCACGTCGACCGTGCCGTCGCGGATGGCCGCCCAGATGCGCTGCCGATGGGCATCATCACGCACGGGAGGGTTCATCTGCGCGCGGGTTCCAAGGCGCTCATAGCAATCCGGCGCAATGAGCGTCAGGTGATGCGGCGTCACTTCGACCGTCGCCCAGCGCTTGTGCTGGGCCAGCACGTCCATCTCGTCCCCGGTCGAAATGTGCAGCACATGCACGCGGCGGCGGTGCTTCTCGGCGAGCGCGATAAGGCGCCGTGTGGCGATCAGTGCGACCTCGGGATCCCGCCAGACCGGATGGGAGGCGGGATCGCCAGCAATCCGTTCGCCGGTCCGCGCGATCAGGCGCAACTCGTCTTCGGCATGGAAGGACGCGCGCCGGGACAAAGCGGCGATTATGCGATCCAGCGACGTGTCGTCGTCGACCAGCAGGTTGCCGGTTGACGACCCCATGAAGACCTTGATGCCGGCCGACCCCTCGAGCCGCTCAAGGACGGGAATATCGCCGATGTTGTCGCGTGTTCCGCCCACAAAGAAGGCAAAATCGCACCACATCCGCTCCCTGGCGCGGCTGACTTTGTCAGCCAGCGCATCAGCTGTCGTGGTCAACGGGACCGTGTTCGGCATTTCAAACACGGCCGTCACGCCACCGAGTACGGCGGCCCGAGAACCGGTCTCAAGGTCTTCCTTGTGCTCGAGCCCGGGCTCCCTGAAATGGACCTGCGTATCGATCACGCCGGGCAGGATGGTAAGACCAGCGCAATCGAAGATCTGATCGGCGTGTGCTGTATCGAGATCCCCGATCGCAACGATACGACCATCACGCGCAGCGATGTCAGCAACGCCGCGACCGGCATGATTGACGATCGTGCCGCCCTTGAACACGACGTCGAACGCGCGGCCAGCACCGACAGAACCCATGCGACCCTCACTTATGTTCAGTTCGTTCATATTGCGTGGCGACACTCAGTATCTTACCTAAACGGCAGAAAGCTGGCCGGGGACTTCCGACAGTCCGAGTGCTCGGGTCAAGTGTTCGGTTGAAGTGCAATGAGCAAAAGCGCGCAACGATGACCCACCCGGAGCCGGATGCCCGCACTGGGCAAGGCGCGGTCCGATCGCCGTCAGCTCGATCACGGGCCGGATCGCGCTGCGAAAAACCGCAATGGCGGCCATCCGGCAGCCGCATAGGAGTTCGTCGATGTCGCACCGTCTGATTGCGCGCTTTGGCAGTCGCGGGATCGTTGCTGTTCGCGGTCCCGACGCCCGCATGCTGCTCGACCGTCTGATCACCAACGACATGGATTTGTTGGCGTCTCCAGCCGCAGCGCTCCATGCGGCCTTGTTGACACCTCAGGGCAAGATCCTTGCAGCGTTCTTCGTGGTCCAGGTCGACGATGGGTTTTTGCTGGTACTCGAGGCCGGCGAAGCGTCTGAGTTGATCCGCCGGCTGTCCCTCTACAAGCTCCGCGCAGCCGTCACGCTGGACGACTGGACATCCAACTTCACTGCGTTCGCGATCTGGAGTGGACCTCACCTCGAGGCAGTTGCGTTGCAGGATCGGGTTATTTTCCCCGATCCGCGCAACACGGCGCTCGGGATGATCGCGTTAGTGGCGGCTGACAAGGCTAACGCTGATGGGCACGCTGCGATCGACCCATCGGGCGTGCTCGTCGACCCATCGGCCTATGATGACAATCGCATCGCGCTCGGCATCGGTGCTGCCGTACGCGATTACGCGCTTGGCGATACCTTTCCGCATGAAGCGAATTTCGATCTGACGGGCTCTGCTGACTTCAAGAAGGGCTGTTTCGTCGGCCAGGAAGTCGTCAGCCGCATGCAGCACAAGACCGTCGTGCGCAAGCGGATCACGCCCGTTGCAACAGCCGATGGTGTCCTCGTTGAAGGCGATGAGCTGCGGGTTGGAGAGGCCGTCATCGGCACACTTGGTAGCATTTCGACCGACGGCAGGCAGGCGCTTGCCAAAGTCAGGCTGGATCGCGCCCTCGAGGCGGTAGAGCGCGGCATCGCACTAACGACCACAGGCATGGTGACGGTCTCGGTTGAACCTCAAATGCTCGCCCTGTACCGGGCCCAGGTGATCGCGAAGTCCGCGTAATGCAATACTGCCGTGCCAGGCAAACCACCGCAGGAAGGCGAGGCTAACGAAGATGATCACGACGCAAACCGTGCACGATCCAGGGGGTGCTGCAAATCGCGCGCTGGTGCGCTGCGATTGGCCTGGGCTCGCTGATCCGGTTTATGCCGCATATCATGACCGGGAGTGGGGCGTGCCGAAGACCGATGACATCGCACTGTTTGAAAAGCTTGTGCTGGAGACGTTCCAGTCGGGCCTGTCCTGGCTCACGATCCTCAAGAAGCGCGAGGCGTTCCGAATTGCGTTCGACGGCTTCGATCCCGAGAAGATCGCGCGCTATCGCTCAGACAAGATCGCGCAACTGATCATCAACCGCGAGATCGTCCGCAATCAGGCGAAGATCGCTGCAACCGTCCAGAATGCGCGCGCTTATCTCGAGATCTCGAAACACCAGCCGTTCGCGAAGTTCATCTGGCAGTTTGCTCCGGCTCCGGGACTGGCGCCTGCTGCTGCATCGCGTGCAGATGTGCCAACCGAAACCCCCGGCTCCCGCGCACTCTCTGCGGCACTTAAGGCGGCGGGCTTCCGGTTCCTCGGCCCGACGACGGCCTATGCGTTCATGCAGTCCGTTGGCATGGTGAACGACCATCTGGCAAGCTGTCACCGCCATGCCGTCTGCGCCTCCCTGCAGTCGAGCCTTGTCAGGCCTTGACGGATCCCGCACGGCCGCGTCATGCGAGGCGGCAATGAACAGCAATGACAGAGAACGCCTGGAGGGCGTGCCTGCGCGAGCGCCGGAGCCCGGCGGCCAACCCGCACAAGCTGGCAGCGCGCGCCCCCGCGCCTGGCAGCGCATGCTTTCGGGGCGCAGGCTCGATCTCTTGCATCCAGAACCAGGCGACGTGGACATCGTCGACATCGCACACGGGCTTGCCCGCGTTGCGCGCTGGAACGGCCAGACTCGCGGAACCTATGTGTTCTCCGTTGCCCAGCACGCGTGCCTCGTTACCGAGATTGCGCGTGAGCTTTCATCGGACCTGTCACCGGCAACAGAGCTGATGCTGCTTTTGCACGATGCGCCCGAATACGTTGTCGGCGACCTGATAAGCCCGTTCAAGGCCGCGATCGGTGATGACTATAAGCGTGTCGAGCGCCGCTTGCTTGCAGCCATTCACGGCCATTTCGGCCTCGATCCCGAGCCCGACCGACAGACCGCGGCGCTGATCAAGACCGCCGATCGGATCGCTGCCTATTTCGAAGCAACGGCCCTTGCAGGTTTCGAGGCGAGCGAGGCCCTCGTGCTGTTCTGTGACCCGCGCGCGTTCGCCTACCATCGCGAGCCCGACCGGGCCCTGCTCGAGCCTTGGCCAACAGAACGCGCGCAACAGACATTCCTGGAGCGATGTATCGCAAACCGCGCTGGCTGACGGTTGGCATAGCCCCGAAATGTCGGGGCAGCGCGCCGTTACCAAGCGAAACGTAAATTGCTCAAACTGATCGGAATTTGGCCACGATCGACCGTAGTGTCGCGCGATCGGAGGCGACCTGGAGACGGTCATGACGCGAAGCGTTCGCACAGCGGCCGCATCCGCATCGATGCGCAGACCCACACATCCGCAGGTCCCGGCCGATCGCAGCTCGCTCGATCGACCCGCAACAGTGGAAATCGATCTCAGCGGCGCAATCCTGTCCATCCGACGGGACGAGCCCGTGGTCTTGACGGTTCAGTCTGAGTCGAGCGATGGCCGTTTCGACTCCCTCCCATCGGGCCCCTTCACGCCGCTGCAACACCGGACACTGGACCTCGGCCTCAGGTCGTGGGTCAGCGAGCAAACGAACCTCGACCTCGGCTATGTCGAACAGCTTTACACGTTCGCGGACCGTGGGCGCCATGCGCGCGAGACCGAAACCGGGCCACACGTGGTCTCGATCGGGTACCTTGCGCTCACGCGCCTGCAGGACGACACGGATCGCTCGGTCATAGGGCTTGGGCAGTGGCGCAGCTGGTATGACTTCTTCCCGTGGGAGGACTGGCGCGGCAGCAAGCCCGCGGTCCTGACGGACAGCATTGAACCCCTGCTCGTCGAATGGAGCCGAAGGCCCGACGGTCATGCGACGACATCCCGCCCCCTTGCGCGCATCGATCGGATTCGGATGGCGTTCGGCGTCGATAGAGGCGCCTGGGATGAGGAACGCGTTCTCGACCGGTATGAACTGCTCTATGAGGCCGGTCTTGTGATGGAGGCTCGCAGAGACGGGCGCGAGGCCGCGCTGAGTTGGGGCGAAGTCCCGCGGCTCGGCCAGCCGATGCAGTTCGATCATCGCCGCATTCTCGCGACAGCCGTCGGACGGCTGCGCGGGAAAATCAAATACCGCCCTGTCGTCTTCGAACTGATGGCCAACGAGTTCACGCTTTTCGAACTGCAAAAGACCGTGGAGGCGATCCTTGGACCGCATCTGCATAAGCAAAATTTCCGTCGGCTCGTCGAGAGCGCGGGTCTCGTCGAGCCCACCGGCGATGTCCGCGTGAAGACGGGCGGGCGACCGGCAAAGCTCTATCGGTTTCGACCGGAAGTGGTCCTTGAACGGCCAGCTCCCGGCGTGCGCGTCAAGCCCGGGCGCAGCTGAGCAGGCGCTCGCGAGGCGTCGTGGCTTCGCTGATGGCTTCGGCACCGTGCATCGAAGCAGATGTCGATGAGGGCGCGAGGAAAGCCGCACGCGGGCATCGAAGATGCGCGTGGCCCGCGCGCCAAGCGACGCTGCCGCCAACCCGTGTCGTCGGCGAGCATGCGCGAGCCGGATGACAGATCAGCACGGCGTGGCCAACCCTGGCTCTGGAATTCGGCTTGGTTGTACGCTATATTCGGGCTAATTGCTCAATATGAGCATATAATGCAACGATGAGAGCCCGTAGGCTTGGCCCAATAATGCTCAGGTTGAGCATCACGGAGGAAGACATGACCGTCACCATTCTCGATCGAACTCCTTCGGGCGTGCGGCAAGCGGGCTCATCACGCGCGTCGTCACCGACGGCCTTTACCCCGGAGGTCGCCCGCGAGATGGCTCCGATGTATGAGCGCGTGAAGACCGTGGTCACGCCGCTCGAGTGGCCCTATTTTGCGCCGCTGATCCACGAGATCAGCGCGTTGAAGAAGGTGCGCAACGCCGTCATCCTGGCGCACAACTACATGACACCAGAGATCTTCCACTGTGTCGGCGACATCCGCGGCGACAGCCTGCAGCTTGCCAAGGAAGCCGCGCGGACCGACGCGGACGTGATCGTCCAGGCGGGCGTCCACTTCATGGCAGAAACCTCGAAGCTGCTCTGCCCCGACAAAACCGTGCTCATTCCCGATCTGCGCGCCGGCTGCTCGCTTGCCTCATCAATCACGGGAGCCGATGTGCGAGCCTTGCGGGAAGCCTACCCGGGCGTTCCGGTCGTCACGTACGTCAACACATCAGCGGATGTGAAAGCGGAAAGCGACATCTGCTGCACGTCGGCGAACGCGGTCCAGATCGTCGAGAGCCTAGGGGTCCCGCGTGTCTTGTTGATCCCCGACGAGTATCTGGCCAAGTATGTCCAGACGCAGACGGACGTTGAGATCATCACGTGGAAAGGCCACTGCGAGGTCCACGAGCGCTTCACGGGTGAGGAGCTTCTGGCGATGCGTCTTGCTGACCCGAGCGTCAAGATCATCGCGCACCCCGAGTGCCCACCCGACGTGATCGAGGCGGCAGACTTCACAGGGTCCACGGCCGCCATGATCAACTACGTCAAGGACCATCGGCCGCCCAAGGTTATCCTCGTGACGGAATGCTCGATGGCCTCGAACGTCGCAGCCGACATCAAGGACGTTGAGTTCGTGAGGCCCTGCAACCTCTGCCCGCACATGAAGCGCATCACGCTCGAGAACATCCGCGATGCCCTTCGCGACATGAAGCACGTGGTTACGATCGATCCCGAGATCGCGTCACGAGCCCGGCGCGCGGTCGAGCGCATGATCGAGCTCAAGCTGTGAGGAATCAGTCGATTGGGCAAACGCACGGCGATTATCGGCAAGCAGCGGGCTAACGCGTCCTGCCATCGCCAACCGCTGATGCCTCGCCAAGGAATACGGCGCATCACGCAAGCGCGCCAAGGCCAATGACTGGAGTGATAGAACCATCCGCTGACGGGATCGAGCACCACGTCAGCGGCCAAGCGCCCAAGCCGCGTTGAGGTGGCAACCGTGTCGTCGTCGAAGGCAGCATCAGGCGGCAAACGCGCGCTCTCGAGCCAAACACGGGCAGCCTCGGGTGTGGTTATCGTCGGTGCCGGTCTTGCCGGGCTTTTCTGCGCACTGAAACTTGGCGAGTGGGGCATCGCCTCCACCGTCGTTGCGGCGGCCCACATCGGTGAGGGGGCTGCAAGCGCCTGGGCCCAAGGCGGAATCGCTGCCGCAGTGGGACATGGCGATACGCCGGACGATCACGCGCGTGACACGGTCGCGGCTGGAGCCGGCCTGGTAGACCCAGCCGTGGCACTCAGCGTCGCGCTGGAAGCTCCCGATCGTGTCCGCGACCTCCTCGCCTACGGCGTGCCCTTCGATCGCGACCGCGACGGCCGCTTCGTGCTGTCACGCGAGGCGGCTCATGGCGCAGCCCGCGTCGTCAGGGTCAGCGGCGATCGAGCTGGCGCTGCGATCATGGCAGCACTCATCGCAAAGGTTCGCCTGGACCCTCGCATCGACCTGGTCGAGGAGGCGATCGTTGACGATTTGAGCCGCGATCCACGCACTGGCCTCTGGGCGCTCGTGCTCGCATCTGCCGCCGACACCGGCACGCGTAGGGTCATCGTCGGCGCACATGACGTCGTGCTCGCAACTGGCGGCATCGGTGGGCTCTATCTGCGCTCAACCAACCCACCGCTCGCACGCGGCACGGGGCTGGCGCTTGCAGCCCGCGCCGGAGCTGCGGTCGCGGACGCCGAGTTCGTCCAGTTCCATCCAACCGCGATCGACGTTCCTGCGACGCCGACGCCGCTTGCGAGCGAAGCGTTGCGCGGCGAAGGGGCTTTGCTCATCGATGCGAGCGGCCGTCGCTTCATGGTGGGCCTCCACCCTGAGGCAGAACTCGCCCCACGTGACATTGTGGCGCGCGCCGTCGCACGCCAACTCGCCGAGGGTCGTGGCGCCTTCCTTGATTGTCGCGCAGCGATCGGCCACGAGTTTCCCCGCCGCTTTCCGACGATTTTCGCAAAGTGCTTGGAGGCAGGGATCAACCCCGTGACGCAGCCGATTCCGGTGGCACCTGCCGAGCATTACCATATGGGTGGCATCGCAACGGACGCTTGCGGCCGCACGAGCCTCGCAGGTCTCTGGGCGATCGGCGAAGTCGCCTCGACCGGCCTGCACGGCGCAAACCGTCTTGCATCAAACTCCCTGATCGAGGCGACAGTCTTTGCATCACGCACCGCAGATGCCATCGCCGCCACCACAGCGCCGGATCAACCGCCTGCCGCCATACGATCGATCGGACCGCACTCTGACCCTGCAGCCATCTCACCCCCCGAACGCTCGGCGCTGATTGAACGAATCCGGTCCACGATGTCGGCTCATGCAGGGGTCGAACGTTCGGGACAAGGCCTTCTGCGTGCAAGCCAAGACCTCCGGCAGATCGCCCGCGAGGCGAGTGCGGATCGCATGCTGACACTGATGACACTCACGGCAAGGTTCGTCGTCGAGGCGGCCCTGAGGCGCTGCGAAAGTCGGGGCGCACAGTTTCGGACCGACTATCCCGATGCCGATCCAGCAGCGGCACACCGCAGGGCGCTGCGCCTCCACGGCACTGACATCGTCGAAGCCGTACTCCCGAACGCCAATCCGATCGACGCGGCAGCCAAGACACCTGACAGCACACGCCAGGGCGGAGGTTCATGACTATGTCCGATACCCAACACCGAGAGGACGGGGGCCGCAATGGCGGGCCTCAGGCACGCCCGTTGTCACGGCCTGTGCTCCCCGCATCGCTCATCGCGACCGCGGTTGCAGCAGCTCTTGCCGAAGACCTCGGCCTCGTTGGCGACATCACGACAACGGCGACCATCCCTGCCGACGCGCGTGCAACGGCGCGGTTCCGCGCCAGATCAGAGGGCGTTGTCGCAGGCCTCGACGTTGCCGCAGCAGCATTCCACAGCCTCGATCCATCGGTCGGCTTCTCGGCAGCCATCCCGGATGGCGTCCGCATCGGCGCCGGTGCGATCTTAGCCGAGGTCTCGGGTCCTGCACGCGCCGTGCTCACCGGGGAGCGCGTCGCGCTGAACTTTCTCGGGCGCATGAGCGGGATTGCGACGCTGACCCAGCACTATGTCGACGCGGTTGCCGGCACCCACGCGACGATCGTCGACACTCGCAAGACCACGCCAGGGCTGAGGGCGTTCGAGAAATATGCCGTGCGTTGCGGCGGCGGCGGCAACCATCGGATCGGCCTGTTCGATGCGGTGCTCATCAAGGACAACCACATCGCGGTCGCAGGCGGAGTCGAGGCTGCACTTTCAGCCGCACGGCGCATCGCAGGGCACATGGTCCGCATCGAGATCGAGGTGGACACGCTCGAACAGCTCGAACTTGTGCTCGCGCATTCAACGCTGCCAGACGCCGTACTGCTCGACAATATGAACCCAGCTGAGCTTGCCGAGGCCGTGCGCCGGGTCGCCGGACGCTGCCTCACGGAAGCGTCCGGTGGCGTCAGCCTGGCAACCGTGCGCGCCATTGCCGAAGCTGGCGTCGACCTGATTTCGGTTGGCGCCCTGACGCACTCAGCCCCGGTCTTGGACATTGGTCTCGATATCGATTTGTAAGCGCTCGGAGGGTTGTAGTTCGCGCGCCATGAGGCCACGTGCGACAGAGGCGTTTCATCGCTGAGGGGGCGAAGCGGCAAAGATTGATCCACGTTGCAACGGGAGGCGCAGATGGACGGTCAATTCGATGGCCAAGCGGGTGGAGCACACTGGATCGGGCTCTTCATCGCGCTGTACGGCCTCGTCGGCATCGTCTGCGGCGTGCTGGGCTATGCTCTTGCTGCAACCAAGCGGCGCGATGCATCTGCTTGGGGCGCTTGGTGTTTTTTGTTTCCCCCGATGGTGCTTTTGCTGCTCGCAATGCCGACGAACAGGGGAGCGCGCCCGCGCAGAATGACGCTCGACGAGGAGGATTCACTCTATTGACAGTCGCCCGAGCTGGTCAGTGAACCCGACAAGAACGCGGAGCTGGTTACCCTATAGCTCGATCTCACGCGGCCGTGAGGCAGCAATGACCGCATTTGCTTGTCGCTCGGCGCTGGACTTGCTAAGGAAGCCGTATCGATTTTAGGCCGAGCGATATGTCTCGGCCGGACGACTTGGCCGTGACGCTAATCGGACTTCCGAGCGACTGACCATGGACTCCTCTGAAATCGACGCACTACCCCCGCAAGCCGAGTGCTGGCGGCCTCTACCAGACCCGGAACCCGAAAGGCTCTCTCGAATGCAGACTGGAACGGTTAAGTTCTTCAATGAAACTAAAGGCTATGGCTTCATCCAGCCAGACAACGGCGGCAAAGACGTGTTCGTCCATGTGACGGCACTGCAGCGCGCCGGCCTCGCGACGCTCCATGAAGGCCAAAAGGTGTCATTCGACACCGCGGTCGACCGTCGCACGGGCAAGACCGCAGTTGACAACATCTCTGCCGGTTAACCCGATCGTGATGGTTCGCGACACGCTTCGGCTGTCGGCTTCATCAACATCGACCTAGTGGCCTGTCTCGCCTGAACCGCTATGCAAGCCGCAACCGCTGGCGATCTCGGCGAGACACGAAGGCGACTGGAGACAATACCGTCTTGGTGTGGCGTTTATCGCGTCTAAAGTGACGACCAGCGTGCCGCACGCATATGTCAGCTAAGGCGCGACGCAACACGAGATAACAGAAGCGGGGCTCTCGGGCCTCGCTTTTTGTTTGATTTGAAATCGGCGTAAACGGAAGATCCGGAGCGACAGCGTCCACGGCGAATATAATCTAGCCCGCACTTTCCTCAGTGCGACTGTCACCCTCGTCAGGCGCTGCAGCGAACTACGCAAAGCAACGGGTACGAGCGACATATTGGATCGCTTGCCGCTTTGCGATCAGGCGTCCCTATCAGGCGGGCTCTGCGGATCGTGGAGAGATTTTAAGCGGCGGTATTCGCGCCCCCAACCGCGCGTGATACCAACTGTGAGAAATTACGCCCTCAAGCAGCCCGGCGGTCTGCTTCGGTAGCCTGTGCCTCGGGGTGCTTCGAGATCAATTCCCATGCGACATTGATTTGCTTGATGCGCTCTTCGCGGCGTTGGCGATCCTCTTCATCCACTGCTAAGTCGGGGTGCCAAGTTGCCCTCAGGGCATCCACCAGCTTTTTCAGGATCTTGCTGCTCGTCGTGGCGTTGGCGCCGAGCACGTCGAACGCCTCGTCACGGTCACGCGGCAACCCAGCGCTCCACGTGGTCGCCACAAGGCTCCGATGCGCCGCATCGACGATATCCTTCAATCTCAGAACATCATTGATCACGCGTTGAAGCTTAAGTCTCAAGCGGCGCCACTCCTTGGTCGACTGAGGTCCAGCCTCGAACAGCGTCGCCAGAAACTTCTCGATGTCGCGAACTTCGCGATTGAGCGTGTGGCGCAGCGGAGCTGCACCCTTCAATTCCTCGATGGCAACGTGCAGTTCACCGATCAAGCGTTGCGCAGACCGGCACAGGTCGCCGCACACCTGGGCATCCGGCATATCAAGGTCGACCCCATCCCGCCTCAAGATCACTTCGTACGCATCAACAGGCCGGAACGGTGCACGGGACCGCGCGCCCCACCACCAGCCAATCCCCGACAACAAGCCGGCCGTCAGCGACGCAATGAGGATCAGCCCAAGAACGATCCGCTCCCCACTCCAGACCGGATCGTGCGGCACTCCTCGCACGACCTCGACAACGGTCAACCAGCGATCAGATATCTCGCGCTGGGAGAGAAGCGGCTGATTGTCGTTCTGGTCCTGCTCCGCGGCTGCGACGCTGCCAGACCACTGCCGGCCAGGCGCGCTCACGCTATGCAAAGATGGTGTGGGACCACGCCCCGCGCCGCCGTCGCCAATGCTTGCCGACGCCAGCGCCATTCCGGCCAACCGGACACGACCCGGGTTGGGGACCGGCGGCGCGACCAGAGTTGGGTCGGGCCGACTGATCATCGGGCGCTCGGTGATTCGCGCACCAACCGCCGCGACGGGCGCGAACCCACCTTCCACATTGAAGCTCGCCTCATCGGCATCGAAGGCGCCGAACGCCTCACAGCCGACGTTCGGGAAGCGTGGGTCGACCGGCTGGCCGGGGAATTCGGTCAGCGGCCACGCGCCATGGAGACAGGGTGAGGCGGCCCAGGGCCGCAAGCGGCCGCGGAACTGGAGCTGGAGGCGTGGACCAGAGAGGCGCGCACCACCGCCGAGCAGGGGGAAGGCGACTGCGGCGATCTCCCGCCAAGCGACTGACCCGCCGTCGCACAGCACGTTGAACGCTTGAACCTCGATGACGGCTGCACAGCCACCGGCCTCGGCAGCGCTGTCTTCGCCCGCCCGGCCTAGCGGGCCCTGCTCAGGACAGAGCTTCGCCGTTCGGACTTCACGCGGGCTTTCGATGTCGTAGTAGCGCGGTTCGCTTGGCTGAACGGTTACACGCCCCCCGGCTTTCGCGCAGCTGAATGGCATAACGAGCCGCTCGCCCGCGTCACCGCGCGCGTCCTCGGCCGATGCTGCAACGAGCACCACGCCTCCCAGCATCACCCACGCGATCGCGTTCGCCCCCAGCCACGATCGCGGACGACGCGCTCTCCGAACGTGCCGCACGCTTCCCCCAACACCTGCCCATTACAGTTTCGCAAGCAGATGAACCAACAGCGGCACGACTGTGGCCGAACAGCGTCGATTCACGATTCCGCGACGTTCATGGCGCCCGTGGTGCCAACACACCACGACTGGCATTGCGCTTCCGTCACATCCGCGGCTTGAGGAGACCCGTGAACGAGATCACTGCCAGTGAGGTCAGCGCAGCGCCCACCACGCGCTCAACGACCGTCAGGGCATAGAATACGCTGCCGAGTGTGACATCGAGCGACACGACGAGTGCACGGGGTTCACCGCCAAGGAACAACTCGACCAAACCGGACCCGCTCGGGACTGGGATGGACATCAGCGGCCCGTAGTCCAGATTGAACCGCCAGTGGCTGGCGTATCCGAGATCGAGCACCGGCAGAAACACGTCGAGGGAATAGGCGAGCGCGTGGAATGCCGGATAGCCTCGCCCGAGACCAACCTCGGAGTAGCCGTCGCGCGCGGTCATGACGAGCAGTGTCTCGTCAAAGCATCCAGGTTCCGCGCAGAACCCTGCAGCAAATGACCAGATCGCGGCGAACGCGAGCACGACTGCCGCGATCCAGGCCACCGGTCGCCACGGATTGAAGCCGTAAAGCGCCAACCAGTCGAGCGCCCGACTATGCCAGACATCAACCCGCGACATGCCATGAGCCCGACGTGCGCGCCGCCGTTCGACGATTTTTATATCCCGCGCTGCCGCCTCGTGTCCGGCGGCCATCAGGCGCTCCGCGAGATGCACCCACGGCTGCGGCTTGAAGTGCTCTGTCAGATCGATGTCGCACTGGCCTTCGAGCCAGGCAATGCGAACGCGCCCGATCCGGTCATCGTCGAGACTATGCGGACCAACGGCGAGGCCCGAGGGATTGACCAAGTTGGAGTAGGTCAAGCCGTCGAGCCGCAAATGGTCGATGTCGCGGCCATCAAGCGTGACGGCGCGGGCGCCCCTTTGAGGCCAGGTCGCGGCCCAATCTTCGTAGCTCTCGATCATTGCGCGCGACAAATCCACGATGCCGCGCGGGCGCTGCTCGTTCCTGCGGGGCATCCGGAGATGACCGATTTCGGCCCCAACGAGGCTGAGCGCGACGTCGTCATAAGCGAGTTCTGCGGATCCGGCGTCCTCGCGTCCGTCGATCACGGCCACAGCCGTCGCTGGCCTGCCCGTCGCACGCTCCGTCGTACCCCGAGCGATCGCCGCGCTTTTCAAGCGACTTTCGGAGAGATCGAGGCGGCCATTGACCTGGGCGTGATCGAGGACAACCGCACCGATCGTGTTGAAGCTCTGGTCGAGTTGCAGGTCGCGCGCGATTCGGCTGCCGGTTGCGATCAGGGCCGCACCGCGCTCAGCCTTGATCGTTGCCCCACCTAAGCAGAACTGGTTGCCGATCCGGCAGCCCTGGCACTGGACGAGGCCGATCAGGGTGGCCCGCTCCATGTACCATCCCCCTTCGATTGCAGCCCCCTCCGCGCGAATAGCAAGCTCGCTGCCGAACACGCGGCAATCGCTCAATCTCAGGTCGCCGCGGATCGCCGCGCCAGGCAACCGCAGTTCGCCGATCGCGCGCATCCGCGACAACATCGCATCGGCGCCGATCCTTGCGACGCGAGCTGTCAATGCGATGTCACCGCCGTCGATGTCGAGGTCTTCGCACGAAAGCTGCTGGGCAATCGCACACCCGTCCAGCACGATGGACCCCGCGACACGGGCCTGATCGAAGACAACGCTCTGCCCGACACGGAGCCCCTCGGCGCGGATGCCGGACGACCGCACGACGAGCTTCGCAGCCGATAGACGCCCGGAGATCGTCGCGTGCTCGCAGTTCAATGCGCCGGCAATCGTTGCATCGGTCAGGATCGCGTCGCCGTCGACGACGCTGCCCTCCAACACCAGCGCACCGGCGTCTTCGGCACCTGTCCCCGTCACGGTCAGCGCTTCAGCGTGCAGGCCGGCCCGCAGCCTAGCCCGTGACAGATGGACGGTGCCGCGGGCCGTGCTGCGCCGCAGGACGAACGGACCAGAAACGTCGAGCCCGTTGCCGAGCACCGCAGATGTCTCGTCACCAATGGTGGCGCCTTCGATGGCAAGAGCACCGGAAATTCGCGCGCCGCGGAGCTGCACGACGCCACCAATCCGGCCGCCGCCGATGAACAGTCCAGCATCGAGTGCGGCGCGGTCGGCAATCAGTGCACTGTCAAGATCACAACCGCTGAGCGCAACCCGCCCGAGCCGTGCGTCTCTCAGAATGAGCGCGCCTTGGGCCCCTTGGCCGAGCACGCGAACGTTGGTGAGCAACAGACAGCGCTCACTCTGTGCCCCCTCGAGATCGAGGGCGCCGAGGATGGTGCCGTTCGTCAGACGAACGGCAGACTGGGCACCACCCGTTGCCAAACCTGCCCCGACCAACAGGTCCCTGACGACACCGGCGCGAACTGTGTCGCCGCGCAAGTCGGCCGCGTCGCCGGCAACGATCGCCTCCACCATGCCGCGCTCTGGTTCACTAAGACCATCGTAGCCACTGTCGTCCATTCTGAACGCACCACTCGTGAGGCTGCTGCCGACAAAGCTGACATATCTGCTGAAAAGGCGAGAGCTTGGAGGCGCCGCGATGAAGAACGCGTGCGCGCGAAACACGGGTCTGGATGCGCCCAGGCATGCCCGCGACCATCGCATGCCTGGGCGGCACCGCGCCATACGCACCGCGTACCGTGTGACCGGCTCCAGAATTGGTGACAAGCTGTACCCATATTCCTCAGCACTGAGCCAGCGCGGCGTGACATTGGCGACGCAACCGGTTGCCGCAACAGGGCTTGGTCGAACGCATCGCACCAGGGCATACAGCGCGGGCCGTGGTTGGCGTTCATGTCTGGTTGAACTGGCGCGATCGACACTTGAGGCCGGGTGGCGCCACCGCATGGGAGCGCCCTGATGCGAAGCACGACCGCGGGCTTCGTTGCATCATCAAGCGCCAGCGGCGTAGAAGCGGGGTTGCCGGATGATCATGCCGCGACGAACTTGGGGCAACAGGCGAATAGCGGGCGGCTGATCTCGCGCTCGACGCCGTGACGCATCCAGGACACAGAAATCTGTTCTGTACGATGTCAAAGATCGCGCTTTGCGCCTCGGGATTGGATCGAAGAAGTTTGGCGGGATACATTACCGAGACGCGTAACGGGTTTGCGCCAACACGATTGGGTGGGGTCCGGATCGACAGATCGCGCATCGGCAATGGTGGAACTGAACGGACCTGATCGGGCACATCGAGGCCTCGCCGCCTCGATCCCAAGGTCGAGGTTGGTCAGTTTGGCCTGCGATCAGGACTGGACGGTGGTTTCGAGAGGTTTGATCATGGTCGCGTCCCACAGCCAACGAACGACCGCGCGCGTCAGACCGCGCGAGCAGGCGGCTGCTGCTCCCGAGCCCTATGTCGCCATCATGCCTGACCCTGAAGCGCGGGTGCTCGCTGACCCAGCCGAAGATATGCTGAAGCCGGATCAGGAGCGCAAACGCGAGACGTTCATTCCCGTAACGTCGACCGCGCTGCTCGACAGATTGACCAAGCCACAAGCCTGGCCACCCGGCGACGCGCGCCTCGCCAGCCGCTTTTTCAAATACCTCATGTACTGGCGCCAACAACAGTATCAGGCGCAAACCCGTCGGATCGAACGGTCCTATGAGCCCTTCAATCCCGATAGCGACCTGCTGCAGACGCGGCAATTCACCGACGTCGAACGTTTCAAAATGCAAAAGCGCGTCGTCGCGCACATGAAAACGCTTCTCGAGCAGGCGAACTATGTGCGCGTCGATGCCAATGACGTCCAGATCATCCTCACCGAGGATACGCATTACGGGCTGAATTTCGAGGTCGATCTCGATGCGTTCGAGGAGCTGTTGATCTATTATCGCGGGGCTTCCACGCGAAAAGACCAGAAGCGGATGCTGCGAAAATTCTTTCGCAAAATCGAGTACGATGTTCCGATCTACCAGCGGCTATTCATTCTCTTCAAGCTCAAGCCGGAGGCGCAGCGCATCGAGGAAGTGATGCGCTCGAAAAAAATGAGCCGCAAACTGGCGACGTCTTACGTGCGCAAGGCGCGCGCGCGGTTCGCAGCGGGCGTGAGCGACGACAACATCTACATGAAGCTGTTTCGCGACATGCCGCGCGCAGACCTGGAAATGATCTTTCCCAATACGAAGGTCAAATTCAGGATGATGGACAAGGTCCGCCTGGGGGTCACCAGCGCGGGTGGCCTCGGCGCAGGCATCATCAGTGCCGCTGGAAAGGCCGCAACGCTTGCCAATCCGATGACGGCACTCATCGTTGCAGGCAGCCTCGGAGCAATTGCCTTCCGCCAGGTGATGGGCGCGGTCAACCAACACCAGCGTTACATGGTGGTGATGGCACAAAACCTCTACTTCCATTCGCTGGCAGACAATCGTGGCGTCCTGGTTCTGCTCGCAGACCGGGCGGCGGAGGAAGACATTAAAGAGGAAATGCTGCTCTACAGCGTCCTTGCCAAGGAAACGGTCGCGCGTGCGGATCTGCCGGCGGTCGACGAGGCGATCGAGCACTACTTGCTGAGCGCGTTTGGCGTCGAGGTCGATTTCGATCTCGACGACGCGCTTGGCCGATTGCTCGCCGACGGCATCGTCACCGAGCAGGCCGATGGCACGTTGAAAGCCCTTGCGCCTGGCGCAGCGGCACAGCACATCGATTCGATGTGGGACGTGTTCCTCGATCACCTCGAAGATGTCGATGACGCGGAAGGTACAGAGTTTGTCGGCACCCCGGGCGGCGCCCGCTCCGGGCAGGCGATCCGTGGCCATCGTGTCGCTGACGTCGCCTCATGACGGACAAGCGTACTCCAGCAAAGCCGGCAGACGAGCCTTCCGCCGTGCTTGGCGACGCGGCGATTGCTGCAGTAGCTCCAAACCTCTGGCGCTTAACGCTCGCGCCACTCGATCGCGATCGGGCGCATCGGTTCGCTGGTGTCCTCACCGATCTCGCAGACCCCCTCCCGCTCGCCGTCAGCCTCTCGGTCGACGAGACAACTCTGGCGTGGCGGGTCGAAGCCTACCTCAGCGGCGACGACGTAACGGAACAAGGCCCTGAGCCTTTTGCGATCAGCTTCGTTCTATCGCTCGCCGCCCTGGCGGGTGGTGTATTGCCGACCTTCGAGCTTCGTGCCGTCGAGGAGGAGAACTGGGTTGCCCACTCACAGGCAGCCCTGCCGCCGGTTGCGGCCGGCCGTTTCACAATTCATGGTACACACGACCGCGACCGCGTGGCCCTCGGCCCGTGGACGATTGAGATCGACGCTGGCGAAGCCTTCGGGACCGCACACCACGCAACCACGTACGGGTGCCTCCAGGCGCTTGACCGCCTCGGCCACGAGATTACCCCGGTGCGGATCCTCGATCTCGGCACGGGATCTGGTGTGCTGGCCATTGCAGCGGCGCGGATATGGCCGCATGCGACGATCATAGCGAGCGACCTCGACGAAGACGCGGTCCGCGTCGCGACCCAAAACGTATCCAAGGCGCGCGTCGCCGGGAAAGTTGCCGTAATCAAGGCGGATGGGCTTGGGGCAAACGGAAGGTACCACGATTACGATCTCGTGATTGCAAACATTCTGGCCGGGCCTCTGCAGCGCATGGCTGGTCAGGTCACGGGTGCGCTGGCCCCCCGCGCGGTCCTCGTCCTGTCAGGGATCCTCGTGCCGCAAGCCGCAGCAGTCATTGCCACGTATCGCGCCCATGGCGCGACGATCGTCGCCCATCGCCGGATCGAGGGCTGGTCGACATTGGTATTTCAGAACCGCGGCACGGGCTGATCTGAGGCGGGCAGACGCGCCAGTCGCAGATAGGCGCGCGGATGCGCCAGTCGCAGATAGGCGCGCGGATGCGCGCCTGGCGCCCCCCGATGCCCCCGGTTACGCTGGCATGCAACGTTTTCGCCCCCGCACAATAATCTGCCCGAGGTCCCATACCCATGCCCCATCACGCGCCAGCCCCTCACCAGGTTCTCGATCCGCACGCCTTCGACGTCGCGATCGTGGGCAGCGGCGCAACGGGGCTGACTGCGGCCCTGCTGCTGGCCCGGCGTTGCCCAGAAGCCAAAATCGCGGTCATTGCCCCGGTCCCGCCGGCCGAGGCTCCGGCGCACGCAGACCACCGCACGGCCGCGCTGTTCCCCGACAGCCTCGAGCAGCTTCGCCAGTGTGGGGTCTGGCCGGTACTCGAAGCAGACTCCGGCGAGTTGCTGGGCATTCGCATGGTCGACGTAACCGGCCGACTCTTCCGTGCACCGACAGTGACGTTCATGGCCTCCGAGATCGGCCAACGCGCCTTCGGTTGGAATGTTGTGAACGATCTTCTCAACCGAGCGCTGGAGACCGCGGCCGCCGCGGCACCGTCGATTGCAAGGTTCGATTCCCGCCTCGTTGATGCGACCCTGCGCCCCCCAGGCCGGGAAACCGCTCAACTCGTCTTGTCCGACGGTACGCTTCTGAATGCGCGCGTCGTTGTTGCATCTGATGGGCGCGCATCCCTCGTTCGCAGCCTCGCTGGCATCGCCATATCCGAGTGGGGCCACGACCAGGCGGCCATTACCACCCGCTTCCGTCACACCAAGCCACATGGCGGGATTTCGACCGAACTCCACGGCCGCAACGGACCGTGTACGACGGTGCCACTCCCAGGCCGCCAGTCGAGCCTTGTTTGGATGGAGCGCACAGCAAAGGTTGCAGATCTGCTAGAGGACGCGTCCGGCGATACCGGAAGGGCGCGTTTTCACGCTGCGCTAACCCGCCAGGTTGCAGAATTCCTTGGCCCGATCAGCGATATCGTGCCGCCGAAAGCCGTTCCGCTTTCGAGTTTGGTGGCAAAGCGGTTCGCCGCGCAGGGCGCTCTGCTCGTTGGCGAGGCCGCCCATGCCTTCCCGCCGATCGGCGCTCAAGGTCTCAATCTCGGCTTTCGCGATGTTGCAGAGGCCGTCGAACAAATTGCATCAGCACTCGAACGGGGGCTCGATCCCGGAAGCGGCGCCGTCACCGACGGATACCACAATCGGCGCTGGCTCGATGTGCAGGCACGCACCCGCGGCGTTGATCTTCTGAACCTGTCCCTGATCTCGGATATCCCAGCCCTGCCTCTTCTTCGTGGCGCTGGACTGCAAGCCGTGCGCACCATTCCCGCCCTGCGTCGTGCGCTCATGCGCCAGGGAATGTCGCCGCTCGGTCCACGGCCGCGTTCGCCCGCCTGATGCTTCCATCTTGACCGATGCCCCGGGGACTGTGACAGGGCGGTGTCGCGCCTCCATGTCAGCCTAAGTCAAGTCGGCGTGCCAGCACGCCAACCCTTCACCCCGAATGCCCCACAATCTCTGAAGTCCAGCGATGGCTGCAAAGCCCGAAGCCCCAAAGCTCCACGTCTCACGTCTCCGGGACCTGCAGTTCCGCGCGGAATACTTGGTGCTGCGCGCGATCATCGGTCTCGTCCGGTTGCTCCCGCTTGACACGGCAGCGCAGATCTCGGCGAACGGATGGGCGTTGCTTGCCCCGCGCATCGCGCGTCGCCGCCACCAGCGTGCATTCGAGAATCTCGCGATCGCATTTCCAGAGATGACACAGGCCGAGAAGGCCCGCATCGTCGACGCGCACTGGCGCCACCTCGGGCGCATGATGGTCGAGACGATGCAGATCGACAGGATCCTTTCCGAGCCAGCCCGGATCGAAATCGCCAACCGCCACGTGTTTGAACGCTATCGTGATAAGCTCGGCGCGATCGTGGGAATGACATTGCATATGGGCAATTGGGAACTCGCAATCTACCCGGTGACACTGGCAGGCGCGCGGCCCGCTGCCGTATTCCGTACTGTCAACAATCCGTATTTCGATGCCTACCTGCGGGGCCAAAGAGCGCGCCTGTTTCCGGGCGGGCTGTTCGGCCGCGGCAGGGTGGAAGGCGATCACGGCGACGATCAAAAAACAGCGCGCATGTTGGCGGCCTACGTGCGCGACGGCGGCCGGCTCGGGATCGTTTGCGATCTCTATGACCGCACCGGCATCGAGGTTCCGTTCTTCGGCAAACCTGCAAAAACACAGGCGATTGGCGCCATCATCGCACGGCGAACCGGCGCACGCGTGTGGATCGGCCGCTGCCTGCGGATCGGCCACACAAGCCGCTTCAGGATCGAAATGGAGGAACTGAAGGTACCGCGATCGGCGAATGCATCAGCCGACGTCCATGCGATCGTGGCGGCGATGCAGGCCCGTTTCGAGGACTGGGTTCGGGATGCGCCGGAGCAATGGATGTGGTCCAACCGCCGCTGGAAGTAAAGCAGCGACGCCTTCCCGGAGGCCGGCATAGCGCATCTGGCTCACGGACGGCCGGTTAATCGCAGTGCTGCCTGCATTCTGCGGAAGATCGGAACCCATTCGCGTCGCGCGTCCCAGGCCGCGACACCGACCATGCGGACGTAACCGCGCCCATCGTCGGTAAACAGCGTGACGTGATCGACGACGACCTCGACACGACCCGGCGCCAGCACACCGCGGCCTCGGTGGTGGAAGCCGACAAGCCCCGCAATCTCGATCTCACCAAGATCATCGAGCTCGTCGACTTGCAGGTTCTCGATGACAGAAACCGCGCGCGCTGCAAAACGCCGTCGCATGCCGCTCGGGATTGGGCGCGGCGCGGTCGACGACATCACGACGAAGGCTGGGATCAGTGCGCGGTCCGCGTTGTCCGAAAAGGCCTCGCGTTCCGTCGCGAACAGCTGGAGCGTTGGAGGTGCGTCGACGACCAGGATGAACGGTGCAACCGCGTCGATGCTTGCAGACAACGCTGGGCCCTGCTCAAAGCTGCTCGCTTGGACGAGCCGTGCCGTCTCGAGCGCTCGAACCATTTCAGCGCGCGCTTCGATCCGCTCGAAACCCGATTGCGCCGGAATGTTAACGGTCAAGATCGCTGTACCCTGGGCGTCTGCGATCAGCAGGATCAGCTTGTCGAAGATCCGACCAGCCGTCACCTGGCGCGCGGTCAGGGCAACATGGCGGCCGGTGCGCTCAAGCATGAGGAGCTCCGCCTCCGTGATGCCGCGAGCAGCGAGCGTTTCAGGCTTCAGCGAGCGCGCCATCCTCTCGAATGCAGCGCCCGGCGCTTCAA
Organism: Hyphomicrobiaceae bacterium; assembly: GCA_050330095.1. GTDB lineage: Bacteria > Pseudomonadota > Alphaproteobacteria > Rhizobiales > Hyphomicrobiaceae > JBCBWG01. The sequence continues at coordinate 49,525 of JBHJOC010000058.1, forward strand.
ATAAGATGACCGAGCGCCCATCCTCGTGCTCAAAGCCGGTAAAGCGCGTTGACGGCTCGAAGCCGCCGGGCAGTTCGATCAGCACACGGCTGTTGGGAATGCGCTCAGCGCGCGCTTCGGCAGCCTTCGCGCCCATGGTCAATGCCATGGCCGCCAAGGCACTGAGAACGGTCAAGAGTTGCGATCCCCGCAACAGTCGCTTCACGTCGTATCCCTTCTGAAGGCGTCAGCGCAGGCAGCGGCCCTCGCGCACGTCAACACGCGAACGCACATGAAGTCATCGCCCAACAGCGGTCTGGGTGCGAAGTCGTTCGACGGCTCTGGTTAATGCAGCCGTCGGATCAGAACGGCGACCTCATCTGGCCGTTGGTCGACCGCGACCACCTCGTGTGACCGCGCCGCGCAGAGTGCTCTCAGATCGGTCTCGGCTTGGGGGTCTGTCGCAACAATCTCGAGCACGTCTCCAATGGAAATCTCTCGTAGGGCCTTTTTGGCTTTCAGAACCGGCAACGGGCAGCGAAGATGGCGGGCATCGACGATCCGAGCGGGCATCGGGTTCGCGTGTAACGACTTAGGCGAGTTGGGAACGGCGTTTGCCGTATTCTCAGAATTGGACGAGCCGGACTTGCCTGGGGGGCCGGCTGATACCATGGATTTCTCGATCATGTTGTACCCATCGCAGTCGATCGGCGTCACGCCCGAGGTTATAGGGCGAGACGGTGTGCGGCGCGACCAGGTTTCCAACGTCGGCACCGTGCTTCGAACGAAGCAGGGCGACAGCTTGCGCAGCGAGAAGGGCGTTTGCGCATTGTGAAGCGCTAGTGTTGCGTCACTAACGCTTAGTCCCCTGCTCCTGCAGTCTCGCCTGCCAAGCGAAAGTGACAAAAGCAACGCTAGAATCATGAAGTTGATAGTGTTTCCTTCAAGATGAGGGGTTCATTGCCCGATTCAGACGACATCCAGCGTCGCGCCGGCTTGCCCGATGTTGCCGAACGCCGCTTCCTGCTGACCTTCGGGCTCGAGCATCTGGGACTGCTCGCGCTGAGGGCCCCCGTCATAAGCCTGATCGTCGTGGTGTTGGTGTCGGTCGTCGCAGTCTTCGGGCTGACGCGGCTCAAGGTCGACGATTCGCTGAGCGAGCTGTTCCGGACCGACACGCTTGAATTTCGCCAATACGAGCAAATCGACACGACGTTCCCTTCGAGCGAGT